>JBIKSY010000311.1:0-4398 GCA_044348365.1 Chthoniobacteraceae bacterium
TTCACCAATTGCAGCCTGATTCAAAAACTAACAGCAATTCACCTCACCTCAACTCAAACCACCAACACGATGTACCTCAACCAAGCCGAACGCCCCCTCTGCCGCACCGCCCTGCCTACCGCCGCACCGCAACAGCGGATGGAATCCCTCAAGGAACTCATTCAACTGGAGCAGACGCGCCTCAATCTCGCCGGTTCCCTGAATGCCGTGCTGGAAAGGATCCATTTTTTGCAGAGCGACCTGCTCCATTCCGCACAGTCGGCACAAAACCAGTTCAGAGCGGAGGCCGACTCAACCCCGAAGGAGGGGCAGCAGGGCTCAAAGCGAAGGATGCGCCGGGGAGAACTGCGCAGCCGCATTGTGGATTTCCTCAGGGAGGCAGGCAGCCACGGGGCGCGGGTGCGAGAGATTGCGGACGCCCTCGGGATGAAGCCGGTCAACATTCACTCCTGGTTTCACACCGCCACACAGCGCTTTCCCCAGCTCAAGCGCTTCGGCCCCGGCCGCTACCGGCTGGAGAGCGAGCTGCGTGAGACCGATTTGGAAACGTCGTCAAACCCCAAGAAACGCCGCAACCGCTCCCTTCGGCAAGCGTCCCGGGCCAAGCGCGGGGAGGTGAGCCGGCGCATCCTGGAGGTGCTAGAAAATGCGGACCCCGAGGGAATCCGGGTCGCGGAAATCGCAGAGAAGGTGGGTGCCAACTACCGGAACGTCCACGTGTGGCTCTCTAGCATCGGCAAGCGCAACCCGCGTATCATCCGCTCCGGCAAGGGGATCTACCGGATGACCAGCGCGCAGCAATCGGCGGAGGCGTTGTCCAAGTCGAAAAACTAAACCGCGCGTTTTCAAAGACAGCCAACCGGCTCCGACAAGGGCCGCCGGGTGCACCAAAAGCACTCGGCGGCCCGTTTTTTGTTTGGGGACGGAGGGAGACAGAGGCGCCCTTAACCGCCCGTTTTCAACGGCATTTTGACGTTTGATTTCAGGGCCCAGCCGCCTGCCCCCCTCCTATTCCAGAGGCGGAGGGCACTCTGCGGGAGGCATTTTCTGGGCCCATTCGGCGTGCAACGTCGCATAATCCTCAAGTACTCCCTCCCAGCGTAACCACTGATCCTCGCTGAGCTCCTCCGGATTCTCGCCAAGTAGGGCACAAAACTCCCTGATCCTCTTGGAGATGTCCAAAAAAAGCTCCCGCCCCGAATCCGCGTGGTTGGCGACAGTCTGCAGCCCCCCTTCAATCTGCTGTTCGTATTGCACCACCAGCGCACCAGCCTTCTGGATGCCGGCATCCACCAGCGCGATGAGGGACTCGGGGGCGGCCCCGCTTTCTGGCACCGGACCCGCCTCCTCCAGCAGGCGGCCCTTTCTGTTGTGTAGCGTCTCCAGCAGCGAGTGCGCCTCGAGGTAGTCTGCTAGAGAGTCATGGGGTGGATTCGGCATTCGGGAAAATACACGTGCATCCGAAACTCGCCACTGGGGATCTCAAAAAGACCGCTCTTTTTGCGGCCACACACAAAGAAGCCCTGCAACGGCGTTTCAAAACACCCTTGCAGGGCTGTCTGGGCCCCAGTTGGTTACGGCGTTTCCGGGCTGTGCCCTGGGCACCACCCCTGAGGATAGGACCCTACTTTTGGATCTCGAAAAGCTCGATGTCGAACACCAGCATTCCGCCCGGGCGCCCTCCGCCCGGGTTCTCTCCATAGGCCAGCCCGGCGGGAATCCAGAACCGACGCTTCTCCCCCTTGACCATGAGCTGGACGCCTTCGGTCCAACCCGCGATCACCTGGTTCAACCCGAAACTGCTCGGCTCCCCACGGGTGACGGAGCTGTCGAAAAGCTTTCCATCCAACGTCCAGCCGGAGTAGTGGACCGTGACCTTGTCCGTCGCCTTCGGATGCTCCTTGCCGGAGCCTTTGGAGAGCACCTTGGAGGCGAGTCCGGAAGCGGTCTTCTCTGCATCGGCGGGCACGGCCGCCACGTCAGCCGGCACCGGCGGCGGCGGCACCCCCTCCTTGAAGGAAACCAGCTCCACCTCCACCACAATGCCCCCGGCAGGCGCTCCGGGCGGCAGGTTGGGTCCAAACGCCACGCTGGCCGGAATCCACACCACCTTCTTTTCGCCATCCACCATCGTCTTGATGACTTCCGGCAGCCCTCCGATGCGCAGCTTGTCCAAGGGTAACTCCGCGGGCCGTCCATCTTGGTCGGTGCTCTGCAACAGCTCGCCGCTAGGACTCCAAAGAGCGAGGTTTACCTTTACCGTGTCCTCGGACTTGGGCGACTTGGTACCGCTGCCCTTTGCCACCAACTTCGCCGAGGCACCCGAGGGCATTTTCTCGGCATCCGCGGGAGCGGAAAGTTCCGGGGCCTTCGGGGCCTTCTTGATGGAGAGAAGCTCGATGTCAAACACCAGCAACCCGCCGGGCCGCCCCCCGCCGGGGTTTTCGCCGTAAGCCAGATCCGCAGGGATCCAAAACCGGCGTTTTTCTCCTTCCACCATGAGCTGGACCCCCTCGGTCCAGCCTTTGATTACGCCATTGAGGGGGAAACTGGTGGGTTCCCCACGTTTGACGGAGCTGTCAAAAAGTTTTCCGTCGGTGGTCCAGCCCGAGTAGTGCACCGTCACCGTGTCGGCGGCAGCCGGGTGGGCGGAGCCCTTGCCCTTGGCAAGGACCTTGGAGGCGAGGCCGGAGGCGGTTTTCACCGCATCCTCGGGAGCGGCCTTAACATCAGTTGGCGTTTCGGGCATATTAGCTTGGGCAAAAGTTACCTGGGGCGCGCAAAGAACCAGCGCACCTAGGCTGAGAATGTGTGAAAAGCGGTTTGTCATGGGGTAACGGGTAGGGGCGGATCCTCCGCCGCGCCTTATAAACTGTCAATCCCGCCACGTTGCGCCCAGTCCTCCCGGGGCGTTGCAACGTCACACAGGCGCCGCACGGTCATCCCAAACGGATGACATTGTTTTTCCCTTCAATCGGGGATTGCGCTTAACCTGTCCGGCTTTATGCAATCCTACAAAATAGCAGTGCTGGCCGGGGACGGAATCGGACCGGAAGTCATGCAGGAAGCGATTCGGGTGCTTGATGTTGTACAGAGGCGCTTTTCCTTTCAGCTGGAACTGACCGAGGCAAGGGTGGGCGGGGCCGCCATCGACCACGACGGCGAAGCGCTTCCGCCACACACCGTTGAGGTCTGCGAGCAGTCCGAGGCGATCCTGTTCGGCTCCGTCGGCGGCCCAAAATGGGAGGGGCTGCCCCCGAACCAGCAACCGGAACGCGCGGCGCTACTTCCCCTGCGCAAACACTTCCAGTTGTTTGCGAACCTGCGTCCGGCCGTGTGCTTCCCCAACCTGACGCACGCCTCCCCAGTCAAGGAAGAGCTCATTGCCGGCGGCTTCAACGTCCTCTGCGTGCGCGAACTGACCGGCGGCCTTTACTTTGGACAGCCCAAGGGCACCCACATGGAAAATGGCGAGGCCGTGGCGGTCGACACCATGATCTACAAGCAGAGCGAGATCGAGCGCATCGCCCACATTGCCTTCAAGGCGGCCCAGGGCCGTTCCAAAAAGCTCACCTCCATCGACAAAGCCAACGTCCTCGAAAACGGCGTGCTTTGGCGCAAAACCGTCACCGCCCTCTCGGCACAATATCCGGACGTGCAGCTCAACCACCTCTACGTCGACAACGCCGCGATGCAGCTTATCCGCGACCCCCGCGGGTTTGATGTCGTGCTGGCGGAGAACCTGTTCGGCGACATCCTTTCCGATGAAATGGCCATGATCACCGGTTCCCTCGGCATGCTTCCAAGCGCCTCCCTGGGCACCAAGGAGCTTGCCTCCGGCCGCTTCGGCCTCTTTGAGCCTTCGGGCGGAACGGCCCCGGACATCGCCGGCAAGGGGATCGCCAACCCCATCGCCCAGATTCTTTCGGCCGCAATGCTGCTGCGCTATTCTCTCGGGCAGCATGCCGCCGCCGACGCGATCGACGCCGCGGTGCGCACCGCCATCGACCAGGGCTTCCGCACCGGCGACATCTACAGCGAAGGCACCCAGAGGGTCGGAACCCGCGCCATGGGAGATGCGATCATCGCGGCGCTTTCCTAAAAGCCCCGCGGCGTCTTCACTGCGCACACAAAAAAGGCACCCTTCAGAAAGGGTGCCTTTTTTAATTTGTGGCGGAGAGCCGGCGTGCCCGGAAAACTGCGCTCAGCAATCCGTAGGGAGCCGATACACGTTTCCGTGTCCTCCCCCTGCACGGATGACGCAGGGTTACCCTAAAAACGGGAATGGCCACAGGCTCCCGCAGGCATTCCGGCGGACTATGCATGAAAGTTGATCGCCAAATGGGCTGCGGCTAGCCGCTCAGGAAGCCCTCAGCTTGCGCAGGTAACTGCCCAAGC
>JBIKSY010000312.1:0-4369 GCA_044348365.1 Chthoniobacteraceae bacterium
GTCTGAAGGGCGCTCAGCGTTCGGCCGCCCTGGAGAAGGCCGCGGCGGAGTATTTTCGCAAAAGTCCCGACGAGGCGCGTAAATGGGTCGCGAGCGCGCCCCTGAGTGCGGAGGAATATTTTCTGCTGACCGGCTCGCGCCGGTGAATGGCCGTTTTCCTCGGGGCCGGCTCCTGCTAAAGCCTTGCCCAATCATGGAAGCCCACTCCCGTTCCTCCGCTCTGTTTTCCGAAGCACTCACGTTGATCCCCGGCGGGGTCAACTCTCCCGTCCGCGCGTTCCGAGGCGTGGGAGGGGAGCCGTTTTTCGTGGACCGCGCCGAGGGCGCCCACATCTGGGATGTCGACGGACAGCGTTACGTGGACTTTGTCGGCACCTGGGGACCGGCGATTCTTGGACACGCTCCCAAAGTGGTGCGCGAGGCGATCGCCACGACGGCGGAGCGGGGGGTGAGTTTCGGGATCCCCAACCCGCTGGAGGTGGAAATGGCGCGCACCATTGTGGAGTGGGTGCCCAGCATTCAGAAGGTGCGCATGGTCAGCAGTGGCACCGAGGCGACGATGTCCTCAATCCGCCTGGCCCGTGGATTTACCAAGAGGGACAAATTGGTGAAGTTCGAGGGCTGCTACCACGGGCATGTGGACTCTCTGTTGGTCAAGGCGGGCAGCGGCGCTCTCACGCACGGAGCGCCCGACAGCGCGGGCGTACCGGCGGCGCTCGCGGCACTGACGCTGACGCTTCCCTACAACGATCCGGAAGCGTTGCGCGCCCTCTTCGCAACGCAAGGGAGGGAAATCGCCGCCGTCATCGTGGAGCCCGTGCCCGCGAATGCGGGGCTGTATCTGCCCAAGCCCGGTTACCTCGAGTTGATGCGCCAACTCTGTACGGAGCACGGTGCCGTGTTGATTTTTGACGAGGTCATGACCGGCTTCCGTTTGGCTAGGGGCGGCTATCAGGAATTGTGTGGCATTGTTCCGGATCTGACGGCCCTGGGCAAAGTCATCGGTGGCGGCCTGCCGGTGGGCGCTTTTGGCGGACGTGCCGAAATCATGAACTGTCTTTCCCCGGACGGACCCGTCTACCAGGCGGGCACCCTTTCGGGGAACCCGCTCGCACTTGCCGCCGGACTGGCGCAGTTGCGCGAGATGGCGCGGATCGACGGCTGGAAGCGTCTCGAGGAAACGGGCGCCGCCTTTGAAGCCGGAGTACGCCGCGCGCTCAAGGCGACGGGACGCGACTACAACTTCCGCAGGATCGGCTCGATGTTCTGCCTGTATTTCACCGGCGGTGAGGTGCACGACCTAGCCTCCGCGCAGCACAGTGACAAAGCCGCCTTTGCGCGCTTCTTCCACGGTTGCCGCGAGCGGGGCGTTTATTTTGCACCGTCCCAGTTTGAGGCGGGGTTCCTTTCCGTCGCGCATGTGCAGGTGGACCTGGACGAAGTGGAGAAGATCACCACCGAGGTGCTTGCCTCCCTGTAGGCGTTCCAACCTCGGCAGGGCCCGCCGCATGGGACTGGGGGACCGGCGCTGCGCGGCGCTCGCCGGATCCATCTCCGTATCATGATGCGTGAGTTTGTTCCTTGCCCAGCCCTCCTTCACGCGGTTTATTTGCACCCGACCAATGGCACCCATTCATCCGCTCCTTTCTCTCCTTCAAAAGCGCATCGTTCTCATCGACGGCGCCATGGGTACCATGGTCCAGCGCTACAAGCTCGACGAGGCCGCCTACCGGGGTGAACGCTTCGCCCGCTGGGCCGGCAAGGACCAGAAGGGGAACAACGAACTGCTCCTGCTCACCCGGCCCCAGGTGATCGAGGAGATTCACACCGGCTACTTGGAGGCCGGTTCCGACATCATCGAGACCAACACCTTTTCGGCCACCACCATTGGAGAGCACGACTTTCTGTTTCAAGGCGAGCACGGCAAGCGCAAGGATCCTGACTTTATCGAGCGGGTGATCCGGGACCCCTTCATGCGGGAGACGGTGCGCGAAATGAACCTTGTTGCAGCGCGGATTGCCCGGGCGGCTGCCGATCGCGTGCAGGAAAAAACGGGGCGGCCGAAGTTTGTCGCGGGCGCCATCGGGCCGATGCCGGTGACCCTTTCGATCTCGCCGGATGTGGGCGATTCTGGGTTCCGAACGGCGACCTTTGAGCAGCTGCGTTTTTCCTATAAGGAGCAGGTGGAGGCGCTGCTTGAAGGCGGGGTGGACACGCTTTTGGTGGAAACCATCTTCGACACGCTCAACGCCAAGGCTGCGTTTGCCGCGATTTTGGAGGTCTACGAGGAGCAGGAGATCGACGCTGTTCCCGCGAGCGGTGGGGGCGGCTTTACGCCCGGGCGTCGCCGGATCCCGATCATGGCGTCGGTAACCTTCACGCAGGCGAACAACGACCGCAACCTGACTGGGCAGACCCCCGAGGCGTTTTGGAACTCCATTTCGCATGTGCCGCTTTTGAGCGTGGGAATCAACTGCGCTCTGGGACCGAAGGAAATGCGGCCGCGCGTGGAGGACCTCACCAAGTGCGCCCCCGTGTACCTGAGTGTGTACCCGAACGCGGGTCTGCCGGACCCGCTTTCGGAAACGGGCTTTCCTGAAACGCCCGAGTCGCTCGCACCCCAGTTGGGCGCGTGGGCGCAGGAGGGGTTGCTCAACATCATCGGCGGTTGCTGCGGGACGACGCCGGCGCACATCGCTCGCATGGCGGAGGCCGTAAGCGAACACGCCCCGCGCGTGGTTCCGCAGATTGCGGATGACGGGGTGCTGAGGCTCTCGGGCCTCGAGGCGTTTAACATTTCCTCCGCCACCAACTTTGTGAACGTCGGGGAACGCACCAATGTCACCGGCTCGCCCAAGTTTCAAAAGCTGGTGCTTGCCGGCGATTACGAGGCGGCGGTGGCCGTGGCAAAGCAGCAGGTGGAGAACGGAGCGCAGATCATCGACGTCAACATGGACGAAGGGATGCTCGACGGCGTTGCGGCCATGACCCGTTTTTTACAGCTCATCGGCCCCGAACCGGATATCGCCAGGGTGCCCGTGATGGTGGACTCCTCCAAGTGGAGCGTGCTCGAGGCGGGGCTCCAGTGCTTGCAGGGCAAGGGGGTGGTCAATTCCATTTCCCTCAAGGAGGGCGAGGAGAAGTTTTTGGATCAGGCGCGGCGCATCCGCCGCTACGGTGCTGCGGTGGTGGTCATGGCCTTCGATGAAAAAGGACAGGCCGACAATCTGGCGCGGCGCGAGGAGATCTGCGCCCGCTCCTACCGGTTGCTGGTCGACAAGGTTGGCTTTCCGGCTTCGGACATCATTTTTGACCCCAACATCCTGACCGTCGCTACGGGCATCGAAGAGCACCAGAACTACGCAGTGGATTTCATCGAATCGGTGCGCTGGATCAAGGCGAACCTGCCCCATGCCAAGGTCAGCGGCGGGGTGTCCAACATCTCGTTTAGTTTCCGTGGCAACAATCCGGTGCGCGAGGCGATGCATTCGGCTTTTTTGTTCCACGCCATCCGGGCGGGACTGGACATGGGGATCGTCAATGCGGGGATGCTTGAGGTCTACGAGGAGATCCCCCGAAAAATGCTGGACCTAGTGGAGGACGTCCTGCTCAACCGCCGGCCGGAGGCCACCGAACGGTTGGTGACCTTTGCTGAAACCATCCGGGGCCGCGAAAAAACCGAGACCGCGCAGGAAGAGCAGGCCTGGCGGCGCGCCAGCGTGGAGGAGCGGCTCAAGCACGCTTTGATCAAGGGGATCGTCGACTACATCGACGCCGACGCGGAGGAGGCCCGTGTCAAGTACGGCCGGCCGCTTTTGGTCATCGAGGGCCCGCTCATGGACGGCATGAACGTCGTCGGGGACCTCTTTGGTGCGGGTAAAATGTTTCTTCCGCAGGTGGTCAAGAGTGCGCGGGTCATGAAGAAGGCCGTGGCCTATCTGACGCCGTTCATGGAGGAGGAAAAAGCGGCGGGCGGGGGCCGGGCACAGGGCAAGGTGCTGCTGGCCACGGTCAAGGGGGACGTTCACGACATCGGCAAGAACATCGTCGGCGTGGTGCTGGGGTGTAACAACTACGAGGTTATCGACATCGGCGTGATGGTGCCGTGCGACAAGATTTTGGAGGCGGCGCGGCTGCACAATGTGGATGTGATCGGCCTGAGCGGGCTGATCACGCCGTCGCTGGACGAGATGATCTACGTGGCGCGCGAAATGCAGCGCGAGGGCTTCACGCTGCCGCTGCTCATCGGGGGGGCGACGACGAGCAAGGCCCACACCGCGGTGAAGATTGCTCCCGTCTACGACCACCCGATTGTGCACGTGCTGGATGCGAGCCGTGCCGTGCCCACCGTCGGCGCACTCATCAGCCC
>JBIKSY010000313.1:0-4344 GCA_044348365.1 Chthoniobacteraceae bacterium
TGATATCGACGAACTGCACGAGCTGACCAGCCAGGAACTCGCCTCCTACGCCCAACGGCTGGGGATCCGCTTCCACGCAGACAAGTCCAGGCACCACCTGGTTTTTGAGATCTGTCGTTTCTGCGCGGACCACGGCACCGAACTGATGGCAACCGCGATCGTTGACGTAAACGCGCAGGGTGCGGCGTTCCTGCGCTGGCCCCGGTACAACTTCCGTCCACTTCCCCAGGACATCCAGATTCCGCAACAAATGGAACGCCAGTTGCGGCTCAAGCCCGGCCTGCGGGTGGTGGCGCGTGTACGCGCGCCCAGGGACAGGGACCGTTTTCTCTCTGTGGACGAAGTGTTTCAGGTGGAGGGAATTCCGCTCGCGGACTGGCGGGAACCCAAGGATTTTGAGCGCCTGACTGCCATGCACCCGGTGGCGCGCATCGTGCTAGAGCACCCCGGCACCCGCTCGATCACACCGCGCGCGGTGGACCTGATCGCGCCCCTGGGACGCGGGCAGCGCGGGCTGGTGGTGGCCCCACCTCGCACGGGCAAGACAATCCTGCTCAAAGAGATCGCCCACGCAATCCAGGCCACCTCGCCCGAAACCGCGCTTATCCTCCTGCTGGTGGACGAGCGGCCCGAAGAGGTAACCGATTTTAAGCGAGCCCTCAACTGCGAGATCTACTCCTCCACCTTTGACGAACCCGCCCTTCGCCACACCCAGGTGGCTGACATGGTGCTGGAGCGCGCCAAACGGTTGGTCGAACTCGGCAGGCACGTGGTCATTCTACTGGACTCAATCACCCGCCTCGCACGCGGTTACAACAACCTCCAGCCGGGCAAGGGCCGGATCATGTCCGGCGGTGTGGACTCCAAGGCACTGGTCAAACCCAAGAAGTTCTTCGGCGCGGCCCGCAACACCGAGGAGGGTGGCAGTCTGACGATCCTCGCCACGGCCCTGGTGGAAACCCAAAGCCGCATGGACGACCTTATTTTCGAAGAGTTCAAGGGCACCGGGAACATGGAACTGCGCCTGGACCGGGCGCTCTCGGAGAAACGCATTTTTCCGGCGATCAACATCCCCCAGTCGGGCACGCGTCGCGACGAGCTGCTTTACCATCCCAAAGAATTTGAGCGGCTCAGCCTGCTGCGCCGCCAGTTGGCAGCGCTTCCCGCCCAAGAGGCCACCGAAATACTGAATCAGAACCTGCGCAATTTCGGCTCAAATGCCGAACTCCTGCTGCGCGGCATCCGCGCATGAACGAAGCCCCCACCCCGCCAACGCCCGCCAAAAAGGGCTGGCTCTCCTCTTTTTTTGGCCGCCTGCTTGGACAACAGGAAGAACCCGAGCCCGTTCCGGAACGGGCTTCCAACCCGAAACGCCGTGGTTCCAGACACCGCCCCACCCGGTCTGAGGCACGCGCAGAGATAGCGCCCGAGGACCGGCCGCGTTCCTCCCGCCCGTCCCCACCGCGCGCCACTCCGAAACGCTCCGCAACACTCACCCCCTTCCGCATGATCTCAAGCACCCCGGAACTCGAGGACGCGGTGGCGGCATTTGCCGAGCATCCCCGAATCGCCCTGGACACGGAGGCCGACAGTTTGCACTGCTACTTTGACAAGCTCTGCCTACTGCAGATCAGCATCCCGGGCACAAACCTGCTGATCGACCCGCTCGCAGACATTTCGCTAGATCCCCTTTTCAAGGCGCTCGAGGGCAAGACCGTGATCATCCACAGCGCGGACTATGACCTACGGTTACTTCGGCGGGGCGGATACACGGGGCCAACCGTCCTGTTTGACACAATGATCGGGGCCCGCCTTTGCGGGGCCACCGAGTTCGGGCTGGCCTCGCTGCTGCACCAGCACTTCGGGGTGACCCTTGCCAAGGCCTCCCAGAAGGCCAACTGGGCGCGGCGTCCCCTCCCCCCCGAGATGCTCGAGTACGCGGTCAACGACACGGTCAACCTGCTGACCCTCGCCCAGATTCAGGAGGAACGCCTCCACGAACTGGGCCGCTGGGAGTGGTTCGAGCAGATGTGCGAAAAACAGATCCGCTCCTCCTCCTTCACCCGCGAGCGCGATCCCGACACGCTCTGGCGCATCTCCGGCTACGCCGACCTGAGTCCCCGCGGCACCGCCGTCCTGCGTGCACTGTGGTCCTGGCGCGATCAGGAAGCCCAGTCGGTCGACAAGCCCGCCTTCCACATCCTTGGCAACGACCTCCTGTTGGACGTCTGCAACCGCTTTGACAGGGGCCAGCAGGTGGATCCCCGCCACCTGCGCGGCAGCCGCTGGAACCGCCTCCTCGAGACCGCGGAGGCAGCCCTCCAGCTTCCCGAACAGGAGTGGCCCACTCCGATCCGCAAACCCCGCCTGCGCACCACCCAGGAACAGGAGTCGCGTTTCAAGGAACTCCGCAACCAGCGCGATGCAGCCGCAGAGCGCCTAGAGCTGGATCCGACGCTCATCGCGCCCAAAGGAACCCTGGAGCAACTCTCACGCAAGGAGCCGCAGGCCCTCGAATCGCTGCTTCCCTGGCAGCGCGAGTGCCTCGGGATCGGACCAAAACCCTAAATTCTCGGCCTTCGCCAGCCGCTTTACCGCACCGCGAGCAAGTCGCCAATACAGGCGTGGACATCCTCCGCGCGCATGAGGGTTTCACCGACCAAAATCGCGTTGCAGCCCGAGTCGAAGGCGCGCTGGCAGTCCGCTTGGGTTTTTATCCCGCTCTCACACACGAGGATCACGCCTTCGGGCACCTCTTCGCTGAGACGCTCCGTGGTGCCAAGATCCACCTCAAAGGTGGTCAGGTTCCTGTTGTTGATCCCGATCAGAACGGCGCCCAGATCCAAGGCCCGGTCGAGCTCTTCTGCGTCGTGCACTTCCACGAGCACCTCGAGCTGGAGCCGCAGTGCCTCCTCATAAAGCGCCTCCAACCGCTCCTGCTCCAGCGCGGCCACAATGAGCAGCACCGCGTCCGCTCCGGCCACCGCAGCTTCGGCAAGCTGCACCTCGTGGATGATGAAATCCTTGCGCAACACGGGCAACTGCACCTCGGCGCGGATCCGGCTCAGGTAGGCAAGCTGGCCCTGAAAAAAGTCCCGGTCCGTCAGCACCGAAAGCGCGTGGGCTCCGGCCGACTCATAGGCCCGCGCGATCGCCACCGGATCGAACGCCTCCGCAATGACCCCCGCAGAGGGACTGGCCTTTTTCACCTCGGCGATCAGCCCAAGCGCCTCGGGCCCCAGGTCCAGCGCGCCGGCAAAGGAGCGGAAATCATTGCGTTCGAGAGCCGCGGCCCGCAGGTGCGCCGCGCGCGGCAGCACACGGGCGACTTCCTGCTCCTTGACCGCGAGAATTTGTTGGAGTCGGTTTGCTGCCATAGCGCACCAGTTAAACTGGATTTGGAGGCCGGGTGCAAGCGGGCCGCGCTTTGCCCTTTGCCACAAGGCGTCCTCTCAGTGCAGAATCCGGTCCCATGCCAGAGTCACCCAATTCCCCTAGCACCCCGCACTACAAGCGGGTCGTCCTCAAGATCAGCGGCGAAGCCCTGAAGGAGGCCGGCAGCATGGAGTCCATCTCTCCTCACATCGTTGCACAAGTGGCACAACAGATTAAGGATGTCCACACCCTGGGCGTGGAGATAGCCATCGTCATCGGCGGCGGCAACATCTGGCGCGGCCTTTCGGCCAGCCACCGCGGCATGGAGCGCACCACCGCGGACTACATGGGGATGCTGGCCACCGTCATTAACGGGATGGCTCTTCAATCCTCGCTGGAGGCCATCGGCGTCCCCACCCGGGTCCAAACCGCCATCCCCATCCAAAGCGTAGCGGAGCCCTTCATCCGACGCCGTGCCATGCGCCACATGGAGGTGGGCCGGGTCGTAATTTTTGTGGCCGGCACCGGCAATCCTTTCTTTTCCACAGACACCGCCGCAGCCCTCCGGGCCAGCGAGATCGGTGCCGAAGCCATCCTCAAGGCCACCAAGGTCGACGGCATCTATACCGCGGACCCCAAAAAGGACCCGACCGCCACAAAGTACGAGCGTATCAGCTACAGCCAGGCCCTCGCGCAACGCCTCGAGGTGATGGACTCCACCGCCTTCACGCTGTGCATGGACAACAGGGTCCCGATTCTTGTATTCGACCTCATGACGCCCAATAATATCCGCAACGCGATCCTGGGCCACCGCATCGGCACTCTGGTCACCTCCGACTAGGCCGGACAGGCCCGCTGACTTTCACTCTTTCTCTCGCACTTATGGACCCAGACGAAATCATCCTCGAAACAGAGTCGGCCATGGAAAAGGCCTTCGACTACCTCACCCACGAGTTCGCTTCTGTGCGC
>JBIKSY010000088.1:0-14206 GCA_044348365.1 Chthoniobacteraceae bacterium
TGGCTGAACAGGCGTTCTATTCGCTCGAGTTCTTCCGGAACGAGTCCTGCGGAAAGTGCGTCCCCTGCCGCCTGGGGTCGCAGAAGATGGAATCGCTGGCAGGCAGCCTGCTTTCGGGAAAGATCGACTCGACCACCTGGAACGAGGAACTGCTCCCGATGATGAAGGAGATCCTCTCGGCCGTGGAACTTTCCTCGATCTGCGGCCTTGGGCGTTCCGTGCCCGCGCCGCTACGGACCCTTGTGAACTACTTCCCGGCGGACGTCGCCAAGCATCTCGCCGCGCCCAAGGCGAAGTAAGCAGCCCACTTTCAGGAGGACTTCCACATGCTACCCCATACCGACTCACCTACTGAACTTGTCCGCGAAGACGAAGACGAGGGCCTCTTCAGCCGTGACATCAACGGCCAACTGGTACGTCTGGACGCGCCCGTGGAGCGGGACTACACCCGCAACATCACCCTCCAGATCGACGGCCAGAGCGTGACCGTGCCCATGGCGGAGCCGATGCAGGACGCAAACGGCAACATCCTCCTGAATCTGGAGGGCAGAACCACGCCCCGTTACACCACCATCTTCGACGCGGCCACCAAGCTCTACGTCCACCAACCCGGCGACGAGGCCAAGATCCCGATCCCCGTCCTCTGCCACCAGTCGCACATGAAGCCCGTGGCGGTGTGCAGGCTTTGCGTCGTGCAGATTTACGGCCAGAAACGCGGCAAGCGCGCCGCCGAACGCAAGCTGCTGCCCGCCTGTCAGCATCAGGTCAAAGAGGGCATGGAGGTCTTCACGATGCAGGACGCTGGCCCCGACGGGGAGCGCGTCCGCAAGTCGGTGCGCACCCTCACCGAACTGCTTTCCGCCGACCACCTCAAGGCGGCGCCACGGGCCGAACTCGAAAAGGAACTCGCCCCCTTCAACGAACTGGGTCAACTGGCGGCACGCTGCGGCGCAGATCCCGCCCGCATGAAGCTGGAAGCCTTCGCGCCCACCCAACCGGCGGCCATCGCCCACCGACAGCGCATCGACAAGACCTCCCCCGTGTTCGTCACTGACCACAGCGCCTGCGTTCTGTGCGACCGGTGCGTGCGCGCCTGCAACGAGGTAAAGGGCAACAACATCATCGGCCGCACCGGCAAGGGTGCGCAGGCCTCCATCGGCTTCGATCTCGACCAACCCATGGGCGAGAGCGACTGCGTCCAATGCGGGGAATGCATGGTTTCCTGCCCCACCAGCGCCATCACCTTCAACCCTGTCTCCTCCGTCAAACCCGCCGCCAAACAGGGTACCGTCGAGAAGATCGCCGCCGACGTGCTGCTGAAGGATCCCCTATTTGCGGGCATCCCGCCCAAGTTTCTCCTCTGGCAGGAAGGGTTGGTGCTGCGCCGCACGGTGCGCGCCGGGACCATGCTCATGCGCCAGGGCGAACCGGGCAACACGGCCTTCATCGTTAAGTCGGGCCGCTACCAGACCACCGTCTACAAGCCGACCGCCGCCACTTCCAAGGGCACCTTTAGCGCGTGGATGGGCCAGTCGAAAAAGGAGGTCGTTTTTGAGGTAGAGGTCACCCCCGAGGACGTCATCGTCGGCGAAATGTCCTGCTTAAGCGGACTGCCCCGCACTGCTGACCTCAAGGTGCTCGAAGACGGAGAAGTCTGGGAGATCCGACGCAACGTGCTGGACCGGCTCATGCGCCTGCCCAGCCAGCGCCAGAAATTCGAGACCGCCTACCGCGAGCGCTCGCTGAATCTCGTGCTTCAGTCCGCCAAAATCTTCCAAGGGATTCCCAAGGAGGAATACGCCCGAATCGTCGACTACATGCGCCATCGCATCACCTTTTTGCGGGTCAACCCTGGCCAGATTTTGTTTAAGCAAGGAGACCCGGCCAACTGCCTCTACATCGTGCGCCTGGGCTACACCCGCATCGGGATCAGGCGCTACGACGAGGAATCCAGGGTGGTCTCGCGCGGCCCTGGCGGCCTGATTGGAGAGATCGGGATGCTGGCGCTGACGCCGGGTGATGCCTTCAAGAGCATCGACGAGGTCGAGGGCGCACTCGTCGCGGTGCTCAACCAAAAAGGAACCGACCTGGCCCAGGAAATCCCAGCCGGCATCCGCACCGCCAGCTGCTCGGCCCTCGGCCAGTTGGAGGTGGCCCGCCTCAGCCGGGAGGACTTCCTGCCCATGCTGCGCGAGTTCCCCACGCTGCGCCGCCGCCTGATTGAGAGTTCGCTCGCACTCCTTCAGGGCGACCGCCAGACCAACCCGATTCTCTCCCGCTACGTGGACCAGGGCCTCTACGAGGGAAGCAGTATTCTGGCCCTCAACATGGACCTGTGCATCCGGTGTGACGAATGCACAAAGGGCTGTGTCGATCAGCACGGCAAACATTCCCACGGCGTGCCCGTCACCCGACTTCTGCGCGACGGCATGCGCCTGGGCAACTTCATGGTGGCCACCTCCTGCCGCTCCTGCGTCGACGCCCACTGCATGGTGGGCTGTCCGGTCGACTCCATCCACCGGGGCAAACATCTCCAGATCGTCATCGAGGACCACTGCATCGGTTGCGGGCTCTGTGCCAACAACTGCCCCTACGGCAGTATCTTCATGGTCCCCAACGAGAATGCCCACGCGCAGGCGCTTCACTCCGGACCCTCCGGACAAACCTTGCATCTCGCACAGCCGAAGGCAGCCGCCTGCGATCTTTGCGACGCGGAAGGCACCAAGGACGAACCGGAGCCCCGCTGCGTTTCCTCCTGCCCACACGACGCCGCGGGCCGCTACACTGGCGACGAACTGCTCCAACTGGTTCTCTCGGGAAACCAAACCAACTGAGGGCTGCGCCTCCATCCAAAGACGCCGTAAGAAGGTCCCTCCCCGCGGGGCCGCCCTTGGACCAGGAGTTGTTTTCGGACACAGAGGCGCGGTCCCGTCCCGTTGGCCCATCCACATCCTGCTTTCCCACATGCATACACGCTCCGCCAGCCAACCTTACCCTGCCTCCTGTGCTCTGGGAAAACAGTGTTTCGGGCTGGGAGCCGCCCTGCTCCTCGGAGTTGTTTCCAAAACCGCAGCCGCCGCCAGCCCCGAAAACTTTACGAAGCTCAAATTCACGGAAGTGGTCGAAAACGTGACGGTCCTTGAGGCGCGTTCCCAGAAAGCCAAGCCGGCCACGGTCAACTCGGTTTTGACGGTTCCCGACCGTGTCGCTACAGGTCCAAACTCTAGGGCGGAATTGCTCGCACCGGACGGTACAGTCACCCGTGTGGGCGCGAGCACCGTATTTTCCTTCAGCGCCGAAAGGCGGGAGATAAACCTCCAAAAGGGGAGCGTTCTATTCCACTCGCCCACGGGAAAAGGAGGGGGACTCATCCGGACCAACGGGGCCCAGGCGGCGGTGATGGGGACCACCCTGATCGTGACGGCCACCGCTGGGGGCGGGTTCAAGCTGCTGGTACTTGAGGGCAAGGCAAAGGCCACCCTCACAAACGGCGCTTCGGTCAATGTGACCGCCGGCCAACTCACGTTGGTGGAACCGGGCCGTCCCGACTTCGGTCCGGTCCTGACCTTCCGCCTCAGAGAACAGGTCGCCGGCTCCGCCCTGCTCAAAGGATTCCAAACTCCAGTGGCGTCGGAGAAAAAGGTCCTGTCCTCCGTCGACCGGCAGGAGCGTATGATTGAAAAGGGCCGGGCGGAACCCACAAGGTTCAGGGTGCGCGGCGACAAGTTGGTCGAAGGCGGCGAGCAACCTCCTCCGCAAAAGGAACGGGCCGTGCACGGAGATATCGCCCCCCAAAGGAAAAATCGGGTTCCAAAGGGAACGCTGGACGCCGCGGCGGATTTGATCGGCGCCGCCCTGAAACAAGATGTACTCGTTCAGGAGCTGGGACGAGAACCCGCCTCGAGCCTGTTTACATTCACTAAAGCGCCGACGGAAATGGCTCTGTCGCTGGTTGTGGGCCAAACCGCGCTGGACACACTCAGTTCCAGATACGCCAACAAAACCTTCCAGCTGCTCCTGGCCAAAAACCTCACGGTCGCCGGAACCACCCCCTTCCCGGGGGGAAGCCTCTCGGATTACCTTTTTCCAAGCTCCCCCTGGCAGGTGAAGATTCTTGCAGCCAACGGCGCCCTGCTCGTCACCGAAGGCCGAGCCCTGCAATCCATCCTGACAGCAATCAAGCCCGACACGCTGGATGCACCGGTACTCCCCCCCACGGAGAGCCTCCTTTGGATCGCTGCGAAAGACTCCATCGCGGTGACCCGTTCCAGCCTTCAGGCGACATCCAACCTGTTCATGCTCGGCACCCCGGCCCTCGCCGTCCCCGTGGAAATCAGCCTCACGGAGTCAAACCTGATCAATCGCTACGGCGATATCACCCTACAGGCGAGCAAGATCACAAGCTTCGACACAAGCATTCTCGCTAGGGGAGACATTTCCATCGAATCCCGCACCGATGTTTCCATCGAAAACACAAAGATTCGCGAAATGACCGCCGGGTTGCCGGCCTCCTCTTTAAAGATTACCGCCCTTAAGGACCTCACGATCAACTCCCAGGCACTTGCCGCCCTTACCGGGCCGGGTAATGCCACAAAGCTCAACGCCCAAACCATCTCTCTGGAAGCGCGGACGCTGGTCCTAAAAGACATCGACTTTAAAGCCGGCTCCACCGTCTCCCTCTCCTCCAGCGACGGCACCCTTGCCGCCAACCCGAACACCAACAGACCCGTCCAAAACTTGAAGGTCAACTTCATCAGCGGGGTCAAATACGGCGGGGTGCCGATCTCCCCGACCGCCACGACCACCACGCTTCCTCCAAGTATTACGCTCAAGGCAAACGGACTCCGCTGAAGAAAGCTTTTGTCATGCCCCTTCCTTCCGCCCGCTCCCGCTGGCTCTTTACCCTCACCCTGGGAATCCTCTGCCAGGGTGCACAGGCCGAGCCGCGGCTCGAGTCCGCCACCCAGCGCGTCGGACGCACCGGTCTGCAGACTCGTCTGGAGACCCCAGCTTCCGAAGAAATCGCCGCCCTCTATGAGGAGGAGGAACGGGACATCGGCCCCCAGCACCTCATCCGTCAAAAGCCCAGCCACAACTGGCTGGAAGGCCTGGGTGACATCCAGTTCGGTTCGACCTCCAACGTCTATCTTGACGAGGCCGGCGCTGTGGATTCCTCACTCATGACCTCCATGCTCCAACTGGCTCTCACCCCGCCCGTCTGGAAACTGGAAGCTGGGGACCTTTCCGCAAAGGCGGGCTACCGGCACCAAAAATTCAACTATGGCATCGCCACCGGTGGCAGCGAGTCCACCATCAACGATATAGACTTCGACATCAGCTCCCTGTTCCTTCAGGGCAGTTTTCTCTACAATGAGAAATGGCTGGCCACCGTCGGCCTCGAACACAACCGCCTGATGAACGCTTCGGCCGGGTCGTATGACGAGTTTTACGCCGAGTTCGCCCCAAACCTATCGCTTGGCCGCAGCTTTGCCCTGACCCCAAAGTCTGCGCTTTCAGCGACCCTTTCCGCGGCCGCCCACTTTTCCCGGGTGGATCTAGCCCCCTCGGATGCCTACGACCGAGTCGACGAAGCCGCGACCATTTCCTATACGGCCCAACTTCTGCCTCGCATCCTGTTTCAGTCCTATTACCGGGCCCAATTCATTCAATTCACCCGCATGGAGAACCGGCACGATATCATCCAAGCCGTTGGAGTCAGCCTGTCCTACACACTCTGTCAGAACGCCTCCCTTCGCCTATTTGCCAACTTCGAATCGCGTGACTCAAGCGGCACAAAAATCCGCGACTACGATTACCGGAAGTTGGACACAGGTTTGGGCTCCTCGGTGCGCTTTGCTTTTTAGTACCACCCTCCTTTAGACAGACCCGCTTCCCTCCCCCTTTATATTGTCATGGAGAAAGAATCAGACCGCCGCCACGTCTTCGTCTTCATCTGTCTGGCCAGTTCTGTCCTTGCGCTCTTGTTTTCGGGAATTTTCAAAGGAGTGACGTTCCTGCCGCTGGAGCAGGTGGAGACCTACACCGAAGACGTGCGCGCACGCGTGGGACGAAAGACAGAGGTGGATCCAAACCTGGTGCTCATCGGCGTGGACCGCCCCCAGTACGCAGTGTCCGATTTCAGCGAGGAGACCCTGCAGGCCGCACCGATTCTGCGCGAACTACAGAAAAGCTTTCCCTGGTCCCGTGAAGTGTGGGCGGCGTTGATTGAAAAACTCGCCGAGGCGGGGGCAAGGGTGGTGGCTTTTGACATGATTTTTGGCGCCCCCACCGTAGGGGATGACCGTCTCCAGAAAGCCCTGGCCACCTACAAAGACCAGGTGGTCATCGGCTACACCCTCAGCCAACAGTCGACCGACCGGGGCGACTTTCTCCAACTCATCACCCCCAACCCAGAACTACTCCAAACCCCCGAGGTCGAATCCATCGTAGGCGACGAGCGCCTCGGCTACGTCCACGTCCCCCTCGACAGTGACGGGGTAGTGCGCCGTATCCAGTTCCGGCAAACCGCAGCTCAGGCCAGTTTTGTCGTCGATGAGGGGGCCATCCTTGAGTCCATTACAGCACGTTCCCTCAGAAAATTTGGGCGTGCCGACGCCGTTCCTGAGGGCTTTCAGCCAGTCCGCTTTCGCTTCGGCGCCCCCCCGGGAACCGCCTACCCCATACACGCCATTGGCGATGTACTGAGCCCAAGACTTTGGGAGTCCAACTACGGGGGCGGCTCCTTTTTTCGGGACAAAATCGTTCTTGTTGGCCCCACAGCCAGCATTTTTCACGACGAACACGACACGCCCTTCGCGGAGCGAAAAATGAACGGCCCCGAACTCCACCTAAACATCATGGCAGCCGCGCTGCAGCGCCAGTTTCTGCGGGAAGTTCCAAAGTGGGCGATGCTCACCATAATCACCCTAACGGG
Source organism: Chthoniobacteraceae bacterium (assembly GCA_044348365.1). GTDB lineage: Bacteria > Verrucomicrobiota > Verrucomicrobiia > Chthoniobacterales > Chthoniobacteraceae > Chth-196. The sequence goes on from JBIKSY010000088.1 coordinate 6,935, forward strand.
CCTGCTTGCGGGTGCACTTTCCTTCCACAACTTCCAGCCCTTGGAAAGGCTCGGCACTCTGGTCTTGAGCGTGGTCAGCTACTGGGTGCTCGCCCAGTGGTTTTATGACCGCGCCGGCTGGGTCATTCCAGTCGCGGCCCCCATCCTCTCCTTTCTGGTTAGCGGAATTCTCATCCTCTTCTACGATTTCTTTCAGGAGCGCATCGACCGTGTCAAACTGCGCCACACCATGGGGCTGTATTTCTCCCCAACCGTCCTCCAAGCCGTGCTCGCCGACCCGGGTTCCATGCAGCCCAAACACGCCGACGTCACCCTGCTACTCACCGACTTGCGCAACTCCACGCCTCTGGCTGAGATCCTCGGCCCCCAAGGCATGTTCAACCTCCTCAACCAGGTCTTCGAGGTCCAGACAAACGCCATCATGCAGGAGCAGGGCAACCTGGAACACTTTCTTGGCGACCAGTTTTTGAGCTACTGGGGGGCGCCCCAGCCACAACCGGATGCCGCAGACAGATCATTCCGGGCCGCCCTTGCACTGATCACAGCCATGGAAACGCTGCGGCTGAGTTTCGCAGAAAATGTGAGTGAGATTTTTGGCTACGGCGTGGCCCTGCACAGCGGGCGCGTTCTGGTGGGCAACAAGGGCTCCTCCCTGCGCTTGGACTACGGTCTGGTTGGAGATTCCGTCAACGCAGCCTCCCGGATCGAAGGCCTCACCAAGTACTACGGGGTGCGCTTGCTGGTCTCCCGCGAGTTTTTCAAACAACTCTCCGCCCCGGGAGTCCACAGACTCCTCGACCGAGTCATCGTCAAGGGTAAGACCGACCCAAGCGAGCTCCTTGAGTGCGAGAATCCCTGCACACCGCATGAGTTTCCCCGTCTATGCGGCGCCTACCAAAAGGCCTACGTGCTGTATGCCTCGGGTTGCTTTGCAGAAGCCCAGACCCAGTTTGAAAGCCTCGTCTCCTCCTTCTCAGACGGCCCCAGCAGGGTCATGGCCGAGCGTTGTGCCCTCCTCGAAGCTAATCCCCCCTCTGACTGGAAGGGCGTCTGGAAAATGGACTCCAAGTAGCCCCACTCCAAACGCACGCAAACTACTGCGCCAGGGTCGTGCCCGGATAAAAATAGGCGAGCCGCCATTCCGCCCCCACCTTACGCCAGGCAACCCGCCCCCCCTTGTACGACTCCCGCAGCGCGCTGCGCGGCGCAACCCACACCGCATCCCGGCGAGTTGGCCGTTCTTTCAAGGCTTCCTGCAAATTTCCCCACAATTTGTAGCGGTTCCAAAAGTCGTAGGGCTCCTCATCCACCGGGGGGATGTCCTCGCGCCAAGCGAAATCAGGAGCCAAGATCGGCTGGATCACCGACTGATCGCGCGTGATTGCGCCCTCCAAGAGTTGCACCCGCGCAGCTTCGAGGGCGGGATCCAAAACAGGCTGCTTTGTCACGCAACTTACTTGGAAGAAACTGGCAGCCAACAGAGCAGGAAGCGCCACCGAACGCCTCTGTGCGGCTTTATTTATGATGTTGAGGGCTGTTTTCATGCGGTCTTCTCTAGTTCCTGATTTGGCCAGAACCACGTAACTGATACTTATAAGTTGTCAACTCCTCCAGCGCCATCGGTCCTCTGGCGTGTAATTTGTCAGTTGAGATACCAATTTCAGCTCCAAAACCAAACTCACCACCATCCGTAAACCGGGTCGAAGCGTTCCAATACACGGTTGCGGAGTCGACTTCTTGCAAGAAACGCTCGGCCACCACGGCATCCTCCGTGATGATCCCGTCACTGTGATGGGAGCCATTCTCTTCGATGTGAAGGATCGCCTCCTCCAGACCGCCCACCACCTTGACAGCGAGCACCAGATCAAGAAACTCCGTCTGAAAGTCCGAGGCGCTTGCCGCCACCGTCCTGCCCTCGAGTTCCGGCACACGGCCCGCCGCCTCCAACGCCTCCGGATCGCACCGCAACTCCACGCCCTTGGCAGCCAGTGCGCGGGCCGTCACCGAGAAAAAAGAGGCCAGCGCCGAGCGGTGGACAAGCACCGTTTCCACAGCGTTGCACACGCCCGGACGCTGGCACTTGGCATTGAGCACGATATCCCTCGCCATGTCCTCCTTTGCGGAAGCGTCCACATACAGAATGCAAATTCCGTCGTAGTGCTTGATCACAGGCATCCGTGCATGGCTCACCACCGCCTCGATGAGGCTCTTGCCCCCCCGCGGCACAATGACATCAAGATACCTGTCCATCTCACAAAGGTGCCGGACCGCCTCGCGATCAGTCACCGAAACGAGCTGGATGGCGTCCGCAGGCAGTCCCGTGCGCGCCAACCCCTGGGAAAGTGCTTCCGCGATGGCCAGATTGGAGCGGATCGACTCCGAGCCCCCCCTCAAAATGGTCGCATTTGCAGTCTTGGTGCAGAGTACCGCCGCGTCGCTCGTCACGTTGGGCCGGGATTCAAAAATGATCCCCACCACGCCGATGGGCACACGCACCTTACTGATTTCCAGACCGTTTGGACGCGTCCAGCGACGGATCAACTCCCCCACCGGATCCGGCAGGGCAGCCACCTCGCGCACCCCGTCCGCCATGGCCTTGATCCGCGCCCCCGAAAGCGTCAACCGTTCAAGCATCGCCCCCGAAAGCCCCCGTGCCGCGGCCTGCTCCACATCGGCCTGATTCGCGCCAAGAATCTCGGCCTCGGCCCCCACAAGAGCCTCCGCCATCGCGCAGACTCCGGAGTTGCGTTGCGCCGTGCTCGTCCTTGCCAGCCGGCGCGCCGCCACCCTGGCACGCCGCCCGTACTCCAAAATCATTTCTTTCAAGTCACTCATAGCTCCTCCAGTCCCCCTCCTGCCCCCGGCAAAAAGCGGGTTCCAATGTCACGGCCCGCAAGTACCCCGGCAATCTGCCCAGCTTTGCGACCGCTCGCAATGACGGTGAGAATTCCTGCATCGACGGCGAGCCGGACCGCCTGGAGTTTTGAAACCATGCCACCCACCGACAGTCTCCCCTTCTCCTCCCGGGCAAGACTGCTGACAGCCGACACATCCTCCACCTCACTGATCCGCAGTCCCTGCCCGTCCAGAAGCCCCTCCACACTGGTGAGCAACACCAGCAAATCCGCGTCCGCAAGAATCGCCACCTCCGCTGAAAGCCGGTCGTTGTCCCCGAACTTGAGCTCCTCAGTGGCCACCGAATCGTTCTCGTTGATGACGGGGACCACCTTTCCGGAGGCAAGCAAACGGCTGAGGGTGTTGCGAACATTCTGAGACCGGGAGCGGCTGTCGATGTCACCGTGGGTCAGGAGCAACTGGGCAACCTGAAGTCCATGACCGGCAAAGTTTTCAGCGTAAAGCTGCATGAGCTTGGACTGGCCAACCGCCGCACACGCCTGACGCAAGGCCAGATCCTCCGGACGTTCCCTGAGTCCCAGCGCACCCAGTCCGGCCGCAACAGCGCCGCTGGAAACCACCACGCACTGGTGCCCGTGGGCCACCAGCGCGGCAACCTCGCGGCTTAGACGCGCAAACTGGCGGCCGTCCAGAGTGGTCCCTTTTACCGAAGCCAATATACCTGAGCCAAATTTTAAAACGATGCGCATGTGATTAAAGAACAGAACACCTGGTCAGGCCTCCGAACAAACAGCCTAACATTACAAACAACAGTCGCAGCAGCATCAATGCTAATGAACGGACCACGAGCGGCGGACGCTCGTCCACGTCCAGACCGACGAACCGGAGCAGCGCGCAAACGAGAATGACTCCCGGAGAATAACCGTTTTTTGAGACACCCGGCCTTCACTGCGTAACCGCCCACTAGTCGTTCCTCAACAGCACAAAGGTGCGCAAACCCTGCCGCTCCAGCTGAACCAGCACGCCGGCGGTGCTACGCGAGAGCCCCGAGCGTAACGCCCCGAGGCAGTCCGTAATCGTCCGAACCGGCCGGTTCTCGACTTCGGTAAGAACGTCCTCGGGCAACAATCCCGCGCGTGCCGAAGCGCTCGTTGCCTCGACCGCCTCGACACGTACCCCGTGCCCCTTGAGTTCGCGCAGCTTCAAACCGAAACGCTCTTGGCTCGAGACCGGATTGCGATGGGGCCTTCCTGCCTCCAATACCAGCTGGGGAGCCGGCGGCAATTCGGCCAGCGGCACGCTTACTGTTTTGTGAGCGCCCATCCGCCACACCCCCACGCGCACAGGCTCTCCCGCCTTGCGCGCTGACAGCTCCCGTTGCAGCTCCAGCGCGGAGCCCACGGGCTTTCCATCCACCGACTGAATCACGTCGGCCGGTCTCAAATCGGTCCGGAAGGCGGGGCCTTCCGCCTCCACTGCGAGCACGACGGCGCCGCGGCCCGCCCCGGCCAACCGCTCCCCCAACAGCTGGGTTTCCCCCAAAGTTTCCACTCGGATCCCGAGCCAGGGTCGCGACACTTTTCCCGCCGCCAGAATCTGGGTGACGGTCTGCTGCAACAAGTTTGAGGGCACAGCAAAGGCCAGCCCTCGTTCGGTCCGCGTAATAAGGGTGTTCATTCCCAGGACCCGTCCCTCGCGGTCTAGAAGTGGCCCGCCACTGTGCCCAGGATTGATCAAGGCATCCGTCTGCAAATAGTCCTCCACCAGAGGCAGGAGGCTTGTTGGGGCAAGCAACCGGGTGCGCCCCTTCCCGCTCAGCATGCCCGCAGTAAACGACCACTCCTGGCCAAAAGGGATTCCGATGGCGTAAACCAACTGCCCGACACTGGCCGCATCGCTGTCGGCAAACTCCAGCGTCGGCAACCGAGCCGCCTCCACCTGCAGCACTGCCAGGTCCGTGCGCTCGTCTATCCCCAAGACGCGCGCGTCAAGGCGCGTGCCGTCGCGGAACCGGACACTGATCCGCTGCGCCTTAGCGATCACATGCTGGTTGGTGACGATGACTCCGTTGGAGCGAACCACAAAGCCCGAACCCTCGCTGCGGGAAGCCCGCTTGCCTGGCGCCTCACCCCCCGGGCCCTCCGTCCCGTCCTCGGCGTCTGGCAAAAGCTCCGCCTCCAAAATAACCACTCCTGAAGCGGCCTTCTTAAACACCTCGATTTGAGCCTGCTCAAACAAACGGGCGACCTCGGCTGCCGGCAACGGATCAGCCCCCGTGCGAACCGATTCCTGCGCCAACAACGCCTGCAAACCGGACACCCAAAGGCCGAAGCAGCCCGAAACCACAGCGCGAACGGGGAGGAGACTTAGTTTTGAGCTCACCTCAAACAGCGTGCCACGTCCATCCCGCACGCGCCAGTCCCAGCTTGTTCCAGGAGTTGTCCACAAACGGATGAAGAAAAAAGTGCACCTGTGGAGGCAATGCCAAAGCCGAGGAAGAAACACGGTGCCCCTATCCGAGGACCGACCGAACCCTCAGCCCCCCTCCTTGTTTCAGCGCCGGTCCGTGGGCAAAGGTAACCACCTCGACGCCTTCCCAGGGCAAGGACAAAAGCGATTCCCTCAACAGACCGGAGTCCAAGCAGTACTTTTCAGGAAGGGGCGCCAGACCCGTCGATTCAAGATTCACCACCGCATCCCCAAAATGGAGGCTTCCCCCGGGGTGCAGCAACGCGATTTCTCCGGCAGCCGCCCCCGGGATCTCCAAAACCCGCAGGTTTCCGGCCAAAAGGCGCGCCCGTCCCAGCATCCCGTCCACCGCCACGGTGAGGGCGCCAACCGACTCAGGGTGGGCAAATACTGGGGCTCCAAAACGGCTGCGAAACCAAAGGGCGGCACGCGTGTGGTTTTCGTTCGTGAGTACGATAGCCGCCACTGGTCTGTGCAACGCCAGTTCCTCCATCCCCGCCTCACACAACCGGATCGGATCCACCAGCACCAGACCGCTCTCGGCCACAACGGCCGTGCTGAAAAGATCGGTGCGCACATTCTCGTCGTAGGCCTGCCAGGTCCACACCCCGGCAGCGACGTTTTGTAGAGACTGGGAAATCACCATTTCCCGACTCTACGGTGCTCCGGTGGTTGCGACAACCCGGAGCTTGGGCGTCCTCCCCGCAGCAAACGTGGCGCCGCCCACCATGCTAATCAAGCACCCCGGGTTCCCGAGCGGTTAAAACGAGACACCTCCCGGTCAACCTCGCGCTTTTCGGCCTTTTCCTTGAGGGAATGACGCTGATCTGCCTTGTCCTTGCCTGAACCCAGAGCGATTTCCACCTTGATCCGGTGGCCCTTCCAATAAAGGCGGAGGGCAACCAGCGCGTTTCCCTTGATGTGGGTTTGCTCAAAAAGCCGGGCGATCTGCTGTCGGTGGACCAGCAAACGGCGCCGGCTTTTGGACTCGTGCTGGGTGTGGCTAGCCTTCTCATAGGGCCGGATCTCCAGATCATACAGGAACACCTGTCCCCCCTCTACCCGTGCGAACGCCCCCTGTAAATTGGCGTGCCCCATCCGGATGCTCTTCACCTCGGTACCCTTTAATTCCAGCCCTGCTTCGAGCCGTTCCAGAATGTGAAAGTCCCTCAGCGCCTTCCTGTTTACCGAAATCTCCGTACTCATATCTCCTTGTACCTCAACAGCAGCGCCAGCTCGGAGGCCAGTGAACAGGAGCAACCGCCAGCAAAACTGGAGAAAGGGCGGCAGCCAAGGACACCGGCCCTCCCGCGCCCTCCCCCTTTCCTATCCTTGAAAACTGGTGCCTGAAGAGGCGCCTACTCTTCCAAATGCGTGGTGTCCGCGGGATACTCCAGAGCGAGTTTCCCACCGATAAGTTCCAAAAGTGCAGTGTCGGCCAGACCGGCACGCAAGCCCACGTCCACCAGAGGACGCTCCCCTTGGTTGAGCTGCCGCACACGCTTGCTGATGATATTGACCAGCACCTGCTGGTTGGGGACGTGTTTGAGGGCTTCTTCGACGAGATGGCTGGTCATAAGTGATGGGTAAAAGGTTTGTGATGTTGTGCTGGAAGCAATCGGAAGTTTTGAACGGAACCGTGCGGATTTTACTTTGAAGCGGCATACAGCCCCTGCCTACACCACGCTTTATGCCGGAAGCCTTCGCAGCGCCGACCCTGTGTTCCAGTGTTCGCGCCCCCCTTACGAGCGGCTGCACCGCGGGCAAGGTGGACACCAAAAAACAAAGGATCCCAGACGAGTCGCGTAGACTACCCCCCTTGCCTGACTCTGTCAAAGCAGACCGCTGCACCGTCCCTATTTCGCCAGCATCTTTTCCACCCGGGAGCGGATCTGTTCGGCCACCTTCCCTTCCTCGCTGGCGGGGTCCAGTGCCTTGACGTCTTCC
>JBIKSY010000314.1:0-4343 GCA_044348365.1 Chthoniobacteraceae bacterium
GCGAATTGGCCTCCACGGGTTTGGCCTGAAGAATGGACTGGGCGATTGTGGAGAGGCGCGCGGCTCGGGGGGCGTCCACGTAACGGCGGAACGCCAGGCAGTCGGCCTGCGTGACGGGGGCCTTCCACTGAAACTGAGCGAAGCCGGAGAAGGCCTGCCAGTAGGGGTTTTCGGGCCAGCGGCTCAGCACCTCTCCTTCCGAGAGGCCAGAAATCTCCCCCAAAATGAGGATGGAAGCCAAAACCCAGGTCCGCGCGGCATCATGGCCGTCCCTGCCGGCTTCGGGAAAGAGTGCAACCACGGTGGTCCAGTCCAGTTCCATCGCGGCCTTGGCGAGGGGGCGGTTAGGGTCCATGAAATCAATGAGCCGTGCCTTCATTCCCTGCAGTGTCTAAGCTAGGTACGGTCCATTGTGAATCGCAGATGTTAGCCTACGGGCCGACTGTCTTTGCTGACAAACTTTCGCACCCCTTTTTTTATCGCCCGCCCGCCCGCCAAGATGCCTGCTCCGTTTTCAAGCAAACCTGTTTCCCCGCCCACAGGAGGGGTCTATCCGCAGAGCGCTTCGCCCGGGGAGCTGGACCGTGGTTTCCTGTGGCATCCCTTTACACAGATGCAGGAGTGGTGCGCAGTCGACCCGCTGGTGATTGTCGAGGGCCGGGGGGCCTCGCTTCGGGATGAGCATGGCCGCTGGTATCTGGACGGAAACTCCTCCATCTGGACAAATTTGCACGGCCACCGGAATGCGCGTCTGGATGCAGCCTTGCAGCGACAACTGGGGCGGTTTGCCCACTCCTCTTTCCTCGGGTTGACCCACGCACCGGCGGCGGACCTCGCCGCGGCGCTTTGCGACTTGTGGCCGCCGGGCACGCTGGAGCGGGTGTTTTTTTCCGACAACGGCTCCACTGCAATCGAGGTGGCCCTCAAAATGGCCGTCCAGTTTTGGCAACTGGAGGGACAGCCCCAGAGGCGCACCTTTGTGGCCTTTGACGGAGCCTACCACGGTGACACGCTGGGGGCAGCCAGTCTAGGAGGGGTGGCGGCGTTTACCGACCGGTTTGCTCACTGGCAGTTTCCGGTCTTGCGCGTCCAGAGTGTGGAGGCTTTGGATGAGCTTCCTTCGGAGGACATCGCCGGGGTGGTGATCGAACCGCTGGTGCAGGGCGCCAACCAAATCCGGGTGTGGCCCCGGGGGTTGCTTGAGCAGGTGCGCGCCTGGTGTGACAGGACCGGCACGTTCCTGATTGCGGACGAGGTGCTCACGGGGTTTGGGCGGACGGGGACGATGTTTGCCTGCGAGCAGGAGGGGGTGGTGCCGGATTTTGTGGCGGTGGCCAAGGGGCTCACCGGGGGGTACATGCCCCTAGCGGCAACACTGACCACAGGGCGGGTGTTCAACGCGTTTTTGGGCGGGCCGGAGCGGACTTTTTACTACGGACATTCCTACTGCGGACACGCGCTGGGGTGCGCCGTCGCGCTCGAAAACCTGGCCATTTTCAGGGAGGAGCGGGTTTTGGAGCGTTTGCAGGGGCAGATTCATCTCCTGGCCAGGTTGCTGGACACGCGGTTAAGGCCCAGCCCGTTCGTTTATGAGATCAGACAGTGCGGTTTTGTGGCGGGGATCGAGTTGAGGCAACCGGGGGGGATGCCCTTTGCGGCCGGCCTGCGGATGGGGGCGAGGGTGTGCATGGCCGCCCGTGGGTTCGGATTGTTGACCCGACCAGTCCTGGACACGCTGGTGCTCATTCCCCCGTACTGCGTGAGTGATGCGGAACTGGAGGAGGCGGTGGGGGCGCTGGCCGCGGCAATCGAGGCGGGTTGCAATGACTAGGGAACAAGGATAACTAAGCGTTGCGCAGCGGCGCGAAACCAATTTGAAAACCATGGACCGTTGGAACGGATTAAGAGCCTCGGCGCTAGGCGCACTGACGCATCGCGATTACGCAACAGCCTCGCTCGCGGATCGGCTTCGGACCTCGGGTGCGACCGTTGCAGAGTTGTTGGCCGCCGGTCGCCAGACACTGTCGGCGGTCTGGATCCCCGGGGTGGAATTGATCCCCCGCAGGATCTACCGCCAAAGACACCGTGGTTTTTTCGGCGAATTTATGCGCGAGGGCGAGGGGGTGCCCGGGGGATTGGGTTTCTGGCCCAAACAATGGGCGACGGCACGGATGTTCGCGGGTACCTGCAAGGGCTTTCACATCCACCCCCCTCATATTCCGGAGGGGGTAGACCCTTCTGACTGGTTTCGGCACCTGTACCAGTCCTCCGACTCCCGGTCCTCCGAGCGGCCCTACGACAAGGAACAGTGGGATGCCATGTTCTTCATTGAGGGTAACGTGGAGATGCTTCTGGTTGATGAGCGCGCCGGTTTGGAGCGCCGGGTGATGCGCTTTTTCCTAGAGGGCGACGACAGCGGCGCCAGCGGCCATGCGGGCGTCTTCATTCCTCCGGGAGTGGCCCATGCGATCAAGGTGGAGGGCTCCAGCGACGCCGTCATGGTGTACGGCACCACCACCGTGTTCGACCCCGAAGCCGAGGGCCGGATTTCCGATTCCGTCGAGCGTGCCGAACTACCCCCAGACTGGGTGAAATACCTAGACGGGGCCGAGTAGCCCTTTGCTGCCACCCAGCCATGCCCATTTACGAATACGCGCCCTGTTCGGGAGATTGCCGTGTCTGCAAAGGCGGCTTCACGCTCAACCGGCCCCTGAGCGCTCCGCCGCTTGAAAACTGTCCGCTCTGCCGCAAACCGGTGCAAAAGCTCCTCAGCAGCTTTTCCACGCCCAATCTTCTCAAGCCCCTTTCTGTATCCAAAGCCAAGAACGCCGGTTTTTCCGTCTTTCACAAGGTGGGCAAGGGCGAGTACGAGCGCCAGTAACATGAGCCCAGCCGAGCACCCTTTGACCCCACGGATCCGCACGGAGGTGCAGGTGATGTTCTTCGACACCGACTGCGCCGCGGTGGTGCACAACATCTCCTATCTGCGTTTCATCGAAACAGCGCGCACGCTGCTGGCCGAACAACTGGGCATGGGGCTCGCCGAGATGGCGCGCACCCAGCTTTTTCCCGTGGTTGCCCGTACGGAGATCGACTACAAGCGGCCTGCAGTGCTGGGGGATAAACTTTACATCGACGGCTGGCTCGAGTCTCTGGACCGGACCCGTTTCTGGTGTGGGTTTGCAATCCGAAGGGCCGCGGACGACGCCCTGATGGTTTCCTCCCGGCAGATGCTCGCACTCGTCCAGATGCCCGCAGGCCGGCCTGTGCGGTTGCCTGCCGACTGGAACGATCGCTACGCCCACCTTTCCTCCCCATCGACACCGGTCCGCATCGCCCACTAAAGGACCGCCCCTGTTGACTCCAATTTCGTGTAAAGAGCGCTCCTATGAAATCACTGCTTCCTGTCCTGTTGGCCCTTCTTTCGGCCCCGGTCTTCGCCCAGCAATCGGCCAACCCGCCCAAGGGAGAGCCCTCCGACGCAAAGGAGGCCGCAGAAAAAAAGGCGGCCGCAGACCAGCGCCTCGAGGAACGCTACCAGGCGGTCGTCGCCAAACTCAGCCCCCCCGAGCAGGCGTGGGAGCGGGTGTTGCAAGAGAATCTGGGCGCCTTCTATCTGCCCCTTCACAAGAGTGACAAGGCCTCGGGAAAGTCAAACGCGTGGGACTTTGTCGGGGACGTGCCCGGTCTGCCCAGGGTGCTCTTGATTGGCGATTCAGTGTCTCGCGGCTACACGCAGGCCGTCCGCAAGGAACTGAACGGCAAGGCAAACGTCCACAGGGCGCCCGAAAACTGCGGCCCTACGGCGAACGGGCTGCGTAAAATCGACGTGTGGCTGGGGCAGGAGAAGTGGGATGTGATCCACTTTAATTTCGGGATCCACGACCGAGCCACGCCGCTCGTTGACTACACAAAGCGGTTGGAGGAATTGCTCGAGCGGCTGGAAAAGACTGGGGCGAAAATCGTCTGGGCCAGCACCACTCCCATCCCGGATGACCCCGCCAAAAAACAGTCTGCGGCCTCTGTTGTGGAGAGGAACGCGGCCGCTGCCATGCTCGTGAAGAAACGCGGCCATTCGATTGACGACCTCTTCTCCGAGATCTCACCGAAACTCGATACGCTGCAGAACCCTAACGACGTGCACTTTAACGCCGCCGGATACGACTTCCTAGGCACGCAGGTGGCGGTTTCTATTCTGGCGGTGCTGGAACGGAACCCGGCCGGGCCTGCGGCAGGAAATACTGGAAAGCCGCAGAACTAAGCTGCGGCATCAGAGAAGCCTAGCTCGCAGGCTGCGCTGCTGCTTTTGCCAGTTGCAACCGCTCCGTCTTTTTGCGGCGTGC
>JBIKSY010000315.1:0-4334 GCA_044348365.1 Chthoniobacteraceae bacterium
AAAAAACCGAAAGCCACACACCCTGCCAACTTCAGAAAAATCACCAGCCACTTTTACAGAAAAGAATTTGCGCCGCCCAAGACGGCCGACGCCCTGCTGATTCTGGAAGCGGGCCGGCTGCAAAGGGAGGACTCACGATGACCGAAGCACTCGTGCTGCTGTACATGCTGGTGAACGCGTTTGCATGCGGCTTTCTGGCCTGCCTGATGTTTGGGCCGGATGTGTGAGATTCCGGAAAAGTACGAATTTTACGAATTCAACGAAAAGCCTCCCCCTTTTGACTCCGGATACTTCTCTTGCTCCGAGCCAGCCTGCATGATAAAATCATCATGTGAAAACCACGATAACTGAGAGGGGGCAAATTTCTATTCCCTCCGCGCTGCGTCACGAATTGCACCTCACGGCGGGGCAAACGGTCCTCTGGGAAAAGGTGTCAGATACGGAATGCCGGCTTCTGATCCAAACCAAACAGCCCATCAACGCAAATCCGGCAGCGGCCATTGGCTTTGCACAACGGAATGGATTGCCGGTGCGAACTACTGCCGATTGGATGAGCTCTTTACGTGAAGGCGAGGAATAGCCATGGCCTGGGTTGTAGATACTTGTGTGCTTTTGGATATTTATTCCGCTGATCCCCAATTTGCACAGTCCTCCGCTGACTGCTTGGCGAACCATCTTTCTGATGGCCTGGTAATATCTCCAGTAACCTATGTGGAACTGGCTCCCGCATTTGAGGGGAATACTAAACTCCAAGAACAGTTTCTCGCTGAGGTTGGAGTTGAGTGGCCGTCGCCGTGGATACTTCAAGATACCACGAATGCCCATCGGCTGTGGTTTTCTCACATTGAGAAAAAACGGCGTGGCAGCGAGTCAAAGAGGCCCATTGCCGATGTGTTTATCTCGGCATTTGCACAAAGATTTCAGGGGTTAATCACACGGAACCCGAAAGATTTTGAATCCGTGCGGGTCGTGGTTTTCTAAGGCTTTTGAATGCCCCGCGCCACCGCCTGATCCAAAAAAGTCGCGAAACCGTACAACGCTCATCGACGGTCACCCCCATTTTGCTCACCCGACACGATTGGCGTGAGACACCCCTTACTCTTTTGGTCTTGATGGGACTCCGATGCAAAACTGTAATTCACGGGTGACTCAAATAATCAGCTGATGAATAAAAACTTATTTATATTTATTTGGTTATTGTTCACCGGAATGGCCTGCGCTGGGGACCGAGTCGCGCTGTGGCCTGTGGGGAAGATCCCGGACTACCAACCCCAACAGATCGCGGCTACCACCCAGGAGGTAAAGGCCCCGGGTTTCAATGCGGCGGAGAATGCGATGCCCCATCTCGACTGGTATGAGGCCCCGGGGGAGAAAAACGGCGGTTGTATGCTGCTCATTTCCGGCGGCGGCTATCAAAATTGCTGCGACGGGGTGTGGATTGACCGGGTCGCGCAGAGGTTCACCGAACTTGGTTTTGTTTGCGTAAGCCTCACCTACCGGACGCCGCGCCCCCAAGGGCTGCCGATCTATCAGAGCGCTTGGGAGGACGGTCAACGTGCCGTCCGGCTCGTGCGCAGCGAGGCGGTGAAACGCGGGTTCAATCCGGAGAAGATTGGTGTGTTCGGATTCTCGGCGGGGTCGCACCTGACAGTCCTGCTCGGGACGAGCGCGCTGACTCCTGCTTACGAAGCCGTCGACGCACTTGACCAGCTTCCCTGCCACGTCAACTGGGCAGTGCCGATCTACACCGCCTATGCACTCACGGACGGGCTACCAGGCCCCAACACACGCGACGGCGCAGCGATCGACGCCAAACTCTCGGATGTGTTCAAGTTCGACGCGAAGACATGTCCGATGGCACTTTTCCACGGTGGGACGGACGCCTATTCGCCGAACGGCTCCACACAGATCTACCGCCAGCTCCGCAGGATGAAAATCCCGGCAGAAATCCATCTCTTCGCGGATCGGCCCCACGGGTTTATGGGTGACCCCGCCAAGGGAGAGCAAGGCACCGCTTATGACCACTGGCTTGACCGTGTCGGCGAGTTCTTTCGCCAGATGAATTTTGACGGCCGTCTGGGAGTAGAAGAGGACTTAATGGCCCGTTATGCAAAAGACGAGGCACGCGGAGAATACCATCAGGAGCCGCTCTGGCCGGAAGGCAAAATGCCGGATGTGCAGAAAAACCAGTGCCAGCCCTATCTCGAGTGGCACATGCCGAAGGAACTGAAGACGAAGGCGATTCAAATCATCTATTCCGGCGGTGGTTACTCGGGCAACAACCCGGACGGCTTCGAAGTCGCTCCGGTCCGGCGTTACCTGAATGAAAAAGGCATGCCGGTGGTGACGATCAAATACCGTACGCCGCGTCCGCAGGGCGATTTGGCCAAGCACACGACGGCGTGGCAGGATTTACAGCGGGCCGTCCGGATCGTCCGCAGCGAGGCTGCTGCGAAAGGGCTCGATCCCGGGCGCATCGGCATCATGGGTTCCTCGGCGGGCGGACACCTGACGCTCATGGGAGCAACCAGCTCGAAAAGCCGTTCCTATGGGCCGATCGACGATCTCGACAAACTCCCCTGCAACGTTCAGTGGGCGGTTGCGATCTATCCGGCATACGCGCTCACCGACGGTATGCAGTCCCCAAACGCCAAAGGCGGGAACGAGGACGAGGCGAGACTCGCCCCCGAATTTTCGTTCGACCTTGCAACCTGCCCGATGCTTTTCATCCATGGCGATACCGACGGATGGGCGGCGATGAATTCGGTCAAATGCTGGGAGCAACTCCGCCGGATAGGAATCCAGTCCGATCTGCACACGCTGGTTGGACGCGGGCACTGCTTCCAAAGGCAGGCCGCCCCGGGAACAGGTAGCTACACCTGGATGGGCCGCATTTGGGAATTTATGAACCACAAAGGGTTCAACAAGTAACCGGCGAATCCTAGGCGCCGGCGGTTTTGTCCGGCGCTCCGGGCAGTCCAGCGCAAGACAACAAATCCTCCACTTGGCCTGCACGAGTCTATGGGTGTGCGCCAAGCGGTTAGAGAAGGGGCGCTTTGGTTGGCACTCGCCGCCCCAAGACCTTCAGGGAGACAAGGCGCGCCTCACGGCGCTGGGGCTGACGGCGCAATTGCCTCCGGCATAGCCAGAGACCCCGGCAATTCACGTGAGCAGCTCACCCGGGTGCATCCACGGCAGTCAATCGAGCAAATCACGGACTTGGAGTGCTAATACTGGTCGGTGATCTCCATGCGGAAGGGCTCGATACGAGGGGTCACCTTTGTGCCCAAAATGGCGGTCTCCGGAGTGCCGTTGCCGAGCACGTTTTTGGCCGGCTCCAAGGGAGCGTTCTTACCCCGGTAAAGGAAGCCCACGTAACCGCCCAGCACATTCGGGGTCCATGTAAAGCCGGGCAGAATGTCACGCTTCTGGATGACAACCCCGGCAGTCGTGCAGGCCAGAGAAGGCTTGAGGGCAGCGAACGCCGGGCCCACCGGTGGTAAAACGTAATTTCCCGTATTTTCGATCAAGCCGCCGGTGAGTAGCCCTGAGGTGCCATCCACCGTAACACAAATTGGGACAAGCTCTCTTGTTCCTGACGTAAGAATGGTCGTACTCACCTTGACGTCTAGCCCCAGCGGATAGGCATCCGGTGTGACGGGGAGAGTGGCTCTGGTCGGCACCTGAGCCAAATGAGGCTCCGTTGCATCATAGAAATAACCTGCCACCGCGTTAGGTGTGTACTCCGACAGCTTCGTGGAAGCGTTGAGATTGAGGGCGCCAAGGGAGCCGTAGACACGCGGTCCATTGAAGATCATGGTCCCGAAGAGCGGTTCTGTGGCACTGTCCCCACGGAACCACAGGGGAATAGACTGGCTGGAACTCCTCCGAAGCAAAGTTTCCGAAAGCGCCTCGGCAGCCTGCCCGGACAGCAAAGTAGATGACGGAACAAAGGGCGACGCTGCGGCAACGGGGGGGGCGATCTCAACATCTGCCGGGCCTTCCAACAAGGGGGTCACAAAGGCTCTGCCCAGGGAGGTGGAAAACGTCACCTTCGTGCCGTTCGCCAGATAGCCCTGCACAAGCGTCGTACCGGTGCCGAACCTCACCACGGCTGACAGCACCGCAGACTGTCCAAAGCTGTTTTCTTTGGTTTCTCCGTTCGCCTCGCGGTAGACCGCCGCCGTGAAGGTCATAGGAGGTTTTGTGGAGACAGTTCCCGAAACAACGGGCGTCCCACCTGTTCCACCTGTTCCACCTGTTCCACCCGTTGCCCCCCCCCCCCCCCCGTCCACCCCCGCCGGTTGATGTTAAAGAAAATTTTTTTAACGGGG
>JBIKSY010000432.1:0-14152 GCA_044348365.1 Chthoniobacteraceae bacterium
GGAGATGGCCAGCGCATTGCCACCCCATTTTTGGATGCCCGTCGTGTCGACCGTGAGGCCGCCAAAGATGGTCATACCGTTGCCAATGTTAAAGGAAACCGGACCGCTGCTGAGACTGCCGCTGCCGAAGAAGCTGATGGGTTGATTCCAGTTCGTCACCACTACCGGAGTGTTGAACGGATTGGCCGTACCCGTTCCATAACCGGTCACCACAAGATTGGACAGCGCCGAGGAGGTGCTCAACGCCGCGATGCCGCCGTCCGAATTGATCCGGACATCACTTTGGATCCAGTTGCCTACGTTGGCGAAGAACCAGCCGTTGTTGAGCACCACGTTGTTCCCCGCGGCGTAGGGGTTGGAGAGGTTGCCGCCCAGTGCGTACTGGTTGGAAACCCCAAACCAGGAGCCGGTGCCGGCTCCACCACCCACCACTACATCCCCGGTAAGGGTGCCGCGGTTGTCGGCGGAGAGCGTCACCGTGTTGGAACCCATCTTGTAAACACCGGTGGCGGTGAGGGTCCCGCTTAACGTTGCGGCGGTTCCGGCGGAGAAGAGAATCAATTCTCCGCCTGACGGACCGCCGGCGGGAACTGTCAGCGGTGTCGTAATGGTCAGCGCCGCAGCGCCGCTGGTGATCAAGCCGCCGCTCTGGAGCGTGAGGGTATTGCCGCCGCTGATGCTGCTGTTGGTGCGCAGCGCGTAGGCGTTGACGTTGTTGGCCTGTGTCACCGCCCCGGTGATGTCGATGATTTCCACGCCGGTGAGGGCGGGGATGCTGCCCGAGGCGTAGCTGCCCGTGTAGGCAATCTGGCCGATGCCTGGGGTAGCGGTGTAGGGAATGAGGGGCTGGAAGCCGGTGTCCAAGGAAGTTAGGGAGCCCCGGGTGGGGTTGTACCCGACGAAGGTGTTGTTGGTGCTGTCGATGATCCAGGGGGCCACGATGCCACTGCCGCTGCTCAGGACCCCTGTTCCCACAACAGTAGCACCGCCGGTCATCAGCCCGAGGGTGCCGGTGCTCAGCACGATGCGCTCGAAGTTCAGGGCGGCGGTCGTTGCAAGCGGCACGCCCAGCAGGTTCACCGCGGAGGAAGCCAGTTGCAAACTGCCACGGGTTGCGCCGGTGCCGCGGCTGAGGCCGGCCGCCGTGAGCGTCACGTTGCCCAGCGTGGTCCCCCTGTTGACGGTGACGGTTGCCGCACCCCGGCTGACGTCGAGGGCGCCGACCGTCTCGGTTGTCTGCGCGTAGGTGGTGCCGATCAACCTAAACCCGCCACCGTTGAGGCTCAACCCCACGGAGTCGGCCCAGCGGCCCTGGCCGCCCGCGCCGGTGAAGAGCACGTTGTTGTTGAGCGAGAGCAGGCTGTTGGGCCGGAAGATGACGGTATTCGCGTTGGTGCCGGTGGCGTTGTTAAGCAGTGAACCCGTGGCCGCCTGCACAGTGACCGTAGCGGAGTTTCCGAGTTCGAGGACGCCGTTGCCGAGCGGGGTGGCACCGCCCGGCGCACCGCCCACTTCCAGGTTGAGGAAGCTCCCGCGGTTGACCACGGTGCCGCCCGTGTAGCTGTTGGAGTTGCGGACGGTGAGCGTGACTCCGGCACCGCCCTGTTGGGCGTCGCCGCTGAGTGTCCGGAGGGCGGAGCCGGCCATGAGTACATTGCTGCCGGAGAACGTGTTGTCCGCCCCGGTGAGGTTCACGTTGCCAGAACCAAACCGGTACACCCCGGTGGCGCCCGCGGGGGCGGCGTAACTCGTGCCCAAGGCGCCGACCCGGCCGGGCAGGATGCTGCCAAGCAAATCAACCGTGTTCACGCCGCTGTAGAAATTCGTACCCACGTAAACATCTGTCGTACTGGAGAGATTCAGCGTGCCGTTGTACACGGGCACCGCAATACTGAGCATTGCGCCGTAGGCGGAACTTGCGAACGCGTTCATGACCTGGGCGGAGGGCGTGGAGTCTGTGTCGAGACTGATCGCACCGAAGTTGGCCGCGGTCCCAAAAACCTTGATGCCGGAAACCCCCGGCAGGGAGCCGCCAGCGATGCGGAGCGATGCGTTGGAGTTGACGGTCACCGGGCCCGTGCCCAGAGGGGTGCCCGTGGTGCCGGTGACCTGAATCGCTCCCGTGAGCAGGTTGGCGCCGCCGGTGAACGTGTTGTTGGTGCCGGAAACAATCAGGTAACCGGCACCGGTTTTGTTCAACGCAAAGCCCGCCCCGGCGTCAGTAATCGTGCCCATCAACTCCAATGCCCCTGGCGTGCCGGAGGTCGGACTGAAGATGGCGGCATTCCCCTGGATGGTCGTGGTTCCGGCCACGCGCAGGCGGTAAGCATTGGCTGCGGTGGTGGCAGTTTGGCTCAGCGTTGTGTTACCGATAGTCAGACTGCCGATCTGGATCGCATTGCCCGTGTTCGTCGTGACTCTTTCCACGTTGATTGTGGCGGCGTTGAGTACGGCGATGTTGAGCCCGAGGGTGTTTGGGTTGCCGAAGATGGAGGTGCCGTTGACGCCTCCCGCGTTGGTGCGCAAATCCAACGCGCCGCCGTAGAGGCTCACCGTGCCGGGCGTCGTGTTGCTGTAGCCGCCCAGGCCGTAGGGGTTCTGCACTAGCAGCGTCCCGAGGTAGAGGTCCACGCCGCCTGTGAAGGTGTTGTTGCCGGACATGATGCTGCCGGCGGTCTGCGGGGTGAGGGTGAGCTGGCCGCCACTCTGTTTGACAAGCTTGAGGGTCCCTGCACCGTTGTTGAGCACCCCGGAGAAGGTGGTGGACTGCGTGCCGGCGAGGGTGAGCACGCCGTTGCCCGTGCTGAGGTTGGTCACCACCCCCTGGGTGCCGGAAAGCCCGCCGACATTCACGTTGGCGCCGCCCAGATCGAGCGTCCCAAGATCGTTGAGGGAGAGCGTGGCGCCCGCCGGCCCCGCATTCGCGCCGCCGAAGCTGACCATGCCGGAGTTGACGGCGATGTTGCCTTCCAACCCGGCGACGTTGCCGGTGAGGCGCAGGGTGCCGTTGCCGAACTTGGTAAAGTTACGCGCAGTCACCGCTCCGGAGAGCGTGGTAGTGCCGCTGGTGACGCCCGCCCCCACGTAGACGAGGCCTTCCCCGTAGGTGGGCTGGCTCAGGAGCAGGTTTCCGAAGAGCAGGTCCGAGCTGATCTGGGGTGCGGCCACGCCGTAGCCGTTGAGGACGAGGGCGCCGATATTGAAGGATCCGCCGGCGAGGGTGCCAGTGCTCACCAGACGGAGCGTGCCGCCGGTAATGGAACCGGCGGTGGTGAGGGCGTAGATGTCGTTGACCCCGGAGAGGACGGTGCCGGCGGCGGTGAGCGAACCGAGGGAGGTGAGGTTGGCGCCGGCGAGATTGGTGCGCAAGGTGCCGGTGTAGGCGGTGAAGCCAAGGGTGCCGCTGGTGTTGTAGGTGACGAAGTTGGCGATGCCGTTTGCATCGGTGGTCAGGATGCTCGGGAAAACGATGCCGTTGTTGAGCGCGGCGGCAGGAGTCACGCCGAGAAGTGTGCCGGCGGTGATCAGTTCGCCGTTGCCCGAGGGCGACAGGCCGAGGCGGCCGTTGGCCCCCTGCACCAGCATGGTGCCCTGACCGGACCGGTTGAGCGTGGTGAGGGCGAGGCTGCCGCTGGTGGCGGTGCCCGATTGCACGCGGATGGTGGCGCCGCCCGCAAAGTTAACGGTCAGGCCGGTCGGGGCCACGGCGAGATTGGCGGGGGTGACGGGCTGGAGGAGGCTCAGGGTGCCGCCGCTGATGGTGAGGGTGGCGGAGTTGGGGAACAAGGTACTCACACTGGTGGCCAGAACCCCGCCGCCTGCAATTGCATAGGTGGTGCCGGTATTTGAACCCAGCGCTAAAAGCGTGCCGGTACCCGCCTTGGTGAAGAGGCCGGTGCCATTTAGATTCAACCCACCGCTGACAGTGAGGGTGACACCAGAGGTCACCTCAATACTCCCGGGCACGTTCGTGCCGCTGGTGATGTTGCGTGCCGTCGCGAAGGAATTTGTCACCCACAAGGCGGAGGGAACAGCCACGCTACCCGCACCAAAGTTGAGTGCCGCGCTCGAAATGGTGTCGCCTAGTTGCGTGTTAGCGGACACCCCGAGGATCCCGGCGTTGATCGCGACGCTCGCCAGAGGATTGACACCTCCCAGAATCAGAGCACCCATCCCGCTCTTGGTCAGCACGCCGGAGCCGGTGATGACGCTGTTGGCATCCTGGGTGAGGGTCAGCCCGGCGCCGATATCAAAGGCGCTGTTGGCGCTGAGCTGGTAGTTGCGGTTGGTGGTGAAGGAGGCGCTGCCCGCCTGCGGAGTCGATGGAAGGGCCGGTACGGGGTTCCAGAAGGCAAGGTTCCCGCCGGCCAGCACAATCTGGGACGCAAGTGGGATGGTGGTGTCGGAATTGACCAGCATTGCGCCAGCACTGATCTGGGTCACACCGGTGTAAGTGTTGTTGCCGGTCAGCGCCAGCGCGCCGGCGCCCGCCTTGATGAGGGTGTTGTTGCCGTAGGGGCCGTCGGTCACGCCGCCGGGGAAGGCTACTAGTGAAGTGGTGGCGCTTGTCGTCAGGGTGCGGACGGTGCCGGGGCCCGCAGCGGTCTGGGTGTTGCTGAGGGCGAGCGGCGCGGTGAAAACGAGGTCGGCGTTACTGCTGGCGGTGAAAATGGCATCCCCGAGCAGCGCGACCGGGTTGGTGATGGTGCGGGGGCCCAGCAGGTTGACCATGCCGAAGGCGTCCGGCTGGAGGGTGCCGCCGGCGAAATTAAGAGTGCCGGAGCCCAGCGCAGAGGCGTTGCCGATCTGCAGAACTGCTCCCTGCATCAGCGTGGTCCCGCCCGTGTAGTTGTTGGGCGTGTTCAAGACGACGGTGCCTCCGTTGTTCGTGAGGGCCACGCTCTGCGCGGGAACCGTGTTGGTGAGCGCCCCGATCTGCGCGCTCGAGGAGCCGGTGAGGACGGAGGTGTTGATGGTGAGGGTGCTGCCACCGGTGCCCAAGCGGTAAACGCCACCCGTTCCGGCGGTAAGGGTGGCACCCACGTAGGTACCGCCCGCGGAGGAACCAAGGAAGGCGGAACCACCTGCCAACGTGGCCAGGTCCAGCGCCTTGGAGAAGCCGACCACGTCGATGCCGACCGTGCCGGTGAAGGGTCCGCCGTTGGCGTTGAATGTGCCGGGGATGGCTGCGGCGCCGGGGTTGTAGGCAAGGCCAAGAACGGCAAGGTTGCCGGTGTCGCTGTTGACGGTAAGCGCCCCACCAAGGTTGTTCGCCGCCAGACGCAGCACGCCGCCGGGATTGACGGTTACGGCGGCCGTACCGAGAGGCTGTGTGGAGGTGCCGCCGTTGAGGAGGGAAAGGATCCCCTGCTGCACGGTGACCCTGGAGCCGGTGTAGTTGGAGGAGCCGGCGAGGGCGAAGGTGCTGGTGCTGCCGGCGGTAGACCAGAGCTGGAGGTCCCCGGAACCGGTGAGGCCACCAAAAACGCTGATGTTTTGGCCGCCAAGGCTAATTGATGCAGGCCCGTTGGCGCTCAAAGTGCCGGCGAAGAACGACGCGCTATTGGTCGTGTTCAGAACGACAGGTGTCCCGTTTGGGTTGGCCGAATAGGCATTGAAAATAAGATTCGTAAACAAACTTGCGGCCCCACCGATTCGAGAATCTGCGTTCACATAGATGTCGGTCGGATACCGCTGGGCAGAGGTCGCAAAAAATCTGGCCCCACTCAAGTAAAGGTCATTGGTTGCCTGAAAAGGATTCAACACATTCCCGCCCAATGCATTGGGTCCACTCAACCTGAACCATCCGGTTCCGTTGTCACTCTGCGCCACAATTGGACCGGTCAAAGTGCCTCGATTATCGCCGCTGATACTGACATCCCCGGGCCCAAACTTAGTGATTCCAGCGGCGGAGATGGTCCCGGAAATCGTCAGAATATTTCCGCCAGTAGAGCCAGAATAAAGGAGAAGCTCCCCCGCACCGTTGTTTGCTGAGAAAGGCGTCGAGATCGTATCGGCGGCTGAAGCACCATAGAGAAGGCCGCCGCTCACAAGGTTTACCGAGCCGCCAGTTAATCCACCGCTCAGGCGGAGCGCGTACACGCTGGTGCCGCCGCTTACCACGGTAGATGCTCCGGTCAGATTGACGATGGAGTTGGCAGTGGGGACGAGCCCCGCCGTGGCCCCGAGGGTGCCCACGGAGTTGAGCGAGTAGCCGATCTGGCCCTGGGCCTGCGTCGTGCCGGTGGTGAGCAGCGGCTGGAAGCCGACGTCACCCGAATAGAGGCCGCCGTTGCCCGCGTTGTAACCGACGAACGTATTGTTGGTGGAGTCGATGATCCAGGGAGCCAACATCCCGCCTAGGGTGACGCCCGTGCCGTTGGAGGTGGTGCCACCGCGCGTCAGGGAACCCAGACCGCCGGAGAGGACGATGCGCTCGTAATTGGTGAAGGGGGCCGCCGTGGGCACCCCAAGCATGTTGGCGGTCGAACTCAAAAGGAGCGTGCCGCGATTGGTGCCGTCGGTGCGAGCCGGAACGTTGAGGGCGGCGACGTTGAGGGTGAGGTTGGCGGGACCGGTCGTACTACGCACCACGGCCAGGGTGCCCGGGGCGGAACCGAGTTCGATGTTGCCGATGTTCTCGACGGTCCGGAGGTTTGGGGCGCCCCTGAGCCGGAAGGTGGCGCCGTTGAGGGCGAGGGTGCCGGTGTCGCTTATGCGCCCCTGACCGCCGGAACCGGTGTACGCGAAGGTGCTGTTGTCGAGCTGGAGGGTCGCCCCCAGGCGCAGGAGAAGCGTGTTCGGCGTCGAGGTGCCGTTGTAGAGAGAACCGGCCGCGCCCTGCACGCTGACGGTCGCACCGTTCATGATTTCGAGCGTGCCACTGCCCAGCGGAGTCGAGCCGGGCGCCCCGCCGACTTCGAGGTTCAGCGTGCTGCCCTGGTTGACGATGGTGCCGGCGGTGTAGTTGTTGGAATTGCGAAGTGTGACCGTCCCGGCGGAATTCCCGAAGCTGATTGCACCGTAGGACAGGGTGCGCAGGGGCGAACCAATCATCAGCACGTTGGAGCCGGTGAAGGTGTTGTCGGCGCCCGAGAAGATGACCGCGGCATTGGCGCCAACGCGGTAAGCCCCCGTGGCGCTTGCGGGCGACAGCAGGGAGGGGTCACCCAAGGCGCCCTTGCTGCCCGGGAGGATGGTGCCGATGAACTCCGGACTGCCCACTTGGACCCCGTAACTTCCGAGATACTGGTCTCCCGTGGAGGCCTGATCAATGGTTCCACTGAAGACTGGCGTACCGATGGCCAAGACTCCGCCCCATGGCGAGGTAAAGGCGTTCTTGATCAGGGCCCCGGGGCTGAAACTGCTATCGAGGGCAATCACCGGGAAGTTCGACAAGGCAGACACCGTTCTCAGCGAAGAAACGCCGCCCAGACTGCCATTGCCCGCAATCCGCAGCACGCCCGGCCCGATGCTGCCCGGACCCACCACCTGCACCGGTCCAGTGCCCAGCGGTGTTCCGGTCGTGCCGGTTACTTGCAGCACGCCGCCCAGGACATTGGTACCGCCGCCGTAATTGTTGGAAGTGCCCGAAACAATGAGTGCTCCCGTCGCATTACCCCCAGTCCGGTTGAGTGCGAAGCCGAGCCCGTTGTCGGTGATGGGACCCGCAAGTTCCAGCAACCCGGTGGGCGCGGCCGTACTGACGTTGAAGACCGCCGCGTTCCCCAACAGGTTCGTGGTCCCCGCCACTTTCAGCCGGTAGCTGTTTCCGCCGGTGACCGTGAGGGTGGAGTTGGCGAGGTTGAGCGTGCCGATCTGGATGGCGTTGCCGGTACCGGCGGTCGGGCGGTTCACGTCGACGGTTGCGTTGCCGAGGACCTGCAGGTTGAGGCCGTTGGTGGTCGGGTTGCCAAAGATTACGTTTCCGTTCACCCCGCCCGCGTTGCTGGCCAAGTTCAGCGCGCCGCCGAAGATGCGTACATCCCCCGGAGTGCTGTAGGAGGCGCCGGGAGTGCCCTGGAGGACAACCTGTCCGTTGAGCATCGGCGCGCCGCCGAGGCCGAAGGGGCTCTGCACCGTGAGGCCGCCCGCGTAGATCGTCGTGCCGCCGGTGTAGTTGTTGTAGCCGGCCAGCATGTTGTTCGCAGTAATCTGGCCGATCGTGGTTGTCGCGGAGCCGAGTTTGAGCAACTGCGTGGTGCCCGCGCCGTCGAGAATGTTGCCGAGAAATGTGGAAGCCTGGCTGCCGAAAATTCCGAGCGCGTAAGTTCCCGCGCTCAGGTTGGTCACCACACCCGCGGTGCCGGCGAGATTGCCGATGGTGCCGGTGCCGGCGGAGAGGTCCAGCACGGCGGTGTCGTTGAGGTTGAGCGTTGCGCCGATCGGGCTGCTCTGGTTTGAGGCGAACTGTACCGTCCCGGCGTTTACCGAGAACGTCCCTTCGATGGCGTTTGCGCCCGTGAGCCTGAGGACGCCGTTGCCGGACTTGGTCAGGTTGGTGGCGGCCACCCCGCCTGCCAGCGTCGCGACCCCGTTGGAATAACCGCCGCTGACGTAAAGCACGCCTTCGCGCAGGAGGGTCGTATTGGCCGCGGTGAGGTCGCCGAATACCAGGTTGGGGCTGATTATCGGGGCGGTGGCCCCGACGCCGTTGAGCACCAGTCCCCCGATATCCGTCTGGCTGCCGGAGATACTGCGGATGCGCAGGGTGCTCCCCGCGGCGTTGGCGGTGATTGCCGCGGTTGTCTTGAGCGCGAAGAAATCGGTGATCCCGGCGGGGGCCTCAAGGGAGGAGGTCAGCGAGACGACGGAACGGGTGCCGGAACCCACGAAGGAGTTGGTGAGAAGCGAGGTGGGAGAAGCCGTGATAAAGCCGAGGGCGGGATCGTAGCTGACAAAGTCGGCACTCAGATCCGTGGGGGAGGCGGCGCGCAGAATGATGGGCGAAACAATGCCTGCGCCCGAGCCGGCGTTGAGGTTGTTGAGGACGGTCATCCCCGCGGTGGAGCCGGCCGTCTGGCCGAGGATGGTCGTCCCGAGGAGACGCGCGTCGGAGCCGGGCGTGTTGCCGAGGGAAGCGCCGGCGCCGGGGACGATGAGGAGGGAGCCGAAGGTGCTGTTCCGGGCGAGGGTGGTGGCGGTGAACTGAACGTCGTTGCCCATCTGGGCGTCGAGTTGGATGCGCGCGCCGCCTTGGATGTTGAGGTTGGTGGTGGTCAGCGCCGCGCCCGGACCGTTGGTGTTGAGACGGAGGGTGCCGCCGTTGACCGTGATTGTGCCGCCGAAAGGCGTGCCGCTGACGGCCTGTGTCAGCAAAGTGGCACCCAGACTAACCGCGGTGTTGGAGGCGCCCCCGCCCGCGAGACCGCCGTTCAGGACGGCAGTGCCGGGTCCCGCAAAAGTAATGGTATTGGCGCCCGCGGTGGCCGCATTTAGAGTGAGGGTCTTTGCGGCGGCCAAGTAAACGGTACCAGCTCCGGCGGCGTTGAGCACGCGATTGGTGGTGATGTTGTCGGTAACAAGGAGCTGGCCGCCGCCAAAGACAATCTGTCCCGGCGTTGTGTTGAAATTTACTCCGGGGCCGCCCAGCTGGGAGTCGTTGGACACTGCAAGCACACCCGCGTTCACGGAAGTGTTGCCTAGGTAGGTGTTGTTGCCCGTCAGGAAGAGGGCGCCGAGACCGGCCTTGGTGAGGCCCGATACTGGGTTCACATTGACGGCCGAGCCGCTGATGGTGCCTGAAAGTGTGAGACTCTGGCCCTGGCCCACATCGAGCGTCGAGGTGGTGGCAAGCAGGCTGACCGGATTGGCGAGGATTGCGGAGGTGTCCCAGAAACCGAGCGCACCGCCGGCAAACACCAGCTTGGAAGCGGTCGGCAGCGCGCCCGTACCCACCGGCAGCATCGTGCCCGCAAACAGCGTGGTGTCGCCTGTGTAGCTGTTCGCCGTGTTGGTGAGCCGCAGGAAGCCGGCGCCGGACATGGTCAAACCGGCTGCCCCGCTGAGCACGCCGCCAAGCGTGACCACGCGGGTGGTACTGGCCACGTTGAACACGCGGCTGCCCGTGCTGCCGAGGGCGACGTCTCCGGTGAGGTTCAGATCCGTGGCACCTCCAAAGAAGGCGTCCGCGGCGAAGGAGCCCAGCCCGCCGGCGGTGAAGGCGATGGGATTGGAAAGGGTGCGTGCGGCCGTGAGGATGGCCAGACCGGAGGCATCCGGCTGGAGGGTGCCACCGCGGAAGGTAATGGTCCCGGTTCCCAGCGCGGCGTTGTCACCAACCTGCAGGGCGACCCCGCCGTTGAGGGTGGTGCCGCCGGTAAAGCTGTTGGCCGTGTTGAGGTTCACCTGACCGGTGTTCATGTTGAGCAGGGCGCCCGCAGCGGTGCCCACGACCGCTCCAACCACCAAGGTGCCGGTGCCCAAAACGGGGGCGTTCACCGACAATGCACCGCCGCCGCCGCCCAGCCTATAGGTGCTGCCCGTGCCGATGCCCAAGGTGGACGCAGTGTAGTTGCCGCCCTGGGTGGAACCTAGGAAGACGTTGGCACCAAGGGTGGTGAGGTTGAGCGCGGTGCCGTACCCGACGGCGTCGATGCCCAGCACGCCGCCAAAGGTACCGTTGGAGGAGAAGGTCGTGTTGGCGGGCACAGCGCCCGCGTAAGCGAGGCCAAGCACGCCCAGCCCGTTATTGTCGGAATTGACGATGATGGCGCCTCCAAAGTTGGCGGAGCCGCCCAGCCGGAGGATCCCGGCGGGATTCACGGTGGCGCCCGCAGTGGACAGGACGCCGGCGGTGAGGGAGGCGAGGGTTCCCTGGTCAATCGTGAAGGCGCCGGAAGCGTTGCCGCCGGTGAGGACCGACAGGGCGCCTGCGCCTTCCTTGACCAGGGTGCCGGCGCCAGCAAAGGGACCGGTCACCACCACGTTGTTGCTGGTGAAGAGGGTGGCCGTGCCGGAGGCCAGCGTGAGGTTGCCGAAGATGTTGGTCTGCTGGCCGCCGCCAAAGCCGAGGGTGAGGGTGTTTGCGACGCTCACGGCGCCGATGCCCGTGTTGGCCTGGAGCGTGTTGATGAGGGCGGAGCCCGTGACGTTCACGGGATTGAGCACAATGTTGCCGGCGGCGACATTCTGTTGGTAGGCGCCGCCGGAGAGGTTGACGGTGCCGCCGGCGGTCAGGAGGGTGCCGCCGAGGGAGTAGGGCTGGTTGAGCTGAAGGATCCCGTTGGCGATGTTGATGGCGCCGGTGAGCAGCGGGGTGAAGTTGTTGGCGTTGAGGACGAGCGTTCCGATGCCGTTTTTGGTGAACCCGGTCATGGTCGAACCTCCGAAGGGGTTGTTCAGGGTGGTGGTAACGGCAGTGGCGCCTTGGAAGGCGTTGTCGATGGTGATGGTGGGGGTGTTGCTGGTGAAGGTGAGCGTACCGCCGACGGTCAGGTTGGCAGTGCTGTTGCCCACGATGAACTGGGAGTTGGCCCGGATGGCGTTGGTCGGGGTGAGGTTGGTGGTGACGGCCAGTTTGGCGCCGTCGGTGATATTGAGGGTACCGGTGCCCAAACCAGCGACAGTGTTCAGAATAATCGAACCCTGCGTGAGGTTGAGGCTGCCGGAGAAGGTGTTGGCGGCGTTGAGCACCAGCGCGCCGTTGCCGGCCTTGGTCAGGCTACCGTTTTGAATGATGGCGCCGATGGTCAGCCCGATGGGCGAAAGGCCCGAGGTGGTGATGGTGCGGTTGGCGCCACCCAGGTCGAGAATGCCGGTGATGCTGGGCGTCGTGCTGAAGCTGTCGTTTACCGCGGTGATGCTGCCGCCAAGCGTAAGCGCCGCGGGGGTGGCCAACAGCGGGGTGGTGGTGCCGCCGGTGTTGTTGAAGGTGATGGCCCCGTTGAGGGTGTTTGCGCCCGTCAACGTGAGCACGCCACCCCCGTTGATGAAGATGGGCGAGGCGGAATTGATGGAGCTGGCGACCGACTGGGTGACGGCGGCGTTGTTGAGCACCAACGCACCGGAGGGGAGGGTCGAAGCCAGCCCCAGGAACAACGTGCCCTGGTTGACCACGGTGCTGCCCCCGTAGGTGTTCAGGCCGGTGAGACTCAAGTTGCCCGCCCCAGACTTCACGAGCGAAACGCCGGCGCCCTTGATCGAACTGCTGATGGTCAGGCTGCCACTGTTGGCGTAGGCGAAGAGTTCGGAGCCGCCGGAGGTGAGCGTGCCGGTGGAAAGCGTGGAAGCGCCGGTGGCCAGGAGGCCGCCCGAGGCGATTGTCAGGGTGGTGTTGGCGGTCTGTGCCACCGTGATCGCCCCGCTGATGGTCAGGGAATTCACCGTGCCGGTGGCGACGGTGCTCGTGCCGGCGCTGACAAACACGTTGTTGGTGCCGGCAAAAGTGGAATTGAGCGTGCCGGTGTAGGTGGAAAGCCCCATGACGCCGCCGGTCAGCCCGCTGGGGGTGGTGTAGGTCGCGAAACTGGTGCCGCCCACGGTGGCCCAGCCGCCCAGGATGCCGGTGGTCAGGGCGCTCCCGGAGGAAAGCAAAAGCTGCGGGTTGCTGATGCCCCCCTGCCCGAAGACTCCGGAAGTCGCCGCAAAGTTGACGGTGGCGCCGGCGCCACCGCGCACAAGGCCGGCCAACGTGAGCGTTCCACCCACCAGAGTGCTGGTGGCGGGCGTCACGGTGATGGTGTTGGCGCCGCCCAGGTTTGCGCCGCCGCTGAGGGTCACCGAACCGGCGGAAGCCGCGCTTTCAAGGGCAAGATAGGTCAGCCCGCCGCCCATCAGGCTGATTCCATTGGTGATGCGGTTGGCCACACGATTGAGCCCGGTGTCGTCGAGGGTGAGCGTGCCGAAGTAGTTGGTGACGCCGCTGGAAGCAGAGAGGCTGCCGGAATCCCTGAGGGTGATGCCGCCGCCGCGGATGAGGGTGGCGCCCGTGAAGGTCTGGTTGCTGGTGAGGGTCAGGACGCTGCCGGAACGGGTGAAGGCGAGGCTGCCGCCCAACACGCCGCCGAAGGTGGCGGCGGAGCCCGTGGCAGAAATCAGGGTGCCACCCGCAGCGGTGCTGGTGAGGAAGCCGCCGGCGTTGGCGAGCGGATTGTTGTTGGTGAGCGCGGCGACGGCTTGGGTATAGCCGTTGAGGTTGAAGCTGCCACCGTTGACCGCCAGGGCGAGGAGTGTGGGGATCGTGGTGGAGGGCAGCACCGTAAGGGCGTTGAGGGTACCCAGAGTGAGCATCCCACCGTTGACCGTGGTTGTGCCGGTGAAGTACTGGGGCGCCGTCAGGTTAAGAGTGCCGTTGCCCGCCTTGACCAGACCGCCGGTGGACTGGAGGTAGGAGCCCAGGGTGAAAGTGTTGGCCACATCCAGCTGCTGCACCACCAGCTGGACGCCGCCGGTGACAATCTGCCCGCCGCTGAGGCCGCTGCCACCGGCCTGGCCGGACTGGACCAACAAACCGCCGCTGCTGAGAGTCAACGCCGAGGCGTTCCCCGCGGCCGTGAGCGTGGAGGGGGCGCTAAAGGTCAGACTGTTCACCGTGGCGGTCCCGAACGTCTGGGAGGCGCTGACACCAATGTTGGAGTTGGTGGCCAGGGCCCGGTAGAGGCCGGCGGCGAGTTCCGAGGCGGCCAGCGCGCGTACCCCCGTGCCGACGGAATAGGTGGCAAAGCCGGTGCCGAGGCCCGTGGCCGAGGAATCGGCTACAATATCTGCACGGATGCTCATCTGGTTGCTGCCGTCGTAGAGACCGCCGCCAGTCAGGTTGAGGCTCGTGAAGGTGGCGGGGAAAATGCTAGCGAGCGGGCCGCCGCCAAAGACGCTGGCCACGCCCGCGCCCGGGGTGGAGCCCAGGTTGGTCCCGCGCAACAGCAACGAGGCACCGGTTTGCAAGGCAGCCAGCGTGCCGAAGGTGAAGCTCAAAGGCTGCGCGGCGTTTGGCGTGAGCGTGACGATCCCGGCGCCGGTGCCGATGGTGAAGGTGCCCGTGGTGCCGGAATTGAGGCCTTCGACGGTGGCGGCGCTGGAATTGCCAAGGATGTTCAGGGTACCGCCGTTGATCGTGAGCGCGCGGTTGGTGGCGGCCATGTCGACGCCGCCCAGGCGGTTGTTGAGGTTGGCGGTGGAATTGTCGAGGGTGAGGGCGCCGCCGCCCAGAAGC
>JBIKSY010000089.1:0-14117 GCA_044348365.1 Chthoniobacteraceae bacterium
AGTGGCCGGGGGGCTTTGGCTGGCTGGGGGGAGGGAGGGGCGGGCCGCCTCGGGCGTTGAGCAGGGTCAGGATCGTCTGCTGGTTGAGGTACCAGTCGCGCAGCGTACGGGAGAGGAGCGACTCCTTGAACTCCCGGAAGTTTTGCACGTTGAGCGCCGCGTCGACGTTTTCACGCAGCAGCTTGGCGATGTCAGCTCGCGGCTCGGCGCACCAGTTCCGGAAGGAACCCGAGCCGTCGGAGAGCATCCGGGCGGCGGCGGAACGCGCCTCCAGATCAAAGCGGAAGTCGGCCACCTCGACCGTGGCCTTGTCGACCTTGCCCTTATGCCGCCGCTCCTCGCTGCGCGCCAACACCACTTCCCGCGCCACATCAATAATCCGCCGCTCCAGCTTGGCGACCACGTCCTCCTCGGACACCTCCTCGAGCGCCTGCACGCCAAGGTCGCGTCTGGCCAGTTCCAGCTTCTGGCAGAACCGCTTGAGTGCGCCCTTTTCCAGCTCCTCAAAGAAAGCTTTTCCCCGGCGTAAAATCAAATCCTTGTCCTCCTTGGTAAAGGAGGCGGGCTGCTCGTCCAGGCCCGTGAAGTTTGTGTAGTCCGGGCTTTCCAGCAGGCGGGCGAGTCGGTCGGAGAGCTTTTTGGCGTCGATCTTTTCGACCACCTCCACCCCGGCAGGCTCCGCCTTGAGCTCGAGTTTCAGCTCGAGTGGCAGGTACGCAAAAAGCGCGCGGTCGACGCCCCCAAGTTTGTCGATCTGGGCGTTGAGCGCGGCCAGGTGCTTGCGGAGCACCTCCTTCTGGTTGAGCGGGCCGACAAAGGGGAAGTTCTGCTCGACCCGCAGCGAGCGGCGGCCGGCGCGGAACCATGAAAGCAGTCGGCCGTAGGCGTCCGAGAGGCGGGTCAGGGAGCGCTCGGGATCGAGGTTGAGCTGGTCCAGGGGGCGCTTGTCCCGCGGGTCCCGGGGCGCTTTTGCGGCGATGAACTGTTCAATGAGGCTGTTGGGGAGGGTCTTGAGCTCCTCTCCAATGGCGGCGTAGGCGGACACCACGGGCTCCACCCCGGAGTCGAAGCGCTCCACGTCCCCGTACTTTTCGATGTCCTGGTCGGTGGCGAAAAGCATGCGCTTGTCGGCCACCTCGTTGGAGTTGGCGTAGCCCCAACGGATCGCCGCAAGGTCGTAGGGTAGTACTTCGGTGGTCTTGCGGATCTTCCAGCCGGCGTAGACGGAGGCGCGCAGGTCGATGTAGTCCATGACCGAGGAGGAGGGGATCCGGTCGGCGAGCAGCTTGGTCTGGTCGTCGGCGATGTAGGCTTTGAACCAGTCGGAGAGTTCCTTATGGGAAAGGGTGTTGCTCAGGCTGCCTGCGAAGTTGTGGCGGAGGCCGAGCATGTGGCCGACTTCGTGGGCGACGACCTCGCGCAGGTAGTCGCCTGCGAGGCGCTTTGCGGCTGCGTCGTCGAGACGCGGATCGGCGAGGGCGGCCTCGAGACCTGCGGAAAAGCTTTCCGCAAACTCGGTGGGATCGGTTTCGCAGGCGCGGGCGTTGGCGAAGAGGGGGGCGTGCCCTAGGGCGGAATCGGTGGAATCGGCTCCGAGGGCGGCAGGGGCGGGCTTTGGCGCGGTTGGCTTGGGTTCGGCGGCGATGGTGCGGAGGCTCCGCAAAAGGGCGCGTGCGCGCGAGCGGCCGTTGATGGCGAAGGTGCTGGTGAGGTAGGTTTGACCGCGCTGTGAGGCGCCGGTGCGCGGATCGAGGATGACGTCGGCGTAGGCGAAGCCCGCGGTGTCCCAGGGGACCCACTGGATGAGGTTGAGCCGTGCATCCGGAGCGGTGAGACCCTCGGGTGCCTTCTGGGCTTTC
The DNA here is from genome assembly GCA_044348365.1 of Chthoniobacteraceae bacterium. Lineage (GTDB taxonomy): Bacteria > Verrucomicrobiota > Verrucomicrobiia > Chthoniobacterales > Chthoniobacteraceae > Chth-196. The sequence goes on from JBIKSY010000089.1 coordinate 1,860, forward strand.
AGCACTTCGCGGCCGAAGGCCCGGTTCCAGTAGAGAATGCCGTCACGGACGGCGCCTTCATATTCGGCCGGGGTATTGGCCGAGTAGTGGATGACCACGGGCTTGCGGATGTCAAAGAGGGCGATGCGGTTGGCGGTGCGCCCCGTCGTGGGTTCGATGTGGGGATGGACCTCGAAAAAGCGCACATAGCGGGAGACCCCGGGCGCGTGCTCCTTGGATTGAAAGTCGCTCTTTTCGTAGGGGGCAATGAAGTAGCGGATTTCATAGCGGTCCTCCTTGTTGGGGTCGGTCTGCCGGTCGCGGACCTGGGCGCTCTGGCGGACGGTGAGCATGCCCTCGTCGGAGCGGACCTCAAAGACGCGGCCCTGTGGGATTTCCAGCGAGCGGGCCTGTGCGAGGCCGGTGTGGGCGCCGGGCTGGCTTGTGGCGTACCAGAGGTCGCTGAAAACGCGGCGCATGCCGGCGTTGAAGTCGATGGTGACGGTCTTGTCGTCCTGGGCGACGATGGGGAAGGTGGTGAGCAACCGTCTGGAAGGGAGTTCCTTGGTGACGACCATTCCTTCGGTGGATTCGTAGAGGTCGACCCCGTCGTGGAAGAGTTCGAAGCGGACGATCTTTCCGGCAAGGGCGGTGCTGGTGGGGGCCACAAGCTGCGGGATGACGGAGGCGGAAAGGAGAAATTCCCGGTTCAGGGAGGCCTTGGCAAGACGCACGTGGTGGTTGGCGGCCGCGGAGATGGGCGGGAGGGCGGCGGCCGGTGGGGCGGCGGTCTCGGCCGGCGGGGGCGGCGGGGTTTGGGCGAGCAAAAAGGGAGAGGAGAGTGGCAGGGCGCAGAGCGCTAGGGCGGCGTTCAGGGGGTGGATCTTCACGGCTGGGAGTTGTAGCCGAAAGGAGGAGAATTTGCGCGCAGGAATTACCGGGGCGCGGGATAGGGGGGCGTGGCGGCCAAACGTTCGCAGCCAAGAGAGGGACCAGCACCGGCTTCAAGAGGGCGGTGTGGGGGGCGGCGTGGGGAGTCGCGGGACGCTGCTGCGAGGGTTGCCTGAGCCTGGCTCCGAAACTCGCTGGGACTGCAACCGTAGGTGCGGCGGAACAGCCTGTTGAAAAAAGAAACCTGCGTAAATCCCGAGGCAAGAGCGATGTCCAGTACAGGTCGGAGGGTTTCTCGCAGCTCCCGGCAGGCTCCCTCCAACCGCAGTCCGTTTAGAAATTCGCTGAAACTTCTCCCCGAGTGCTGTTTAAACTGGCGCGCGAAACTCGAACGGCTCAGCCCCGTGAGCGACAGTAGCTCCTCCAAACGCACCATCTCCCGGTGGTTGGCCACAAGGTGGCGCACCGCGGCGGCGATCGCCCTCTGGTGGCCCTCCCCTGGTGGCAGCGAAAAGGCGCGCGCAGACAGCGGCTGGCATTCGCCCTCCTTGCCTTCCGCAATTCGGTGGAGCAGTCCCAGCAGCAGCGCGAGCCGGCCCGCGCCCTTGCTGCGCTGCAACCCTTCGAGCATCCCGCCCGCCTCGGTCGCCGCCTTGCCCGTGATGTGCAGCCCGCGCTTGGCCCGCTCGAAAAGCGGCAGCAACGAAAGCGTCTCCGGAAACGTCCAAAGGGCATGGCTTTCCGGAAAATGCCACTGCGCGGAAAGCCCGCTTGAAGCGCCCCGACAGTGCCAGTAATGCGGCAGCTTCTCCCCCAGCAACACCAGGTCCCCGGCCCCAAACGCCCCGATGTGATCCCCTACAAAGCGCGTACCCGCGCCCCGGGTGAAAAGAGTCAGCTCCATTTCCACGTGGAAGTGCCAGCGCGCGCCCTCCCCGCTGAGGGGTTGGGTCCGCTCGGGGGCGAGGACGCATTCGACCTCGCTGAGTGAGCGGGCCCAGCGCAGCAGGCGGAAGGAGTGCCCTTCGGAGAGGCGGATGGTTTCCCTGGCGGCGCGCATGCGCACTTTCATGGCCGCTGGGAGCGGTTCTGCCAAGAGAAAGTGGGACGATAGTCTCAGCCGGTGGCATTCAAGGCGTAGCGCTCCGAGGCAACGGTCCCTAGTGTGGGGACATGAGTTCACACACCCAGTACCGTTTCTCCTTCGGCCCATGGAACATCAGCGAGGGCGCGGACCCCTTCGGCGGCGAGGTGCGCCCCGCCTTTCCCCACGAGGAAAAGTTCGCGCTCTACCGGCCGCTGGGTTTTGAAGGCGTGCAGTTTCACGACGATGACGTGGTGCCCGGGATCGACGGCCTCACCGCCGCGCAGATCCAGCAGAAGGCCGGCGAGGTGAAGCGGATGCTCGACAACCAGGGGCTCACTCCGGAGTTTGTTGCGCCCCGGCTCTGGTTTGCCGAGCAGACCACCGACGGTGCCTACACCGCCAATTGCGCCTCCGACCGGGATTACGCGTGGGAACGTACCCGCAAGTGTGTCGACATCGCCCGTGCGCTGGGCAGCAAGGCGATCGTGCTTTGGCTGGCCCGGGAGGGGACCTACATCCGGGAAGCCAAGGACGCGCGCCTCGCTTACGAACGGATCCTTGGCACGATCAACGCGGTGCTGGAGTACGACAAGAAGATTGAAATCTGGATCGAACCCAAGCCCAACGAGCCCACCGACCAAGCCTACGTGCCGACCATCGGCCATGCGATCGCGCTTTCCTACGCCTCCAAGGATCATGCACGGGTCCATGGACTGATTGAGAGCGCCCACGCACTCCTCGCGGGGCTGGACCCGAGCGACGAAATGGCCTTCGCCCTCGCACACCACAAGCTTGCGAGCGTCCATCTCAACGACCAGAACGGCTTGAAATACGATCAGGACAAAAACTTCGGCGGGGCGAACCTCCGGGGCGCCTTCAACCAGGTTCGCGTGCTAGAGGAAGCCGGTTACGGCAGCCGCGGCGAATTCATCGGGTTGGATGTGAAGGCCATTCGTACTCAGCGCGGCTGTCCCGTCACCGATCATCTGCGCAATAGCCGCGAGCTGTTTCTTCACCTTGTCGATAAGGTCCGCGCGCTCGACCATTCCTTTATCGCCCAGTGCCGCGATGCGCGCGACTACGAGGCGCTTGAACTTTACATCCTGAAACACCTGCTCGGAGTCCGCTGACGTCCGGGGGGAACAAGGAGTGATCCGCGGATGACGCAGACATCCGCGGTATTCTTTAAGGTTTCCCATCATCTTTAAAATCTGAGTCATCTGCGGATGTATTTTTAAATTAGGGTTTTATCATGCAAGAAGTACGCATTGGAATCATCGGTGGCGGCCTCATGGGCCGGGAGATCGCGGCCGGTTTTGCCCGTTGGTGTGCTCTCACCGATGTGAGCGTCCGCCCGGTGCTTACGGCCGTGGCCGACCTCAACCCGGCGGCGCTGGCTTGGTTTGAGGGCATCCCGAGCTGCACGCTCCGGACGACCGACTATCACGAGCTCATCAACCACCCCGGGGTGGACGTGGTGTACGCTGCCGTGCCCCACAACCTGCACGAACAGGTGTATTGCGACACGCTTGCGGCGGGGAAGGATCTGCTGGCGGAAAAGCCGTTCGGACTCGACCTGACGGCTGCGCGGAACATCCTGGAGGCGGTTCGCAGCAGCGGCCGCTTTGTGCGGTGCAGCTCGGAGATGCCGTTTTTTCCGGGGGCACAACGCGCGGTGGAGTACGCCAGATCCGGGAGTTTGGGGCGGGTGTTGGAGGTGGTGTCCGGGTTTCATCACAGCAGCGATCTGGACCCGCACAAGGCGGCGAACTGGAAGCGGCTGAGTGCGGTGTGTGGGGCTGGTGGGGTTCTTAACGATTTGGGAATGCACGCCTGCCACGTGCCGTTGCGGCTAGGTTGGAAGCCCGGACGGTTGTTTGCGCAGCTGCAAAAGGGCTATCCCCTGCGGCCCGACGGACGCGGGGGCCAGACCGAATGCGACACCTGGGACAACGCGCTGCTGCACTGCTGGACGCAGATTGGGGGCGAGTCGGTACCGCTGCGCATGGAGATGAAGCGGCTGGCGCCCGGTGCGACCAACACCTGGTTTTTGGAGATTTTGGGCACGGACGGGGGGGTGCGCTTTAGCACGGCGGAACCCAAGACGCTGTGGCAGTTTGAGCGCGGGAAGGAGCAGTGGTGGAAGCGAACCGACCTGGGCTTTGGCACCCCGTTCAAGGTGGTGACCGGGGGGATTTTTGAACCCGGCTTTCCGGATGTGATCCAACAGATGTGGGCGGCCTTCCTGATGGAGCGTGCCGGCCAACTGGAGGGTCGTTTCGGGTGCGCGACCCCGGAGGAGGCGGTGGCCAGCCACGAGATATTCGCGGCAGCGCTGCAAAGCCACACCACCGGCAGCGTGGTGGCCGTGGGCGGGTAGGGCTTCATGATCGCGGCGGGATCTTGGTGCGTTGTCGGGCCCTTGGGTCAGCAGCTTGATGGGACTTGTTGCGAGGGTATCCCTCTCTTGACGGAAAAATGCAGACCCATGCGGCCTTGGGGTGTGCCGTTTCCCAGTCGGCCTGTCAACCCGCTCTCTCTGAGGGATACGGGCCTGATCCTTCAGCGTCTGTGAAAGGGCAATAGCTACTTTCCGAGGGCCTCGGTCACAAAACTAAACAGGGCTGCGGTGGAGGGATCGCCGGGCAGTCCGAGGTTGCTGTTGATCCGGCCGTGATTTGTTTCGCGGGCGCCGAAAACCTTCACGGAAACATCGGCTCCCTTGAGTGCCGCTTCAAACCGTCGGGCCTGGATCGAGTTATCGGGGTGGTCGGCCACATGGAGGATCAAAAATGGCGGGATTCCCTTACCCTTAGATACATGGGTAACGGCTGAATACTCGCGGTGCCTGGCCGGGTCGTTGCCAAATTTCTGGCGGTGTCCATTGGTTGGCAGGGGCATTCCATGGACCCGCAGGCGGGTCTCGGCCGTCTCAATCATGGCTGGCACGTCGTAGGTATCACCATCCACCGGCACGCAGCCCTTGAGCGCTGAAAAAGGGACACCTTCTGCGGTCAAGTAGCGTTGGTCGGTGCACAGCAGCGCCGCGAGTTGTGCGCCCGAGGAGTGTCCCATCACCAGGAGGCGATTCGGGTCTCCTCCATGCTTTGCGATGTTTGTATACACCCAAGCGAGTGATTTTGCGACGTCCTGAAAGATGGTGGGGATCTCGACTGAAGGAAGCAACCGGTGGGCGGTGGAGACAAACACAAAGCCACGGTCCACAAATGCCTGTGGCTTATGTTGTACGCTTGTCTTGTCGCCCCCCTGCCAGCCGCCTCCATGAATCCAGAAGACGACGGGGAGGTTTTTTGCGCCAGCGGGGGCGTAGACATCCAGCTTTTGTCGGTCTGCGTCGCCGTATGAGATGTCAGCGGAGGAAGGTTTTAGGGAAGGAGTTTCTGCGGCAGGCGAATCGGCGCAAAAGAGACAGAGCAAAGTTAGGGGGAATATCAGGAACCGTTTCATACGGGCTGAGGAGCTAACATTAAGCTGGACCCCTCAGCAGCCAATTTCTCTCACCGCTCTCCGGCACTTTCGGGCGTGAGAGAAGCCTGTTTTTCAGAAAAAGCAGCCCGGGGAGGATTCTGGTGTCATACCACGGCACTGCCATGGCGCTCTCTTCCCCCGGGATACAAGCCCTGTGTGAAAGATCTGGAACGTACTTTCAGGGCTGATCTCTTGATGGGACCGATTACCCACGGCGATCCCGAGGGCTGGCGAGTGAAATGCACCTACGGTGCGCCCTGAATGGGACGTCCAAAGCAAATGACCCGTTCCAACCAGCATGGGCGCGGCCCCACCCGGATCCGCCCCAACGGGGCATTCCATGGACACACCCGGTGCCCCGAAAATATGAAACGTCAGCCGAATCCGGTTGCTACGGGTTGCCCGCCCGCAGGCCTTTGTTCTTTTCCCAGACGTAATCGCCCACCTGCCGCCCCAGCTCGACGCCGTCTTCGCAGGAAAAGCGGAAGTGGATCCCGCCATATACCCGGCTCAGGCTGCACTCCCTGACGCAGTCGTCAACCCGCTCAAACTTGCGGACTTCCTCCGGCAAGGTGTCGCTGCCGACTTCAAAGGCGATTTCGCCGGTGCCGAAAAAGGCGGTTAAAATCCGGCCCGCGGCGCCGCTAAAGGCGCTGTGGCCGCTCACATATTCGGGATGGTTGGGGGTGTTGAGCAGCGGCTCCCATCCGGGGTCGGCGGTGGTCTCCGGGTTTTGGTCCGCGTCGGCCATTCGCACCGCGGTGATTGGCCGCCAGAAGTCGTAGGCGTACTTGGCATCCCAGCAGGCGACGGCAGCATCGGCCATGGCGGTGTTGAGCAGGTGCAGCAGCAGTGCTGTGTCCCGCTGGGAAAGGCGTTTGGTTTCCGCGATGGTCCGGGCGACCCTGTTCCAGTGGCCCACCGGAGTTTCCGTGTAGGAAAAGTCCGACCAAAACCGGGCGGACGCCACCTGTGCCTCCGTTCGCAGGCTGCTGTGTTTGCCGCCCCAGTCGTGGACCTCCTTCCATGCGGCCGCGTAGGTGGGACTGGCAAGGGGAGGCGGTCCTCCAGGCCTGAAGGCGGCCGCGTGGGGAATTTGAAGCGACTTTACCTTCCCCCAGTGGGGCAGTTCCGCCGTCCGAAAAAAGGGCGGCGTGCGGAACCACGAACCCGGCGTACCTTGTGCAGTGTAGGTGGTGTGCGCGGAGGCGCCGTCGGCGGCTACGGCCGAAAGGGTCTTGCGGACGCATTCCTCTGCAAGGAGGCGGTCGGCCTCTTCAATCCGCTCCGGATAAACCTCGTCCAACAGCTTTTCAAAAGCGAGCGTGTGCCCGGGGAGAAGCTTGCTGCTGACCTTGCAGGCGATCAGGTGGCAAACCTTTTCACTGGGGGCGGCCCCCTTGGTGTTTGCCTCCCAGAGGGCGGCGTGCAGCAGGGCGAGGTTTCGCGCCATGATGGGCGGGGGGAGGGTGTCTCGCCGCATTTCGCTGGTGAAAGCGGCGTTCCAAAGGAGAGGAGGGTTTGGACTTGCGGCTTGAGTGTGGAGAGAGGCGCCGAGGCAAAGACAGGAGAGCAGGATTTTAAGGCGCATGGTCGGTTTTTTTTGGGGGGGCACGGGGATGCCTCATGTGAAATATAAATGCACGGTTGGCTGCTCCAGTACAGCACATGGCGCGTAACGTGCTCATCACCGCACGCACTCTTTCTCGCTCCCCTCTACTCCATGAACCGGCCGCCGCACTCCTTTTCTTTCATGAACGCCTTTTGCTGCCGTTTCCTTCTGGCCTGGAGCACCCTTCTTTTTCTGGCCCTCTCTGGTATGGATTCCCCTGCAGTGGAGCCCAGGAAAGTCGGCGACATCAACCGCGATGGGGAGCTTTCCGTGGTGGACCTTACGCTCCTGCGGCGGCATGTGCGCGGAATGGAGGTGCTGGCCCAGGAGCACCAGCCCTTCGCCGACGTCAACCAGGATGGCGTGGTCAACGAAGACGATGCCCGCGCCCTGATCCGGTTGCTCACGGGCGAGGACAGCATCCGCGCGCTGCCGCTCACCGGCATCCGCGAGACCAGCCCCAGCAACGGCGAGGAGTCGGTTTCCTCCAGCCGGCGGACGGGCATCATTTTGAGGTTTTCCATGCCTTTGGACACTTCCAATCAATTCCATGACCGCTTGGTGTTTGGAGCTTTCATCAACGGGGTCCGGCTGAATTCCCGGGCGGAATTGTCCAGCGACGGGCGGAAGCTGGTGTTGTTTGTCACCGACAAAATTCCGGGCAACGCAAGGGTGGACGTCAGTCTGGACACCGCCGGAATCAAGGATTTGCTGGGGCGCGAACTGGACGGCGATGGCGACGGACAGCCGGGAGGGGTCTTCAAGTTTTACTACCTCACGGAGTCCCTGGTGGTCGTTCCTAACACAGAGATCAAGGGAAGGGTGTTTGCCTCCGAAAAACTCAACGGGCAGAACGTCCCGCTTCAGGGGGTGATTGTGCGGGTGGCGGGTACCGAAAACGCCCAGGTGTTCACCGGCGCCGACGGGTCCTTCACCCTGCCCTGTCCGGCGGGACGTTTTTTTGCGGAGGTGGACGGGCGGAAGGTTTTGGGAGAAACGGCATTTCCTGACAACGCCTACTACCCCTATGTGGTGAAGGCATGGGAAGCGGTGGCGGGGTCGAAGGAAAACCTTGCCGTGGGCACGGGGGAAATATTCCTCCCAATCATTCCCGCGGGCGCGCTCAAGGAGGTTGATCCCAACCAGGAAACCAAGGTGGAGGCCGCTGCGTCGGTGGTGGCTGCAAATCCGGCTTTCGCCGAAATCTCGTTGTCCGTCCCAGCGGGCGCGCTCCGTAAGGAAGACGGCACCAGCGGTGGGAAAATCGGGATGGCCCCTGTGGCCCCTTCCCGCCTACCCGAGCCACTTGCTCCAGGTTTGGACTTCCCTCTGGTCATCACCATCCAGACCGACGGTGCCGGCACCTTTGACCAGCCAGTGGCAGTCAAATTTCCCAACCTGCCGGACCAAAACGGCAACAAGCTGAAGGCAGGCGAGAAGACCGGCCTCTGGAGCTTCAACCACGACACGGGCTCTTGGGAGCTGCAGGGGCCGATGACCGTCACCGACGATGGAAACTATGTCACCACCGACCCCGGGGTAGGGGTGCGCCAGCCCGGTTGGCACGGGGTGCTTCCCGGTAGCCAGGGGGTAGGCCCCAAACGGGCGGCCTCGGCGCCCGCTTTGCCCGAGGCGGTTGCCAAGGAGGTGGCGCAGGCGCTCAGTCTTGCCGCGCAGAGTTCGCTGCCCGTTCGGGACGCCTTCCTGACGCTGGGCGGGATGCGCAGCTCCGCGGAGGGTCTGGAGGAAATCGCCCGCCTCTTGCAGGACCTTCGCTCGCTGTTGGCCGGCTACAACGAGTTCAATGAGGTGCCCTATTGGTGGAGTGCCGACTGGCTTAAACTGCGCATTGCAAAGCTCAGGCCGGGTTACGAGCGGCTCTTTGCCGGCGGTACTGAAGACCTTTTCGCCGCACTCGGGCGGATGCAGCCCCCTCTGGACACCGTCAAACGGCACCTCAACGCGCTAAGCTCGTTCAACCAACTGGCTTACACCGATGGCTCCTACACCTGGCTTTCCACCCAGTTCGCCGACTCAAACAGCGCGTTGCTCCATGTCCTGAACTCCATCCAGCCATACCTGGACGCGCTGAAGGCGCAGGCTCCCTTTTTCAACCGGACGGCTTTTGCCGACGTCTCCAAAGTGCTCTTCCCAGGCTTCAACGAACCTGCCCTGTCCCGGGCGCAGGAGATGGACGCACTCGCAAAGTTTCTGGCCCAGATGCAGCCGGTTTCAGCGGTGGTCGCCATTGACCATGCGGAGCAACTCCGCAACGTGAAACTGCAGATGTCCGACTACCTTGCCAAAGCGGGTGCCCTGTCGATTGCGTCCGGAAAGCTCAGCAAGTACGGCTATATCAAGGTCGATGCCATCGGAGAGCCGCAGCGGGTCCGCTCCAACGCCGCCGGCGACTACCGCATGGTGCTGCCGCCCGACCGCGAGTTTGCCGTCACCTACGTCGACCCCAAAACATTGCAGGTCGGCGCCTACGTCGGCATCTCCGGCTGGAACGGAACGGTAACTGACTTGTACGGTCCGGTGCTGGCCCCGCTCCAGCCCAACGCTGTGGATCCCGTCGAGCTTGCCTACGCCAAGGATACCGACGGCGACAAACTGGCGGATACATTGGAAATTGTGATTGGAACCAACGTCGGGACGGAAGAGGTGGCCCCGGTAGGTCCAAAGACATTTGCCGACAGCGACGGAGACGGAACCAACGACTATCGTGAGGTCACGCGCGGCAAAAACCCGCTCTCGGGTCTGGCCGTGGGTACGGGGGTGATCTTCTCAGCGACGACCAGTCAGGAAGGCTTTGAGTCCACCGACGTGGACGCGGGCAACGAACTGCTGCTCCTCTCGGAGCGCCGCTCCGACGGCGGGCCTCAGGGCGGCTTGATGGTCTACAGCCTCGAGAGCAAAACCGAGCCGCTGCGCCAGGCGTTTCTGCAGACGGAGTACCCCGTCTACCGGGTGCGCTACGGGGATACCAATCTTGCCATTTTATCCCTCCACGAAAACGGGGTGGCGATTGTGGATCTCAGCTCCCCGACGAACCCCGTGGTCAAGGCCACTTACCCGGTTTCGCCGGGTGAATCGGTAAACTCTGCCATTCTGGTGGGCGATATTTTGGTGCTTGGCCTCAACGACGACAACACGGGCGTTGCCCGGATTGTGCTCAAGGACGTGGAAACGGGAGACACAATCCGCGAGGAGTCGGCAGGCGGTGTGATCTCAGACTTGGTTGCCAACGGCACGGTCGTTTACGCGCTCAGCAAGGGAAACCAATCCCAGAACGAGCAGTGGCCCTGGGCGCTGACTTCCGCGGTCTACACCGGCGATGTGAACCGCGCCCGAGGGCCATTTGCCGAGGGGGAGCGCCTGTTCCGGGCGGTGACCCTGCGCGAATGGGAGTTTTCCAAGAGTGGCGGGCGGTTGGCGCTCGCGCCGGGCAAACTTTTTTACGTGTACGAGTCCGGGCTCACGGTCCTGGACCTCGCCAAGCCGTTGGCTCCGGTTTTGGAGGGCGACGTCTTCAAGCCCGGGGCCGGTTTCCAGTTGGGCTGGCGGCATATCCTATTTGACGGCTCGAGGGATGCTTCCAACAAGATGACCTTTCTGGTCGCGCTCGGTTCCAGCGGCCGTGGGAATGCCGACGAAGACGGGGACGTCGCAGTCTTTCAGTACGGGCGGGCCAAGGACTTTGGATTGATTCTGGACGGGCAGGGAGACAACACACCCGTGGCCCAGTTTGTGACGCAGTTCGACAGCCGGATCGACAACCCCAGGCAGGAGAATCTGGCCTCCGGGAAGGTATACTGCCTGGCCCTCGCTGGCGGGATCGTGTACGCCGCCGACAAGGAACAGGGGCTCAAGGTCGTCAACTACAGGAAGTACGACAGCGAAGGCAGGGCCCCGGCCCTCTCGCTCGGAGTCAATTCGCCTTCGCCCACGACCCTTGACGTGTCGAGGGTTCAGGAAGGCGGGCTTCTTGCCCTGACCGCGTTGCCCTCCGACGACGTGGCCGTCGCCTCAGTGGAATGGTATGTGGACGGCGTGCGGGTTGCAGTCACCGGAGGCGCCCCGTGGGGTTATACCACGCGCCTGCCCGTGTTGGCCGGCGGCCCCGTCAGGCGTCTCAAGGTCGAGGCGCGTGTGTACGACACCGGCGGCAACATGACCTCCTCCGAGCGCCTGCTCGATGTTGTGGAGGATCCCTTCCCTCCCGCGGTGCTGGGCGTCACGCCGGCGTCCTCGGTGAAGGAACTCTCCACCGTCAGCGTGACCTTTAACGAGGCGATGGACCAGACCAGCCTGACCGGTAGCCTTACGCTGCTGTCCGCGGGGACGGACGGAAAACTTGGCACGGCGGACGATGTCCCCGTAGAGGGCGGCTTTCTGAGCGAGGGGTACGCCTCGGTGACACTCGACTTCACCGAACCCCTGCCCGAAGGGTTGTATCGGGCCGTGCTGTCCGGTTCCGTCGCCGACGTGGCAGGCAACACCCTCGGGGCCGCTTACACTTGGGACTTTGGCGTGGCGCTGGTCAACAGCTGGCGCGGGGGCCGCGGGCTCTGGTCGGATTCAGCAATGTGGAGTTCCGGCGCCGTGCCGGTGGCGGGCGAGTCGGTGAGGTTTCCGGCAGGGGCTCAGGCGAATGTGGTCGTGGGAGGGCGTGCCTCCTTCCGGCCAAGCGCGGAAAGCCTTGTCGTTGGGACCTCGACTTTCAGCCGCGTGCTGACAAAGAACGCCGAGGGCGTGGTCAGCGTGGCAGGCGGAGCCAACGGCGCTTCTACCACGCCCATTTATGTGGGGATGCATGTCCGAGGGGCGATGCTCGGGGAGGGGACTTACGTGAAGTCCGTCAAGGTGACCGAGGATCCGTCGGACCCGTCCAACCAGACGCAGACCACCGTCTTTGAGTTGTCACAACCTCTGGTTGAAGGGGCAGCGGGCGGAGTGCTCTGGACGTTTGTTTCCGGCGGCAGCCTGGATTCTGTGACCGTCAAAGGTGACACCACACTCTTGGACGTGGACTTGGAGTTGAGCGGCACGTTGTCGCTTTCCTCGCGGCTGGGCTTTGGCGGGGATTCCACGCTCGGGGTGGGAACGGTGCTCACCGAGGGCAGCGTTGCGCTGTTGAGCGCGGCTGCGGTGGTCGACACTGGCTCGCTCGTCGCGGGCAGGGCGCACTCCGGGGCAG
>JBIKSY010000316.1:0-4314 GCA_044348365.1 Chthoniobacteraceae bacterium
TTGATGGAGTCGTAGGAGGCGGTTGATTGGGATGGTTTGATGGTTGTCATGGCCTTTAAGATCGCGGGATCTCGCGCAAGTCGACAACCTCATGTCATCTATCCTTTTTATTGAAATCCTGCAGTGCCGTTGCATGATTTCAAGCAATGATCCGCCGCTCAGCCTACCAACACTCTCTGCGGCGCGCCCTCGCCCGGAACCCTATCGTCGCTCTCCTCGGCCCCAGGCAGGCCGGCAAAACCACCCTCGCACGCCAACTCCTCCCGCCCGATCATCCCAATTATTTTGACCTCGAAGACCCACTGGTCGCCGGACTCATGGAAAATCCCAAAACCGTTTTGGAAGGGCTCCGCGGACTGGTGGTCCTCGACGAAGCCCAGCGGGAACCAAGGCTCTTTCCGGTTCTGCGCGTACTGGCCGACCGGCCCGGAAATCCGGCCACCTTTCTCGTTCTCGGAAGCGCCTCCCCCGAACTCTCCCGCCAAAGTGCGGAATCCCTAGCGGGCCGGGTTGAAATCATCGAAATGCAGGGACTGGGCCTTTCCGAAACAGGGGTCCAGTCCGCCGACACGCTCTGGCAGAGAGGCGGCTTTCCCCGTTCCTTTCTGGCCGCCAACGAGATTGACAGCTTCGACTGGCGGCGGAACTTTATCCGCACTTTTCTGGAGCGGGATCTGGCCGCGATGGGGTTTGGAATGGCCCCGGCGGCGATGGGCAGGTTCTGGACGATGCTCGCGCACTACCACGGGCAGATCTGGAACGGCAATGAGATCGCCTCGTCGCTGGGCGTCGCTCCAAACACCGTCCGCTCCTATCTGGACGCCTTGGAACAGACCTTCATGGTGCGCCGCCTGGCTCCGTGGCACGCCAATCTGGGGAAGCGTCTGGTCAAGACGCCAAAGATTTACTTCAGGGACGCCGGCATTTTCCACGCCCTCACCGGCATTCGTTCCCATACGGATCTCTTGCATCATCCCAAGCTGGGGGCATCTTGGGAAGGCTTTGCGATGGAGGAGGTATTGCGGGCATATCAACCTGACGAGGCCTCCTTTTACGCGGTCCACAGCGGGTGCGAGTTGGATCTGCTGTTGTCTCTGCGCGGGCGCAAGGTGGGGGTCGAATTCAACCGCGCCGACGCCCCAAAAATGACACGCTCCATGCAAACCGTTCTCGCAGACCTCGACCTGGATGCGCTCTGGGTCGTTTACCCCGGCGCCCGCAAGTACGCGCTCCATGACAGGGTCACGGTCCTGCCTTTGGCGGACTGCATCGAGTCTGCAGGAAGCGTCCCGTGATGGAAGGGCGATGGGGAGATGTTTTTTGCCCACGGAATGAACGGAAACCACCGAAGATAAAAAGGAGACAGACGGGCTGCCGAACGCAGGTTGGCCCGCAGCGCTCGCTCTAATTTCTGTCTACGGGCACAATCGGGTGGACGATCCAGACGAGTGAACTTTGCAGGATCGCCTTCTCCTTCGCGCCGCTCGCCCGGTTCTCCGCGATGCCTGCAGTTTTCACATGCGCCTCAACACTTGTGCTCCTTGCCGGGCCGGCGGTGTGGTTTGCACCCGCCTACACCTCGGTGTAGCCTCCAGCGGAATGCTGGCCGCGAAACTACCCATCCGGATCGATCCGCAGCAGGTCGCGGTCTTTTTTAAGAACCTTGGAATCAGCCGTTTGAACCTCTTTGGCTCGGTTCTGCGGGAGGATTTTGATCCGACACGAAGTGATGTCGATGTTTTGGCGGAATTTCATCCCGGCGCCCTGAGTCGACTGGGCTTGGACTATTTTGGGTACGGAGAAGATTTGTCCCGGCTTCTTGGCTATCGGTCCAATCCAGAGTCTCTTCCTTCCCTTTTTCTGTAAGCCACCTCCATAGCGCCCAGCCAATAATCTAAAGGCCGTTGTCGGAGCAGATAAATTCGGGCGCCCAACTCTCGCCGATCAGTTGCCGGAGGATGTCGATCACTCGGTGCGCTGTTATCGAATATTCCACCGCTTAGGGAATGCACCTTCCACTCGGCGTTCGTAAGGCGATGATCATGGACTGTCGGAAGGAAGCGGGTCAAAGGTAAGGCCCCGGGATTTAGATTGAAAAGCGGTATGAGCATTTCAACATTTAGACTCACATTCAGAGGGGGTTCTCCCTGCTTCGCACACCGCATTAACACCGAGCACGAGAGTCGAGAAAACAGGGCTATCAGCGGCTCTCCATCAATTATTTAACGGTCATGCAAATTTCAAAAGCGTGCTTTGCATTCACTCTTGCGCTCTCACTGACCACTTCCGCTTTCGCGCAAAATCAAGAAACCATCGAGGCTGCAGTCATGGGCAATGTGTCAGCGCAAATCGAGCTAGGTTACGGTTTCCGTGACGGATTGTATGGAAAGAAAGATAACGAGAAAGCATTTAAGTGGTTTAGCAAAGCGGCCGCCACGAACAGCCCAGAGGCTTTGGATAACCTCGGCTGGCTTGTGGAGAATGGTATGGGCACATCGCAGGATGGCGCGAAGGCTCGTCAGCTCTACCGCAAGGCAGCGGACCAGAAATTTGTGCTCGCAATTAAAAACCTCGCACGGTGTTTCCGCGAGGGCGTGGGCGGCGCAACGGACGCGAAGGAAGCTTTAAAATGGTCCATTTTTGCATTCGAGATAGATCCAGGACCGGAGACTGCGACCCCAGTTGCTATGGCACTGCTCAACGAGGGGTCGCTCACGCCATATCGCCTGCTGATCGACCGACTCGCCGCCGTGATGAGTTACAAAGTGCTTATCAATGTCGCGCGGATTTTCCACGAAGGCACCGGCGGAATCGATAAGGATCCTCAGCGGGTGCGGGGGCTCTTTGCGGCGGCGCTTGCGCACGGAATGCCGGCAGAACTGCTCGATATCGATCAACTCGTTGGCCTCGCAAAGCGCCCGCGAGTGCCGGGGCGGTTCGTCTACCTTCCCACGCATCACCTCGACCAAGGTCACAACATGTGCGCACCAACATCCGCAGCGATGGGCCTCGAATTTTACCTGCAGAAGCCGGTCGATCCATACGCCATCAAAAAGAACTCAGTGGGTCAGTCCGAGCCGGGCACTGGCACCGCATGGGATTGCATGATACATGGAATAAAAGCAGTAAGCGGTCACGCTTGGAAATTCCGTTCGTGGCGCAACAACGACGCTGGATTTGACGCTGGCCTTCCCATTCTTTTAAGCGAACTGGACGCAGGTCGAATCGCGCTCATAGACCTTGGCCCGCACACCGTGTTGCTCAGCGGCTACGACGCAGCTAAGCAGGTGGTCTACATCAATGACCCCGCCTTGTGCTGGCCTGGCATCCGCGCCGTTAGTTACACTGACCTTCGCAAGAAGTGGCATTCCCCTGGGCATGTCACAACGACTAACGGAGTGGAGGCTCGCCCCGTCCTGCTCACAGCGGACAGTGCCAAGAAATCAGCGCGATAGGTGTAGGGAAATTCCGGTCGCAAAATTCAGCGGTTACCCGAGGGCCTCAAGGAGAGTCGAGGGCGGCGGCGGGGCTGGAGAAGAGCGCCTTCTGCATGCCAACGCGCTGGAGTTCCTGTTGTTTGCCGGAATGGTGCTCCCCTTTTTGGGTGAACGGGATGCGCAGGAGCGCCTCGTAGGCGGCCTCCTCCGGCCGGGTGGCGGGGGCGCGGAGGTCTTCGGTGACGCGTTCCTGAAAATCGGCTTTGACCTGGTCGCGGATGTCCTTCTTGAAGCGTCGGATGACGAGGCCCTTGTCGCGGAAATCCTCCGGAGTGTAGTCGTCGGGATCGCTGATGGCGGTGGGATCGAGCAGTCCCATGAGGGAGGCGAAGCTGCGTGCGGAGCCGTCATGCGGCGTGGCGGAGAGCAGGATCATCGTGTCGGAACGGCCGGCGAGCAGGCGCGCGAGACGCGCACGGCGGGAGAGGCCGTCTTCGTGGCCGCGGGCGGCGACATTGTGGCATTCGTCGATGATGATCGATGTCCCACCAGGCGTTCTCCAGATAGTTGCGGTACTCGAGGTTGTTTTTGAGTGTGTCGATCGAGATGATGGTCCGGTCGTAGTAGTTGAACGGATTGTGGTTGGAAGGGATGTTGTTGCGCACCCCCTCCGGGAACCCAAACCAGTTGAGAGCCTCTCTGAATTCGAAACAGGGCACTTTCTCCGGGGCGTTTAAGCCTGTGGGAGACAGCTTGAGTTTGACCTTTGCCGGATTAGTCCTGCAGGGGCGGTCGCGTGGTGACGCCACCTTTGTCAGGGCGGGCACCTTGGGCCTTGTCAGGGTCACCCCGGTGCCGTAGCCCAAGGTGGCCAATT
>JBIKSY010000431.1:0-4311 GCA_044348365.1 Chthoniobacteraceae bacterium
GTGTCCACCTTTAAAACCCCGTCGCCCGCTGAATCTAGAAATGTCATACAGACACCTGTCTGACATTTCTACTGCGCCCGCCAGAGGTGCTTGGCGTACCGCTTACCTTTCTATCGCACGATAGCAGTAGGTAGCGCAATCGGTTGAATCAACAATAGCGCGCAAATAATCTCGTAAGGCTAATCTAAAAAACACATCTTGATTTGATAGTTGAAATGCACTGCTAAAAATCAAATCATGCGGAGCAAATCCTAGGGTTTCGTTTTTGGCTCCAAAAGTTGGCCGAACGCCGAAGACATGAGGCGTACCGTTTTCCTCTACGACCTGAATCAATTCGATCGAGTATCCCGATCCCAGAGAAAAACCGAGCGCTCCCACAACGATCTGGGTAAAGCTTTCGGCCCTTATATGAGCGGAAACGAAGTCACCGACCGACTTGAGTTCCATGCAGACTGTAATCTGAGATGCTTCGCATTGCACGACGACCCAGCCATCCTCTGACACCTCCCATTTGATTGGTGTGAAAAGAATATCCGCGCGCTATGGATGGATTCGTCCTGTTGCTATATATCGCATTAATTGATCCTAATGAGATTCACTAACCGCCAACTCGCCCGACAATAACCGAGGCAGGAGCAGATCGCGAGTCCGGCGCAGGTTCTGAATTTGGCGCGACAGCCTGAGTACAGACATAAATATTGGCTCAACTATACCATGATAGCGAATAAGAAGATCGTCCGGTGGAGCGACTAGCTGTATAGATTCGAATTTACTTTTGTTGACGTTGCCCATTGTTGCGCCATTCGAGCCAAGGTTTTCCAAAATCTGCTTAGCTTCTTGAATGAATAAAAATAAGTATTCCCGATGCTTTTTATCATTTATCAGGACGGAGTTGATCTGCTGATTAGTTTGACAAGTTTCGGTTGTTATCGAAACCACTCCTATTGTTCCGATACAGCTCACGCAAATTGAGCCGACAGGAAGTGTTTTTGTTTCCCTGAGATTCCGCGCCTCTTGCTGATAGTCGTTCACTGGAATTGATAATGAACATATTCCCGTGCATGTCCGGCGTTTTAATAAATGGAACATCATCGCCGTAATAAGTAGCGTTTGTCTTACTTGGGGTCTTTCCTGTCACGACGGTACCAAAGTGTTGAATCGTCCTCACCTCCCATCCCTGTGGGATGTCGCCGAGCGGGGAGGCGACTAGGGGGACACTTTCGTGTCCGGGGAACCGGAACTGCACGAACCATTCCCGGTACAACCCGCGCGACATCCGCTCCAACACCCCGATCCGCCTCTGACTGTTTTCAATCAAATCGTCATACGCAGATAGGATCCCAGAAATACGGCGCTGGATCGGAAGGGGGGGGACGGTAACCGGAAAATCGGGAAATGTCGTGAGAGGAATCCGATCTACCGTCGCTCCTGTGAGCATATTTTTCTTTATGATTGCACGCCACTCGTCCGTAAAAAAGTAGTACAAAAGAAACCGAGTATCCACCTTTCGCGGATCAGGCCGGATTAGGGCCATACGTCGCCCTAAACATCCACGGAATCCATGAGGAATTATCGCGTATCGATTCAGGGTCGCTTCGTATGTGAAAACCAAATCGCCAGACTCAGGTTTGACGCGCCGGGTCCATTTTGAAAAGTCATCTTCCGCAATGTGCCGAATGTCTGCTAGATCCAACTGTCCATCGTCGGTAACGTTTTTGATTCCAAGAAAAACAGGGCCGGCATCCGCAGGCTTTGGCGTTGCGTGAGGTCCATCAAAAAGCCCGAGATAAAGCTCCTTGATTGGAACCTGTTTCCAACGCGCTGCTCGTGGCGAGTTTTCTGATTTATCTAAAACCGTCCCCAATTTCCCGTTCCCTTTCATTTCGACCCCTCCTTTTTCTTCCCCTTCAGCGAGGCAGGCAGCTGCCGAATTGCTTTTTCAAACTCCCAGCCTGAAATAGAGGCACCCACAGCACTACTGATGGCCTCACTTTGGACTGACAAGAATTCCTTGTGAGTTGCCCCGCGATTCCGCCCCTGTATCTCCAATGGCATCTTTTTCATTCCCCTGTGGCACCCAAGCCATCCGGATTCTTGAGGGATTTCTTCTCCTCTGAGGCAAGGCGGCGTTCGACCTTTTTGACATCTTCAGCTGGTGGCAGTGATTCGGGGCGAATGCCGCGTTCGATCAAGGTATCCCTAACGGCTTGGTTGTTCGTGATATGTTCACGAGAAATGGCGGATTCCGTGCTCATGCCGTGTTGGCGGGCATTGAAAATTGTGATTTCTGTGGCGAAATCTTTAGCCTTCAGAATGATCGTTGGCGCGAAGTCGGCTAGCGGGCGGCTATCCGGCACTTTCCACTGGGCCTTCATCGCCTGTGTGCTTTTGCCAAACAGGGCATGATCACCTTTGCTCCGGATCAGGGCAAAATCCTCATTCCCTCCGGTCTGTTCGTAAATTACCGAAGAGAGCTCCTTTTCCGTGACGGAAAGCTTTTGACGAGCCGCTACGCGCTCTAATTCGATCATCCGTTGCTCAATCATCTCGGCACGGCGTGTCTGGACGGCAAAATATGTCTGAGCAAATGCGATTTCCGGTTTCTTCGGGTCGCCGTTCTGGGCAATGAGGTAGCATGCGTAACGCGTCAACATGATGTCATCCACCTCCCGTTGACTGCCGGATCCAAGGTCTACCATTTTCCCGACATCGGCAAAATGGTCGAGAACCTGATGGCCTGAGACCTCACAGGCGGTTCTGGCCTTGGACACGACATTCAAAAAATTGTCCCACTTGGCGTAGCCAAGAAGGTGCTGGATGTCGCGAGCTAACCAATATTCGACGCCTCCCTCCGTTTGTTGAGCGTTTGCTTCGAAAGTGGATGTAAGAGTTTGAATGATCTCAGTATTCATACGCACAGAATCTCCCCCGCATTTCGGCTGATAACCAATTCCAGTTCCCGCGCCTGCGCGTTGAGCGTTTCCAGCTCCTCGTTCAACGCCGCGAACTGCGCCTTGAAATCTTCGTCGCTCACTTCCTCCCCCGGAGCCACCCCGACATACCGCCCCGGATTCAACGACCAGCCTTGGGCCTCGATCTCCTGAAGCGTCGCCGCCCGACACAGACCGGGCACATCCGCGTATTTCCCATCTGGGAAGACTTCGGCGAGTTTTGCCAGGGTCTCCTCGCCCCCCTGTGTCCCGTCGAGCGCCTGCCCCCGGTAGAGCCGCACGATATTCGCCAGAAAACCGATCTGGGCGGGAGTCCATTCACGATGCGCCCGGTCCACCTGCCGGTAAATGTGCCGGGCATCCAAAAACAAAACCGTGCCGGCGCGTTCCGTTTTCGCCTTTCCCTTGTCCAGAAACCACAGCGTACACGGCAGCGTCACCGTGTAGAACATGTTCGGCCCCACCGCCACCATGACATCCACCGAACGGCTTTCGATGAGTTGCCGCCGCAGCTCCTGTTCCGAGGAGCGCGCGTCTGAGGCCGAGTTAGCCATGACGAATCCGGCCCGACCGCGTTCCCGAAGCGCCGAGTGAAACAGTTGAATCCAGAGATAATTGGCGTTGTCCGTTCGGGGCAGTCCGAAGGGAAACCGACGCCCCGGACCAACCGCATCCTTGAGGCGTTCCTTGTCGACGGCATCGACATTGAAAGGTGGGTTGGCGAGGACGAAGTCAAACTGAGCCGTCGCCGCATGGGGATCGTCGTAATAACTGTTCACATTGCCGCCGTGGCGGATGTCCCCCTCAAGCCCGTGCACGGCGAGATTCATCCGGCAGAGACGGCCGGTGTCGTCTGTTTTTTCAATCCCGTAGATGGAGAGTTCGGCGGCGGGATTCTTCTGGTGCTCGGCGACGAACCGCGCGGATTGCACAAACATCCCACCCGAACCGCAGGCCGGATCGAGAATCTTGCCGCGGTAAGGCTCAATCACCTCGGTCAGGAAGCGGACAATGCAACTCGGGGTGTAGAATTCGCCGCCCTTCTGGCCTTCGGTACGGGCAAACTCGCTCAGGAAATACTCATAAATCCGGCCAAAAGCGTCGTAGTCCGCAGTGGGGGAAATCTCCGAAACCCGTTTGAGCAACTCCTTGAGAAGCGTGCTGGTAAAAAGGTTGTAGGTCTTGGGCAGAACCCCGGCGAGTTGGGTGTTTTGGGCCTCGATGTCGCGCATGGCGGCATTGACCTTGCCTCCGATGTTTTCAACTTCCGGGAGCGTCAGCAGATAGTCGAACCGAGCTGTCTCCGGCAAAAAGAGGATGCCCTCGGCATGGTACGCGGCAGGGTCCTCAACACGCGATC
>JBIKSY010000090.1:0-14102 GCA_044348365.1 Chthoniobacteraceae bacterium
GATCGGCTCGATCAGCGGGCTTGGGACTACGGTGTTCTCCGGGACGGCCAACGTGACTTCCGACCTCGCCGAAGGTGTGATCAACATCGCGGGGAACGCCAACCTCGCAGATATCGCAGGCGCAAAGGTCACCGTGGACGGGGCGGCAACCGCAGGACTGCTCTCCGGTTCCCTCACGCTCAACGGCTCTGGCAGCACCCTCGGAACGGTCAGCGGAGGCACCCTCACCCTAGCCGCGGGCAAGACCGCAGTGGTGGCGACCTTGTCCGCAGGCGACATTACCGCCGGCGGTACCCTTGAGGCTCTCGCAGGAACGTTCGCGGGCTCGCTCGCAGGCGCTGGCTCCTTGACCGTTTCCGGCGGAAACAGTGTCACGCTCAACGGCACCCTGTCCGCCTTCACAGGGCTCTATCTGGTGGACGGCTCCACGCTCACCTTGGGGGCAGCCACCGCCAGTTCTGCTTCCTTGAAAGTCCTTTCCGTCGGCGGCACCGCAAACCTCGCCTCGGGTGGCGGTTCGCTGGGCGCAGTCACCAACGACGGCCTCGTGACGCTTGATGCTGGCACCTACACACTCGGCTCCCTCAACGGCGGCGTTGACGGCGTCGTAAGCTCCGTCACACCCTCCAGCCTGAAGGTGGGCGCCCTCGGCTCCGACTCGGTGTTTGCCGGCAGCCTGAGCGGCGGGATTTCGCTGACAAAGCTGGGGGCAGGATCCCTCACACTGTCAGGCAACAGCGACTTCACCGGCATCACCACGATAGCAGAGGGTACCTTGGTGGCCGCCAGCAGCCAGGCACTCTCAAGCGGCACCATTTTGGTCAGCGGGACCCAATTTTCCATTGAGGGCGGTGTTCCCACTCTGGGGCTTTCGAACGGGATTGTCTTGGCGAACGATATCCATCTATCGGGCACAATCGGTCCGGCGGTTCTGGCCAACCTTGATGGGGAGAATCGTGCCGGCCTGATCACCGTCACCTTCGGAGGACGCATAGCCCTCGAGAGCGGCTCGCTGGTGACGGGGTCTGTCGCCTCTACGGGCAGTTCTGCGTTCTTGGACATCAACGGAAGAGGCAACAACAGCCTCACGGTGGACGGCGACGTTTCGCTAGGAAACGGCTCGCTGGACGTCCGGGACGCCAACCTGATCCTCTTGGGAACCGTCTCGGCGGGTCAGATGCGTGTGTCAGGCGGCCAAGTTGGCCTATATAAAGACATCAATGCAGAATTGAGTCTCGAGAGCGGCGTAGCCGCCAGAACTGAAGCGGATCTGACCGTTTCAACTCTTAGCTCGGATACCGGCACCAGCCTTGCCCTGGGCCACTCTCTTACGATTGCCGATGGCGCCGAACGGACGGCAGCAGGCGTGATCTCCGGAAGCGGATCCCTCACACTAGGCAGCGGCTCGCTGACTCTGGCTGGATTCAACACCTACACTGGTGGCACCACCATCACGGATGGCTTCCTCAACGTCACGGGCAGCCTCGCGGCCAACAGCGACCTCACAATCAGCGCTGGGACCGCACAGTTCGCCAACGCAACAGTGCTCGGGGCGGTCACCAACGCAGGTTTACTCCGCTTCCTGTCGACCGGCACCATGGCTTCGCTCTCTGGAAACGGTGTGACCCTGTTTGCGGGTGGCGTGCAGCTCGGCGATGTCACCGGCGGCAGCCTTACGATCGCGACACTCAATACGGCCACCACCAACACCGTCGGCGCGCTCTCCAGCGTTAACCTGACTGTGACCCCGGACTCCACGGTGACCGCAGCCTCCGTCGCTGGCGGCAGCTCCAACATCTCCGGCACTCTAAATGTCACTGGAGAGGTGACGAGTGGGACGTTCATCAACGTCGGGATCATCACTGCAGGAACGTTGACTGCCGGGGATTTTGCGATTGGAGCCGGCGGGGTTCTGAACGCAGGAGGCGGTGTCTTCACGGGTTCTCTCTCGGGTGCGGGATCATTGAACACCACCGGTACGCTGACCATCGCTCAGGCAGCGCTTCTGGCTCCCTCGCTCGTCTATACGGTCGCCGGCACCGGCTCCCTCACCCTGGACACGGACCGCACACTCGGGACCGTCACAAACCTCGGTCTAGTCACCTTCACACAGAGCGGTACCATCACCGCGCTTGGCGGTACAGGGACCACCGCCTTTGGTCTCGACGCGGACCTCGGGACCGTTTCGGGCGGCACGGTGACGGTTGGCCGTAACACGGTATTGGGAACGCTCTCCGGCGGTTCCGTGACTTCGGAAGGTTCCGTGGCAGGAACTTCAGTGACCGGCGGGCAGCTCGTGCTCAACGGCTCCTCCAACACCCTGCAGTCGGTTTCCGGCGGTAGTCTCAACGTAAACGGCTCCACCAGCATCGCCCTGCTTTCTGGCGGGACCGTGGAAAACGCAGCAGCCTTGAGCGTCTCCGGCGGAACCTTCGGCGGCACGCTGTCGGGTGCAGGCGACCTGAATGTGGCTGGCAACTTCACGCTCTCTGGCTCGCAGGTTGGTTTCACCGGGGCGATCTTCGTCAACGGCACCGCGACCTTAGCCGTGGCGAATCCGCTTAGCGGCGTGAACGCACTCACTGTGGATACCGCTGCCACAGCGGTCTTCAGATCGGACGCCGAACTGGAGAGCCTGGCGAATGCCGGCTCCGTTGGCTTCCAGTTGGCCGCTACCGTTGGCAGCCTGACGGGCAGCGGAACGACCCGGTTCGTGGGCGAAGCAGTACTACAAGGCGGAGTGAGCGCTGGTGTGGTGGATGCCCAAGGTGGTTCCGACATCGGCGCCGTCACTGGCGGCTCTTTGACGCTGGGGAGCGGCATGAATCAGCTGCTCAGCATCGACTTGGCCGCGGACGTCACACTCGCCAGCGGTGCGGAAGCAACCGTGGCTACCCTCACGGGCGGCACTGTGAGGAACGCGGGCATCCTGTCCGTCGACGGTGGCGCGTTCTCCGGCTCCCTCCTCGGCGCCGGTACCCTAATCACGACGGGTGTTTTCAGCATTGAATCCGGGGCGACCCTTGGAGCCGATTTGACCCATGAGGTCACTCTCGGCGGCACTCTGACGCTGGTAGACGCAGGGACCCTCAAATCGTTGGACAACGAGGGAACCGTTTCCTTCTCCGGGACTTCAGCGGCTAGCGGGGTGCAGTCGTTGCTCGGCTCGGGCACGACCAACTTCGCGGCCGATGCACTGCTGGGCACGGTCGAAGGCGGCAGCATCTCTGTCGCCGGAAAGACCACCTTTGGGTCGATCTCCGGCGGCTACCTCACCTCGGTGGGTTCGCTCACAGGCGGCACGCTCTCAGGCGGCGTGGTCGAGCTCACTGCCAACGGAAACAGCCTCAGTCTCGTTTCCGGAGGGGAACTGCTGAACGTGTCCGGCTCCACGAGAGTAAACGACTTGGAAAGTGGCATTGTGGTGAATGAGACTAGTGCGTCACTCACGGTGGGCACCTTCCGTGGGGGTTCGGTGACCAATGACGGGGCGATGTCCGTCTCGGGTGGAGTATTCACCGGGACGCTTTCTGGCGAGGGTGCTCTCGCGGTAAACGGCAGCCTGACGCTCTCCGGCGACCAGACCGGCTTCAGCGGTGCAGTCTCCGTTGGTTCGGGGACCTTGCTGCTTGTGAATACGGCGGTTGGCAGTCTGGGCAGTCTTTCCGTGGAAACGCTTGGCTCGGCCGACTTCACTCCCGCGGCGACCCTCTTTAGTCTCGCAAACGCAGGGTCGGTGACCTTCAGGGCTGCGACGGAAGTAGGTACCCTCACCGGTCTGGGCACTACCACCTTCCTAGGTGGAACTGAGATTAGCGGCGGCATCAGCGAAGGCGTGGTCTCTGTCACCGGCAGTTTCAATATCGGAGCGGTCACCGGAGGTTCGCTGACGTTCTCCCGCGCCAATGGCGCAGCTAGCCAGGACAACCTCGTCGAGAGCGTCTCGGGTGGTGCGGATGTCACCATCCTCGCGCTCGCGGAAGCGGCAGTGGGAGAACTGTCCGGCGGCACGGTCAGAACCTCCGGTAAGCTGGAGGTCATGAGCGGCAACTTTACGGGCTCGCTGTTGGGCACCGGCACTGTGCACACCACTGGGGAGTTGAGCATCGGCTCTCTGGCGACCCTCGCCTCCACTCTGAGGCACTCTGTGAGCGAAGCGGGTAGCCTGTCGTTTTCGTCCCACAGACCCTTGGGTGTGCTGGAGAACGATGGAAACGTCACCTTCGTCAACGGGGGCAGCTGGACCTCCCAGTCCGGGTCCGGAACGGTGACTGTCCGAGGCGGCACGTTGAGCGCCACAAATGGCACAGGTTCGCTGGTCGTCAGCAACGGAGCCTCGGCAAACTACAGCCAGGCTGCTTCCCTCGTGAGCGTCACCAACAGTGGGTCGCTGGCGTTTGCAACGAGTAGCTCCATCCAAAACGTGGAAAGCACGGGCCGCCTAGAACATGTCGGCACCCTGACCATCTCCGGTGGGTCACTCTTGACCTTGTCTGGGTCCGCCTCGACGAGGCTTGTGAAGAATGACGTTGGGACACTGACACTGCAGACAGGCCTAGTTTATTTGGGATCGACCGACGTGCTTGGGGGGATTCTCAAGTTGGACGACGGTGCGAAGTTGAACGGTCCGGTGACCGTCGACGGCGGGCAATTGCTGTTGGGCGGAACGAGTCAGTTTGGCGGTGAGCTGACGTTGAAGTCCGGCGTGATTAATCTGGGTGGTTTTACACAGATCATTCTTGGCTCCTTCTCCGCTTCTGGTGGGGAACTCAACGGGACTGCAACGCTGAGGGCAGATGCCTTGAACATCACGGGAGGCACCATGAATGCCAAGACCGTGCTTAACGGCGACGGGCCACTGAACTACAATGGAACCTTTAGCCAGCCTGTAATCGGGGAAGCCAATTCTGATAACGCGTTCTTCTTGCAGGGAGCGGGCGGAACCATCACGACAGGGACGATCCTCGCCCCCAGCCTGACGGTCTCCGGCTCGAGCAACACGCTGAGACTGGACGGCGGGAGCCAGGTGGCTGCCCCCGAGGCCACGGCAATCACCATTGCCGGGTCCAACAATACCGTGGAGTTCACTCAGGGCTTTGCCCCGAGCGGGAGCCTGGTTCTGACTGTGGGTGATGCGACTTCTAATGGGGGAACCCTAGTGGTCCTTGGAAATGGCTTGGTCCTTGGCAGCGCCCAGACGCTCAAGGGCAAGGGCAGGATCGTCGGGAACGTGACCCTCGGATCCGGAGCGACCTTCGCTCCCGGAAACTCCCCAGGAGTCACCACGGTTGCGGGGACGGTCATCGTAAACGGCGCAACCTTGAACATCGAGTTTGACCGGTTGGCTCCGGGCGGGGTCCAGCAGGATCAGGTGGTCGTCGTTGCCCCGGGGACCGCTGTGGTCAATGGCGGCACTCTGAGCCTGAACCTAGGCACTGGCGCATCGCGCTTCCGTGTTGGGTTCGACACGTTCCTTCCCGTGTTTGCGACGACCTCCGGGACAGCCTTGATAACCGGTGGCTCCGGGTTCTCCTCGATCATAGCGCCTGCTGCCTACGGGGTCTCCTTCAGCGCGGGTACCCTGAGCTTCACCGCAAACGGTTTCTCCAAAGTCAACGGTGTCACCGGAAACGTCTCTGCTACTGGTGCCCTCGTGGACGCCGCTGTGCGGGATGGCTCAGACGTGGGTAACTTGAGGGTCCTGATCGACACTGGTGCACTCGGAAGCACCAACGCCGCGACGGTTGCCGCCGCCCTCTCCGCACTCAACCCGGGCGTCTACGCGGAACTGGGCAACATCGGTCTGGACCGTCTGCGTGACGTGCAGGCCGGCCTGAGCAATCACATCGACATGCTCGCACTGGACACCGTGGGCGAATCCTCGCTCTCTCTGGCCGTCAAGCCCGGGCAGTCCGCCGCCGCCGCCGCCATCGAACAGTCCCGCGCCTGGACCACCGCTTACGGCGGTTGGGGCAAGCGTGACTCCGATTCCACGGTCGGTTCTGCCGGATATTCCTCCAACAACTTCGGGAACATCTCCGGCGTGGAAACCAAGGTTGGCGCACTCACGCTCGGGATCACCGGGGCTGTGGGCACCTCCACCGCCAACTTCGAAAGCGGCCGGGGCAAGGTGACCACAGACAGCTGGCACACCGGTGTCTACGGCAACGTAGCAGCCGGAGTGCTGGTCCTCGACGCCTCGATCGTCTACGGGCAGTCCGACAGCCTGCTGCGGCGCAGCGTCGACCTCGCGGGCGGCGGCTCCACCTCCGGCAGGTCACAGGGCTCCGAATGGACCGGCCAGTTCGGTTTGGCGGTGCCGCTCCGCACCTCGGAAGGTTCGCTGGTGTTTACGCCCTCCGTGCACCTGCTCCATTCCAACGTGAAGCAGGATGCGTTGACCGAAACTTCCCTCAACGGGCTGGAAGCATCGGTGCGTGGGAACACCGCCAAGTCCACGGCCATCCGGACCGGCGTGCAGGCAGCCAAGATCACCAAGCTCGCCGGCATGGGAACCCGCCTCACCGCTTCGCTCGACTGGGTGCATGGCTTCAATTCCGACCGGAACGACGTGGAGATCGCCCTTGCTGGTGCCGGCTCCACCACCTCCCGTTTCCAGGGTTCCAGGACTGGTCAGGATGCGATCCGCTTTGGGTTGGGCGCGGAAGTCGCCCTCACCGAGCGGACGCGTTTCCGGCTCAATGTGGACGAGCAGATGCGCAGCGGCGTGCGGTCCACCTACGGCAGCGCCTCCTTTGGTCTGCAGTTCTAACCACTGAGGACGCAGGGAACCTCGGGCACCGCCTTTTATAAGCGCTGCCCGGGTCCCGCCGTTCGGGTGGTTTCCGGGATCGGCGCCCTGTGGAGCGCGGGTGCCGAACTAGGAAAAGGCGCGCATCCCAACGGGATGCGCTGCTTGCTTTTGCGAGTCCAAGCGGCGGGAAAGGCGAGAGGCCCTTTCGGCACGCCTCCGTTCCCGCAGATTTCCATGGCATGCCACACCGCGCAGTGAGAATCTTGGTGGACCCACCCCCCAATGTCTCACCCCCTCGAGTTTCGCCGGGCGCTCGCCGCGCTCGTACTGTTTTGTGTGCAAGGCCACGCCCAGGCACAACTCCCTGAGCCGCGCTTGAATGTAGTCAGCACCCCGGGCACCTGCAGGGGAGGGACGGTTCAGGTTTCCCTAAGCGGGGTGGACCTCGAGGAGGCAGCCCTGCGCTTTTCTCATCCCGGCCTCACGGCTGTTCGCGACGCTCAAAAACCCCTCAGCTTTGCCGTCTCGGTGGCCACGGATGTTCCCCCCGGTCTTTATGATGTGCGCGCCGCAGGGCTCCATGGCGTGACCAATCCGCGCCGCTTCGAGGTGAGCGCGCTCTCCGAAGTGGAAGCCTCCACCAAGGCGGTGACCCGGGATCTTGCTCAGGAAGTGGCCGCCCCCTGCGTGATCCGGGGGACCGCACTCAAGCAGGGCGTCCAATGGTTCAGGCTCAAGGCCGCCGCCAACCAAGAGATTGTGTTTGACTGTCACGCCGTCCAGCTCGACTCCAGGATGGAGCCCTATCTGGTGCTTTACGACGGGCAGGGCCGCGAACTGGCGCGCTCCCGTTCGCGCCCCCTCCGTTGGAACCCGGCGGCCGGAGAAACGCTCCACCTAGCCCTGAGTGACTTCATCAGCAATGGCGGCCCCGAACATTTTTACAGGCTCTACATCTCCGGACCAGAGGCCCTGACCGGCCCACAGAACAGGAAGCCGCTGGTCTTTTGGGAGCCCGCCCCGGCTGCACTTCCGGAGACGGAGCCCAACGACCTGGACCGCCCCCAAAAGGTGGCCCTGCCGCTGGCCATCCGCGGGACTTTTGCGCCGGCAAAGGATTTGGACACCTTTGCGTTTCATGCGAAAAAAGGGGAGACTTGGTGGGTCGATTGCGTCTCTCAAAGATCTGGCGCCCCGACGCTTCCGCGAGTCGTGGTGGAGCGCGTCGCTGAGACGGCGGATGGTAAACCCTCCACTCTGGACGCCACAGAAATCAAGGCGGCGCCGCTGTTTCCCGGAGACCCGGATTTTGACGGACACCACTATGACCCGGTCGGATCGTTCACGGCCAAGGAGGACGGGCTACACCGGTTGGTATTGCGGGATCTCAACAACACAGTGCCAGCCGGGCCTGCAAGGCCCTACGTGCTTGAGGTGCGGAAGGCGGTCGCGGATTTTGCGTTGTTGGCCTGCGTGCAGCCGCCGGTCCCAAACAAGGCGTTTCTGAGTTTCACCGGCCCCTTGGTCACGGTGCGGGCTGCGAACATCCGTCCCAACCAGGTGCTGCCGTTGCGTGTTCTGGTGGTGCGGCGCGACGGCTTTGAAGGGGAGATCCACCTCAGCGCCGAAGGCCTCCCCGAGGGGCTTTCCGCAGCGCCTGTGGTGCTCGGAGCAAAGCAGACGGAGGGCACGCTGCTATTGGCCGCCGGACCGGAGGCGACCCCGTGGATCGGGGCCATCCGGGTGGTCGGCCGTGCGGAGGCCGGCGGCGCCGCGCTGGTGCGGTTTGCGACGACCACCACACCCCTTTGGGAAAGCACCGCCAGCGAATTTGTGGAGCCTCCCAGGAGCCGGTTCGCCTCCGAAATGACCGTCGCGGTTGTGGGGGACACACCCTTTCCAAGCGCGGTTCGCGCCGCTCCACCCACAGGCGAAACCGCCGTTTCCGGAAAGGCCAAAATCGCACTGACGGTGGAGCGTCACGCCTCCGGCGGCCCTGCCGTTGCTTTGAAATTCAAGCCGCTGGGAATCCCGGGTCTTGAAAAAGCCAAGGAGTTGGAAGTCCCAGCCAAGGAAGGCGTGGCCGAATACGAGCTCGATCTCGCGCCGCTCAAGCTGGCGCCCGGGACCTACACGGTCTGGTTTCGAGGAGAGGAAAAAGCGAAGCGTACCGTGAAGGGGAAGGAATCGGACGCCACGCTCGTGCTTTGCTCCAATCCGGTCATCTTAAATTTGAAGCCCCCCGCAAAGCCATGACCCGCACACCTATCCGCCGCGGCCTCCTCGCCGCACCGCTACTGCTGCTGTGCGCGCCGGTCGCTCCCTTGTCCGGCGCGCCGCTCTCCTTTGCCACCGATATCCAGCCCCTGCTGGAGCAGAGCTGCCTGCCCTGTCACAACGCTACCAAGGCCGAGGGCGGTCTGATTTTGGAAAGTCCCAAGGACATGCTGGAGGGCGGGGACGCCGGGGCCGCCCTCAAGCCAAACAACGCGCGGGAAAGCCTGCTTTTCCTGATGGCGGCCCATCTCAAGAAGCCGTTCATGCCGCCCGAGGCCAACAAGGCCAAGGCGCCGGCACTCACAAAGCCCGAACTTGCACTGCTGGAGCGCTGGATTGAGGAGGGCGCGCAGGGCCTCGCCAAACAAAAGGAGCCGGTCGCGTGGAAGGAAATGCCCGCCCGGGTCACGGGCGTAGGGGCCGTGGCGCTCAGTCCGGAGGGCCAGTTCGCGGCGGTCGCAAGGGGCAACAGGGTGTCCATTTACGACCTGCTCCTCGGCCATAAGGTCGCGTCCTTTACGCCGCACCCCGACCTGGTGGGCGCCCTCGCGTTCAGCCCGGACGGGAGCCTGCTGGCCACCGGCAGCCGCGGTGAGGCAAAGCTGTGGAGGCGCGTTTTCGATGCGAAGGTGCCGCTTCCCGAGCCCCTTCAGGGCGGGAGCGCAACCAGCGTTGACGGGGCGTACACCGCCGTGCTGGAACAGGATGGCGCCCTGCGGCTGAGGGAGGCCAAGGGCGGCAAGGAGCTTGCAACACTGGCTGCCGACCACGCCCTCCTCGCGGACAAGGCCAGGCTCGAGCTGGAGCTTGCAGGCGCAAAGTTCGAGGTCGCCTTCCTTGAGGGCGAGCTCAAGACCCTCGGCGAGAAGCTCACCAAACTGACTTCGGACCTCGCCGCGGCGGAGAAGGCGCGCACCGAGCTCCAGCCCAAAAGGGCCGGCTTGGACAAGACCCTTTCGGAGACGCTTCAACAAAAGGAACGTCTTCTGCTCGAGAGGGATGCGCTTGAGGAAACTTTCGCGGCAGCCACTCGCGCGCTCGAACAGGCGGAGGAAGCAAAGACCGCCGCTGCCGCCAGTTTTTCCGGTGCCGCCGCCCTCCTGCAAAAGGCGCGACCGGAGGCCAAGGCCGAAGCCGGGACCTCGGTGGCCAACGCAAAGGCGGCCTCCGAACAGGCGGTCGAGCAGCACAAGGCCGCTGAGGCGACCGTGAAGGAAGCAAAGGAAAAGCGGGAGGCCAAACAGAAGGAATACACTGAGGCCATCAAGGCACACGGGGTGGCTGCGGGTGCAGTCTCGAGCGCCCTGACTCTGGATCGAAACGCAAAAAACTATGCGGAGGTTCTGGCCCAATCGACTGCCGAACAGACGCTTCAAAAGGCCTCCGCCGAAAAGGCGAAGGCCGCGCTGAAAACCGTGGAAGCGGAGGTGGCCGCGGCCTCCGAAAAGGTCCTGCACGCGAGACTCCCGGCGGTCGAGGGGCTGGCCTTCAGCGCAGACGGTGCGGTCTTGTTCTCCACCCACGCTGGAGGTTTGGTCAGGGCGTGGAGCAGCCGGTCCGGCCGTCCCCTCCTCCATCCCGACACCCAGCCGCGTTGGGAACTCGCCCGCACCATTGGCGATGCCGCAAAGGTGGAGACGCCTCTCGCCAACCGGGTCAACGCGCTCGCGTTCTCTCCCGACGGCCGCTGGCTGGCCACCGCCGCCGGGGAACCCTCCCGTAGTGGACAAATCAAAATCTGGGCGACGGATTCGGGTGCCCTGGTGAGGGAGTTTGTAAAGCCGCACAAGGACACCGTCCTGGCACTCGATTTCTCCGTGGATGGGAGGTGGCTTGCCAGCGGTTCGTCAGACCGGGCGGTCCGCGTTTGGGACGCCCATACCGGAAAGCTGCACCGCAATCTGGAGGCCCATTCCAGCCAGGTGTTGGCCGTGAGCCTACGCGGTGACGGCAGGCGGGTTGCCAGCGGCTCTGCCGACAACTCGGTCAAAACGTGGGACATCCAGCGCTCGGATGTGGTCGCCACCTTCGCTAACTTCACCAAGGAGGTCGGCTTTCTGCGCTACCTGGGCAGGGGCGACGAGCTCGTGGCGGCCAGCGGCACGCCGGCCGTGAAAATTCTTAAGGACGCTGGCGGCGAAACGCGGGCGAAGACCGAGGGTTTCAAGCGGTTCATCACCGCGGGGGCGGCATCCAAAGACGGGGCCAGCCAGTTGGTGGGGGATGCCGAAGGGGTGGTCCGTCTGCTGGATCGCGAGGGCAAGATAGTCGGGGAGTGGCCGCGTTAAAGGCGGGTGGGTTCGACGTGGGGGGTGGCGGGTTTCCGACCGGCAGGCAAAGCGCAGGCTTCGCAAAACGGCGGTTTCTTGGTTAAACGCCCCCATGAAAAAACTGCTCCTTTATTTTGCCGGCCTGACCCTGCTGTGCGGGGCCTTTGGCGCCGGTTTTTCCTTTCGTGATGGGGAGCTGGCGGAGGCCCGGCAAAAGGCGGCTGGTGCTGCCGGCGCCGCGGCGAGAGCGCAGGAGACGCTCGAGGCCTCGGTCGCCACCCTCACCCGGGAGCGGGATGAGGCGCGCGAGCAGGGCGAAAAGCTCGGGGGCCAGCTCAGGGAACTGGTGAAAAAGGCTGCCGAAAGCGAGGCTGCGCTGGCCCGGGCCACGGCCCAGGCAAAGGCCAAGGCGACGGTGCAACCCGCCCAAGCCGCGGGCGGCAACCCGATGAAACCGATGGCAGAGATGATGAAGACGCCCGGGATGCGGGACGCGGTCATCCAGCAGAACCTGGCCCAGGTTGACATGTTCTACGGGAAGCTGTGCGACCGTCTCCAACTGGAGGGGCCCGACAGGCAG
Source organism: Chthoniobacteraceae bacterium (assembly GCA_044348365.1). Lineage (GTDB taxonomy): Bacteria > Verrucomicrobiota > Verrucomicrobiia > Chthoniobacterales > Chthoniobacteraceae > Chth-196. Next base: position 11,882 of record JBIKSY010000090.1, read on the forward strand.
GATTTTAAAAACCTCCTCACGGAGCGCATGCGGGCGGAACTGGAGCTGAGCTTTGAGATGATGGGAGGCGACATGTCGCCCCAGCAGTCCGCGGCCGCAGTGGAGGCCATGCGCAAGGCGAAGACGTCCAATGACCAGAAAATCCGGGCGTTCCTGAGCAACGATACGGACTACCAGTCCTTTCAGAAATGGGAGCAGTCCAAGTCGGACCGCATGATTCTGAACATGGGGACCCCCGCCTTTGCCAGCGCGGGCGAGCCGCTCACCGCGGCACAGGAGGACCAGCTTGTCTCGGCCATGTTCGCCGCCCGAACACAGGTCAGCACCGTGCCTGACATGTCGAAACCCGAAAACCTCACCGCGGCCAACCTTGGCCCGCAAATGAGCCAGAAAATTCTCGCCGACTACGATGCGCAGGCGGCCCGGGTCGCGGAGGGCGCCTCCGCCTACCTCAGTCCAGTGCAGTTGGAGGCCCTCAAGGCGCTCCAAAAGCAGCAGCGCGCCATGCAGGAAATGGGCCTGAAAATGGGCGCCTCGTTGATGGGGGGAAAATAGCCCCGCCCGGCGCGGGCTTGTGACGTTTAAGTAAACTGAAAAGCCACTCGGCAGGGCAGGTGCGATTTTGTACACCTTCCATGCAATCTCCCGTCCCAACCCCAGCCACCCACCGCACTGTCCGCCCTATGAGTTTCCAAAATTGGTCCTCCATCAGTGACAAAACCCTCGCCATCGTCATGGGAGGGGGCGCCGGCAGCCGCCTGTTTCCGCTCACCAAGGAAAGAGCCAAGCCCGCCGTGCCGCTGGGTGGCAAGTGCCGTATCGTGGATATCGCCGTGAGCAACTGCATTAACAGCGGCCTCCGGGGCATCTACGTGCTCACCCAGTTCAACAGCGTTTCCCTCCACCGCCACATCCAGGCGACCTACAAATTTGACGTCTTTTCTCACGCCTTTGTGGAGATCCTCGCCGCCCAGCAAACGCCCACGGGCGAGCGCTGGTACCAAGGCACCGCGGATGCCGTCCGCCAAAACCTCCGGGACTTCCTCAACGCACCCTACGAGCATTTCATCATCCTTTCGGGCGACCAACTCTACCGGATGGATTTTCGCGACATGCTCAAGCAGCACATCGAAAGCGGTTCCGACCTGACCATCGCCACCACGCCCGTGTCCCGCCGCGATGCGCCTGGCTTCGGGATCATGCATTCCGACGACGAACGCCGGATTTACGAGTTTGTCGAAAAACCCAAGGAACCCGCCGTGCTCGACCCCCTGCGGATTGGCAAGGCCCTCCTTGAGAAAATGGGCAAGCCCGCCGATGCCGAGCTCTATCAGGCGTCCATGGGCATCTACATCTTCAACCGGCAGGCCCTCGTGGACGCCCTCGACAACCAGTACGTCGACTTCGGCAAGCACGTCATCCCCGAGCAGATCCACAAGGCCAAGGTGTCCGCCTACATCTTCGAGGGGTACTGGGAGGACATCGGCACGATCCGCTCCTTCTTTGACGCAAACCTCGCGCTCGCCCAGACCGTCCCGCCCTTCAACTTCTTCGACTCGGCCGCCCCCATCTACACCCATCCCCGCTTCCTCCCGGCCAGCAAAATCAACTCCGCCCAGTTGCGCGAGGCGGTCGTGTCCGACGGTTGCATCATCACCGACGCCACCATCGAGCACGCCGTCATCGGAATCCGCAGCGTCGTGGAGAACGGCAGCGTCGTCCGCAACTGCGTCATGATGGGCGCCGACTACTTCGACAACGAGCACGCCCGGCAGGCCGGTGAGCCCGCCCTCGGCGTCGGCCGCAACTGTCACATCGAGAACGCCATCATCGATAAAAACGCGCGCATCGGCGACAACGTTGTCATCAACCCCGCCGGAAAACCCGAGAACTTTGACGGCCCCAACTTTTTCGTCCGCGACGGCATCGTGGTCATCCCCAAGAACGCGGTGATCCCCTCCGGAACCGTCATCTAGTCCGCGGGCGGCTGCGCCACTTCGGGAACACCCGCAGGTGGCAGCGCCAATGGCCCTGTCCCGGAGACGCCGGGGCGGGCCGTCTGACGGCCCGCACTCCGGCTGGCGGCGCCGTTATTTCTTCCGCTTCCAACCGCCCTTCTTTTGTAAGCGGTACGCCAAGCACCTCTGGCGGGCGCAGTAGAAATGTCAGACAGGTGTCTGTATGACATTTCTAGATTCAGCGGGCGACGGGGTTTTAAAGG
>JBIKSY010000317.1:0-4296 GCA_044348365.1 Chthoniobacteraceae bacterium
GCGAGTGCCTACGGCTGCAAATGGGTGCACACACCGCACTTTGACCGGGTTGCCCGGGAGGGGCTGCTCTTCACGCGGGCCTACACCCCGACGGCAAAGTGCGCCCCTTCACGCTCGGCCATTCTTACGGGCCGTAATCCGTGGCAGCTCGGGGCCGCGGCCAATCACTCGCCCATCTTTCCAGCGGAGTTCGGGACCTATCCCGAAGGACTTTCCAAAAACGGTTACTTCGTGGGACTGACCGCCAAGGGTTGGGGCCCCGGCGAGGCCAGGGATGCTTCCGGCAAACCCCGCCAGATGGCGGGCACGCCATTTAACAAGCGCACCTCCCCCGCCCCGACCAGCGGCATCAGCAAGAACGACTACGCCGCGAACTTTGCCGACTTTTTGGCGGCGCGACCTGCGGGCGAGCCGTGGTGTTTTTGGTACGGGTCCACCGAGCCACACCGCGAGTATGAGTACGGCTCGGGCGTTTCCAAGGGGGGGAAGCGCCTGGAGGACATCGACCGCGTGCCCGCGTACTGGCCCGACAACGAGGCTGTCCGCAATGACATGCTGGATTACGCGCTGGAGGTGGAACATTTCGACCGCCATTTGGGACGCATGCTGGAGGCGCTGGAGGCCGCGGGTCAGCTGGAAAACACCCTTGTGATCGTCACTGCAGACAACGGCATGCCCTTTCCTCGCGGCAAGGGACAGGAGTACGATGTTTCCAACCACCTTCCGCTGGCGGTGCGGTGGCCCGCAGGGATCAGAAAGCCGGGGCGTGTCATAGAGGACTATGTCAGCCTGATCGACCTCGCCCCCTCGCTGCTGGCGGTGGCGGAAGTTTCCGCGGAAAAGGCGGGTATGGCTCCCACCACAGGCCGCAGCCTGGTGAGCCTATTCCAGAGTGAAAAAGGCGGGCGGGTCGAGCCCGGGAGGGACCGCGTTTTGCTTGGGAGGGAGCGCAATGATGTCGGCCGACCGGGCGACACGGGCTACCCGATCCGCTCAATAGTGAAGGACGGCCTGTTCTTCTCGATCAACTTTGAACCCGGCCGTTGGCCCGCCTGTAACCCCGAGACCGGCTATCTGGACACCGACGGAAGCCCAACCAAGACCTGGCTGCTTGAGAGCCACCGGCGCAACCCGGCGGACCCCCACTGGGCGCTCGCCTTTGGAAAACGCGGTGCGGAAGAACTCTACGATCTGGCGGCGGATCCGGACTGTGTCCAAAATCTGGCGGGCGCGGCGGACCGGCAGTCTGTGAAGGCTGCGCTGCTTGAACGGCTTGGAAAGGACCTGCTGGCGGAGGGGGATCTGCGGATGCTTGGACGGGGGGCGGAATACGAGGCCCAGCCTTATTCGGAGCAGCGTTGGCGGGGCTTTTACGAGCAAGCCCGGGGGGGCAAACCCAGGCCGGGCTGGGTGAGTCCAGGCGACTTTGAAGAGGGCGGGGAATTCCTTCCCTCCCTCCCCCGGAGGGAATAGCGTTTTACGGCGCAAGTCATTTCCCGGCAGTCATTACGCCACCCTGTCCAAACACACCCCGGCGAGCGGTTTCCGGGCTGGCAGCCCGCCGCTTGCCGGGTATGATTCGGTGCCATGGCAAACTCGATCCCTCTGGAAGACACGTCCGCCGACATCATCGGAAAAGCAATGCGCGGCCTCAACAGAAACGCCGCCGAAGTGGCCCGTTTGGCGGGAATTTCCGAGGCGGAGGTCTCCGCCCTCAGGGACGGACACTTCGACGCCGCCGCGGCCCGTGCGGTCGCTCCGGTGCTGGGTCTGGGAGGAGAGGCGCTGGTTTTGCTGGGCGAAGACCGGTGGTTTCCGCAAACCGCGCAGGTAAATGGGCTGGAGTGCTTTAACACCCCTTTTCACGACATGACCGTGAACAGCTACGTGGCCTTCGACCGGAAGACCGGAACGGCGGTCGCCTTCGACACCGGGGCGGACTGCTCCGAGGTGCTGGCTTTTTTGAAAAGGGAAGGCCTGAGATTGGAGCTGATCCTCGTGACGCACTCCCACGCCGACCACATTTTGGATTTGGAAAAGCTCCAGCAGGCCACAGGGGCTGAGGCCTACACCGGGCGGCTTGAGCCCGTTGCTGGAGCCGTTCCCTTTGAGGCGGGGCGCGCCTTTGTCTGTGGTAGTTTGAAAATCGGTTCCCGCAGCACCTGGGGCCACTCCAAGGGGGGCGTTTCCTACATCATCGAGGGCCTTGAAAAGCCCCTCGCAGTCGTGGGTGACGCCGTTTTTGCCGGCTCCATGGGAGGCGGCTCCGTCTCGTACGCCGACGCCTTGCGGACCAACCGTGAAGAGCTTCTCTCGCTCCCGGAGGAGACCGTGCTTTGCCCCGGGCACGGCCCGCTGACGACGGTTGGGGAGGAGCGCCTCCACAATCCGTTTTTCGCCGCCGGGAAGTAGGAGTCGGAGACGACACGACGGCGGGGCTTCTTGTCCGGACCCATCCCACAGGGCTACGCGGGAAACCCAGATTGGATGCGGTTACAGGGGTGAGCCTTCTGTTTTGGGGAACGGCTTTGTGGTGGTTCTCGCAATTTCGGGAGACGGTCGGGCGGGCGCGGAGAGTTTGGTGGTTGGCGGAACGACGCCCACTAATCTATTTCTTCGTGCAGTCGGCGGTGGAAATCTAAACTTTCCCGAAACACCTAGTTTAGGTTTGAAGCCTAGCCGTCTTCTTTTTTATGAGCGAAATCCACGAAACTCTTGAGCAGGCAGAACACGTCGGCCACGGAGGGGGACACTCGGATCCAATGATGATGCGGGTAGCGATGACCATGGCGATCATCGCGGCAACTCTCGCAGCGGTGAGCGTTGCCGGGCACCGGAAACACAACGCGGTGCTGCAGTTGCAGGGGGAGTCCAACCGCATGCTCACGGAGGCGGCTGGACTGAAGGTGGAGGCGAGCAACACGTTTGCCCGGTACCAGTCCAAGCGGGCGCGCGTCGAGGAGCAGGAGCGCTCGGTTGCCTATACAAAACTGTTCGCTTCCAAGGAGGGCAGCGAACCGTTCCGGGCGGAGCAGGTCAAGCAGTGGGAGGCGTACAGCGCGGCAAACCGCACCAAGCCAGCAGACATCAAAAAGGACGAGAACGGGTTTCCAGCAAAAACCGCCGACGGCAAGGAGGACGACAGCCTCGGGGCGCTGGTGGTGGCGGGAAACCGGTTCAAAGAGTTATCCGAGCAAAAGATCGCTGAGACCGCCGCGGTGCAGGCTGAGGGAGAAAACTCCCACCATCAGGCAGACAAGCTGGACTGGAGTCACCTGACGCTCGAATTCGGTCTGGTGCTATGCACCATCAGCGTGCTCACGCGCAAAAAGATGTTCTGGGTGGCTGGCGTGGCTTCCGCTTTAGCGGGCGGAGGTCTGGCGGTGGTTGCCCTCTACTTTGTACATTAAAAGCTGAAGCGGTTTGGCTTCATTTGGTGAGCCAGTTGTGGTTATAGCTATGTGTCCCCCCTGAACTATGACCACCCCTAAATTGATTCGCCAACTGCTGCGGGCACAGGGCTCAGCCATCGCCTTTGGCATCGCTGGTTCTCTGCTGAACGCCGGGCACATCACGCAGGCGGCTGATCCCGCACCGGCACCAACTCCCGCTCCCGCCAGCGAAAAACAGGAGAAGCCAACTGCCAAGGGGAACAAGCCTGCCGGCGGCACTGGAGACGCGGCGCCCTACATTCCGGGGTTGCTGCCTGATCCAAAACTCCCGCCCAAACCCGATTCTTCAAAACCAGGGGAACCCACTCCCACGCCTGCTCCGAAACCACCGGCCCCTGCCCCGGTGCCGGCGCCAGCTCCCGTTCCGACGCCAAAGCCGGAAGAACCCAAGCCCGCTCCCGCACCCGCTCCAAAGCCACCGGCCCCAGTGCCGGCGCCAGCTCCCGTTCCGACGCCAAAGCCGGAGGAACCCAAACCCGCACCCGCTCCAGCTCCGAAGCCACCGGCCCCAGTGCCGGCGCCAGCTCCCGTTCCGACGCCAAAGCCGGAGGAACCCAAGCCAGCACCCGCTCCAGCTCCAAAGCCACCGGCCCCAGTGCCGGCGCCAGCTCCCGTTCCGACGCCAAAGCCGGAGGAACCCAAGCCCGCCCCCTCTCCCGCTCCAAAGCCACCGGCCCCAGTGCCGACGCCAGCTCCCGTTCCTCCTCCGAAACCGGAGGAACCAAAGCCCGCTCCCGCTCCAGCTCCAAAGCCACCGGCCCCAGTGCCGACGCCAGCTCCCGTTCCTCCTCCGAAACCGGAGGAACCAAAGCCCGCTCCCGCTCCAGCTCCAAAGCCACCGGCC
>JBIKSY010000318.1:0-4294 GCA_044348365.1 Chthoniobacteraceae bacterium
CCCCTCCAATTATCCGGTGAACCTGATACACCAGTGGAACAGTGGTCCCGAGGAGGGGGTGCTCCAAATTCAACTCAAGGAGGGAACCCCCGTGGCGGTGGCTGGACTCAGGGAAAAGCTCAGGGCTCGTCTCCAGAGGGATCTGCCCGATGTGCGGCTTTCGTTTGAACCGGCCGACATCGTCAACCGGATCATGTCGTTGGGTTCCAACACCCCCATCGAGGTGGCCGTCAGCGGCAAGGACTTCTCCGCCACTCGCCTCCAAGCGGGCAAGGTGCGTGAAAAACTCGCCTCCCTTGGCGTGCTGCGGGACGTGCACATCTCACAGACACTGGACTATCCCAGCCTCGAGGTGAACGTCGACCGCGAGCGAGCTGGCCTGCTTGGAATCAGGATGGCGGATGCCACGCGGAGCCTGGTCGCCGCCACCGCCAGCAGCCGCTTCACCGTCCCGAACTACTGGGCCGACGCCAAAACCGGGGTGAGTTACAGCCTGCAGGTCCAGGTGCCCCAGGCCCAGATGAAGGGCGTCGAGGACCTGCTGAACCTCCCCATTTCCTCCACGGGCGGCCGGACGTCCCTGCTGCGTAACTTTGCCAAGGTCACCGAAGGAAGCGTCGTCGGGGAGTACGACCGCTACAACATGGCCCGTACCATCTCGGTGACCGCCAACATCCACGGCTGCGATTTGGGCACGGCGGCTCGTTTGGTGGATGCGGCGCTCAAGGAACTTGGAACGCCACCGGGAACCAGTGTCACCGTTCGGGGACAGGTCCAGCCGTTGCGCGAGTTGGAGGCGGGTTTGCGATCGGGCCTTGTGGCAGCGGTGGCGGTGATTTTGCTGCTGCTCACGGCCAATTTTCAGAGTCTGCGGCTTTCGCTCATCGTGCTTGGCACGGTGCCGGCCGTGCTGGCTGGGGTGGTGTGCGCGCTGTGGGTTTCCAAAACAACACTCAACCTCCAGAGTTTCATGGGGGCCATCATGGCCGTGGGGGTTTCCGTCTCCAACGCCATCCTGTTGGTCACCTTTGCCCACCGGTTGCAAGCTTCCGGGCTGGGGGTGAAGGAAGCCGCAGTGGAGGGCACACGCGGCCGCCTCCGGCCGATCCTGATGACCAGCCTCGCGATGATGGCGGGAATGCTGCCCATGGCTTTCGGCGGTACCTCGTCGGAACCCCTCGGGAGGGCGGTTCTGGGTGGCCTGCTCTTCGCGACCATTGCCACCCTGTTTGTCCTTCCTGCCCTCTTCACCCTTGGGGCGAGCAGCGACGCGGCATCCTCCTCACTGGATCCGGATGACCCGGATTCCGCACTTCCGGAAGAATCCAAGCACCGCTCTCCATCGCCCCAGACGCTGCCCGCCGCTGCTCCCGCCTTGGGGGCAGCCCTGTAGGTCATCCTTCGAATCCGAATTTTATGCTGCTTCCACCCACGCGTTTTATTTGCCCCCTTAGCCTTGCTTTTGGGCTGCTGGCCGTCCCGGTCTCCGGGGCTGAGTTTTCCGCGGTGCAACCGTCCTCAGGTTCGATCCACCGTTGGGTGGCGCTCCCGGCGACGATGGCGCCCTTCCGGCAGGTCAACCTGCACGCCCGGGTGTCCGGCTATGTGAAATCGGTGGAAGCGGACCGGGGCGACGCGGTGACCGCAGGCCAGTTGCTGGCACAGGTGGAGGTGCCCGAACTCGAGTCTGACCTGCTGCGGGTGAAGCCCGAAATGGAGACCGCGGAGATCGAACTCAAGCGACTCAAGGAAGCGCGGCTCAAGTCTCCCGATCTTGTGCTTCCCCAGACCGTGGACAATGCCAACGCGCGCTTTTTGGCGGCAAAAGCCAGTGTGGACCGCTGCGTGACGTTGCTTGAATTCGCCCAGATCAAGGCTCCATTTGCGGGGACGATCACCACCCGTTCGGTCGACCCAGGCGCCTACGTGGCCGCCGGCGCCAACCCCTTGTTCCACCTGGTAGACGCACTCAAAATCCGCTGCCAGATCGCCGTGACTGAAATGGAGACGCCCCTGGTGGGGGTTGGCAAACCTGCGCGGTTGCTTCTCGACGCATTTCCCGGACAGGTGTTCGAGTGCAAGATTAGCCGCGCCAGTCTGGCGCTGGATCCGCAGACACGTACCATGCTGGTCGAGGCGGATGTTGAGAATGCGGGGGCTCGGATCCTTCCCGGAATGAGCGGAACCGCCCGCATCGGAGTCGAGCGCAGGGATATGGCCGTCTTGGTGCCGTCCGCTGCCGTGGTGATGGAGAAGACGAACGCTTTTGTCTTCAAACACGTGGGAGGAAAGGCGGTGAAGACTCCCGTGAAAATCGGGTTCAACGACGGGGCGCAGGTCGAGGTGCCCGAACTGCAGGCAGGGGACGTTCTGCTGCTGGTGGGGACCCAACCCGTTGCCGATGGACAGGAGGTTACCCTCAAGGCGGCGATGCCTGCAAAGTAGGCGGTGTTTCCTTTACTCCCTTCTCGCCCGAATTTTGTTACCATGAAAACCTGTCTCCTTTTTTTGCTATCTCTGTCCGCGGCCGATGCGGCGACCTCCTTTGTCGACCTGCCCACCGTAATGCGGCTGGCAGGGGCCAAAAACGAGGAGGTCGAACACGCCAGAACGCTGCACCGGGCGGCGGTATTGGAGTCCAACCAGGCCTGGCAGCGGTTCTGGCCTACGCTGAGTCTCGGGGCGCAGTATCGCGGACACGACGGTCGGATCCAGGACGTGGCCGGCGCCATTTTTGACGCGGACAAACAACAGTACGTGCTGGGCGCCGGGGTCATGGTGGATTGGGCGCCGGGGGACATTTATTTCGGCGCGCTGGCCGCTCGGCAGAAGGCACTTGCCGCGGGACAAGCCGTGGAGAAGGTCCGGCTCGACACCGTCAGGGAGGCCACCGCCCGTTACTACGACATGCTCGCTGCGGAGGCTTCCGTTTCGGTGCTGGGCGAGGACGTTGCCGTCACGGGAAACTACGCCGCACAATTGGAGAACGCGGTGCAGGTGGGCACCGCTTTCCGGGCCGACCTGTTGAGGGTGAAAACCCAGATTGCCCGCCTCAAAACTCAAATCCAGCAGGCTGAGGAACAACTTGGAATTGCCGCGGGCCGGCTTTGCGAAACACTCAGACTCGCCCCGGAAACCGAGCTTCGGCCCGCCAAGGCTGATCTGGTGCCGATCAAGGTGATGAAGGACGAGCCGGTCGGAGAACTGGTGGCCCGCGCGCAGACGAGCCGGCCCGAGGTCAAAACCATGAGTGCGGTCAGTTCGGGAATGGAACGGGAGGAGGCCAGAGCCCGGCTGGGTCCGTTGTTCCCCTCGCTGCAGGCAGGCTACAATGCCGGCGGTCTGGGAGGGGGGCGCGACGGTTCCACAGGCAACTTTGGTCCACAGCACGACTACTTTGTGGGGCTTGGATGGAAGGTCGGTCCCGGCGGGCTTTTTGACGGCACTCGAAAGAAAATCGCGGTAACGCGGCGGGAGAGCGCGGCGCTGCAAATTAGCCGTACCAAGGCGGCTGTGGGAAGGGATGTGGTGGAGTCCTTCATGCGCTCGAAGTCCTCCGAACAGCAGATCCGGCTCAGCGAAGAAGCGGTGGGGGCGGCTGAAGAAATGAGCAAGCTTGCGGCCGAGCGGCAGGCAAGCCAGGTCGGGGTGGTGTTGGAGTTTGTCCTGGCGCGGGAGGACCTCACGCGGGCGCGGTTGAGCCGGTTGCGGGCCGTGGTGGATTTCAACCGTGCCCAGCAGGACTTAAAGCATGCGGTTGGGGACGTTCCCGAGACGGGCAAGTAGAGCGATGGCGTCTGCGTCTGCAGCCCAAGCGGCCGCGACTCTGTTTGCAAAATCTTACTCCTGCGCCGGTTTCTGAACACTTTGTCCGGGCGGTTTTTAAGTGGGCGGACTGTGGCGGTCTGGTGCGTTTATGGGGGAAACAGCCGGGTTCGTGCGTGGGTTTTGGGTCCCGCGTGCGTTGGGCCTTTCCTTGAGGGTCCTGTGCTCACCGGAGCTTGGTACTCCCGTTTTTCCGGAGGAGAGCGCTTGAAGGGGGGCGAGCTTCACGGGCACTTCGTCTTTGCCTGAATCCTTGTTGCGGGCAATCTTGCGCTTCGAGGCATCTGGGATAGAGTGCGAGTGGCGGTGGGCTGTCCGGCTTTGTTGACGAAGCTGAACGGCGTACCTTCTGCCAGCACCGAAAGGAAACCCATCATTGAAGCCGAATTATCAGTTTGAAAAACGCCAACGGGAGTTGGAGAAGAAGAAAAAAAAGGCGGAAAAGGCTTTGAAAAGGGAAAGCGCCCCG
>JBIKSY010000319.1:0-4280 GCA_044348365.1 Chthoniobacteraceae bacterium
CACTGGCAGCCGATTCCGCTACGCTCCATCGACTGCCAGTGCGGCGCGTCTCTGCCTCGTGTGGACTTTTACAGACAAACGTTTACACCCCCCCGTCTTGAGCGTTACTTCCACCCAGGGAAACAGCGCCTGCGCCCGCGCCTTGAGGTGCGCCTTCCAACGGTCCCCATGGTCCGCGCTCTTCCCCAACCGGAGCGCCTTCGGCCACCAGTCCGGTTTTAGATATTCCACCCGGCATTTGAGTGACGCCAGCACCCCCTCGATCCTCCCAAAGTTCCGGAACAGCACGGCCGTCGAGCGCAGGTTCATTTTGCCCCGGTACATGGGCAGGTCTTCGATAAAGCACACGGCTTCCGGGCAGACCAACGCCCGCAGGAGCCTGTCGAGGTCTGCCACCGTGTCCGGCATCGGCACCGCGTGCACGCTGCCATCGGTGTCCCGGTAGGCGATCCCTCCGCTTTTGCCCGAGTCTATGGCTATGGTCATCCTCCTGTATCGGCTCAGGCTATCCCCGAGGTTGTCTTGAGTTTTTCCACCCGGTTCAGCCAGCCCTGTAGAAACCGCTTCTGACTCGGGTCCACCTGCACCAGACGCCTGTAAAAAGGTTCGCGCCTGAGTAGCAGCCGTTCGGCCCCTGCGAGGGGTGTTTCACGCGTCAGTAAAGAGCGTAAGGCCTCCAGTGTTTTCGGCCCGATCCGACCGTCAGGGTCCGCGCCCACAGCGCGCTGCAAGAACCTCGCCGCCTGAGTCACGCCCGTGTTTACGCACGCATCGAAGTGCACGAGGTTCACCGGCCACGGCAACCGGTCGCAGTCGCCTTCCAGCCAGTACACGTCCCTGTAGATTTCCTCGACCTCGATGTTGAGAATGTGGCGTACATCCGCCGGACGCAGGCCCTCGGCCTTCCGGTAACGGTCGTACACCCGCTGGAGGATGCCTTTGTTGGTGGCACCGCCTCGATCCACAGGATCGTTGGTGTAGCCACCTTTCACCTCCAGGACAAAGTCCAGTGCCCGCTCAAAGGGGGTCGAGGACCCCTCTTGATTCGCCTTCGGCTCAGGGCCGACCGTGCTTTGCTCGTTGAACGTGCTCATGGGAGGTGACTATTGGCCCGCCGGCATAGCCGGTTTAATCCCCCCTGTGGGGGGGCAATTAAAAGGGGTCGAAGACCCCTCGTTGCGGATCACATCCAGCAGGCCGAACACGCCCATCACGGCCGTGCCGATTGCGCCCCCGACTCCGGTGGAGTACAGCCCGAGGGCGGCGCCCAGTTTTGCGAGGCCCAGCCAGGTCGAAGGTTGGCGTTCGTAGTTTTTCAGTGTGTTCATTTGAGTTTGTTGGAAAGAAACCGCTCGATGAGAAACAGCCCGCGATTGCCCATGTGCCCGGCAATGCCCACCAACGCAGCCGTCAGCACCGGCGGAAACTGCGCGCTCTCGCACAGGTAAAAGGTGACCACTCCGGTGAAGGCCGAGGTGCAGAGTTCGCCGATGAACTCGATGAGGTTGAACACCCGGGCGTTGCCGTCCCGCAGCTTCTGCAAAAACGCCACCACGCCCCCCATCAGACTGAGCAGGAACACCCAGGCGTAGGTCAGCAGATCGTACGCAGCCGGGTCCTTGTCGTTCACCGGCGCGCCTCCTCCCAAGTGCGCCCGTGCTCGGGCCATAGCGAATTCCAGGGCATGCGCTTTACCGCGCCGCTCAAGCGCGCCTGTCGCAATGCGGATTCAAACCCGCCCCTCAGTGTGAAAGGTGACATTTCCGGAGCCAGTTCGGGTTGCATCTCCAGCGCCAGTTTCCAGCTGAGCACCTCGGCAAAAGCCGGGTCCCATTGCCCCGGGTCCGTCACCTGTCTGGCGTACCGCAGCCACAGGGGGGCCTCCAAATCACACAGCAAAGTGCCTGCCTCCTCCACAAACTCCACGTCATCCAGAGGCGTGTCCTGCGGCACAATGTCCAAGCAATCGGGCGGCAGAGTGTATTTCCACGTCCAGTCCGTACCTTCCGCAGGCTCGGGATTGGTCAACGCCACCCGGGTGAGAGCGAACTTCCACAACCACGAACGCAACACCCAGTCGGGCACGCCCGGAAAACACGCCGACACCGCCTTGGCTGGAGCCGTCGTGTCAGTCAGCGCCGTGATGCGGACCGCCCCGAGTCTGCCCAGAGCGCGGTTGGCTACTTCCAAAAGTGTGGTTCCCATGGTCAGCTCGCCCCCACAAGGTAGGCCTTCAGGTTCAGCACCAGCCCGTCCGCCTTGAGCCGGTGGATGCCGGGCGACAGTTCGAGCCCGAGGATGCACGCCGCATACGCCGTGGTTTTGACGTACTGCAACCCGTACGCCTGGCAGTCGAGCCACACGCCCGAGGGGCTCAACTGTTGCAGCACCAGCGTGCCGTCGTTGGATTCAGACTCGATAAACAACGTGTACTCGCCGCCTTTGATGGCGACCGACGGCCCGCTCATCGAAATGCCATCGGCCAGTTGGTAGGTGGAGTCGTCGCAACGGTTGATCATGGCGCTCAGCCCATCCCCATGAGGTAGGCGTTCAAGCCGGTCGTCGCCCCGCCAGTGGTGGCAACCCGTACCAGCCCCGCCGGCAGCAGCAGACCGACCTGCAACATCGTCGCCCCCGTCGTCCGGATGAACGCGCCGTAGATCTGCACGTCGATCCATGTCCCCGAGGGACTCAGCATCTGGAGCGAATTGGTGCCGTTGCTGCCTGTACAATCCACAAACAGGGCGTACTCGCCGCCTTTGATGGGCACGGGGCTGCCATTGGCGGTGAGGTTGACGCCGAGGTTGTAGAGGGTGTCGTCAGCGCGCCGGATAGGCATGGCTTAGGGAAGGTTCGGGTTTTGCACGATAAAGTCGTGCAGATGTCCCAGCGCCAAAATGAGCTGGGCCTTGGTGACGGGCGTGGCGGGCCAGGTGTTGAGCACCAGCTCGATGTCTTTGCCGGTGGTTACCGTCGTGCTTGCAACCACGGCCATTCCGGTTGTGGGCGATTGCAGCGAACCGCCCACAGTGATTCCGATGTACGCGGGCATAAATTACGAAGGCAGGCTGACCAGCATGTCGATGATGAGGGTGCCGCTGGCGGGCAGGTTTCCCCCGGCAAGAGTCGCAAATACCGGCTCTTCCGCGGCAAATTCCGAGGACCCTGCTCCAGAGGCCGCGAACAGCACCGGCGTATCCACAAGGGTCAATCCCGCGGACTGTCCACGGTACTTGGTGGCCGCTCCTGGCGTCCCGATGCCAAGGGTGGCCCCGCCGAGCGACACCGAGGTTACGGTCAGGCCCATAACAAAGGACGCGCCCATGGGCAGGGTGAACAGTTGAAACAGGTCACCGTTAATCTGTCCGCTCAGGGTGATGGTGGCGCGGAACCGTTTGACGCGGCCGTTGACCACGCTGCCCCGGGTTTTGGTGCCCAGCACCGCTGCCGTGGTCTTGCCGTCCGTGCTTCCAGCGAGTTCGTTTGAGAGATAAGTAGGCATGTTTGGAAAGTTGAGTTGCTAGTCGCGAGCGATGCTTGCCGCGGAGCGGCATCAAGAGGCCCCTATGGGGCCCTAGGCGCAGAGGATGTAGCCGCAGCGTTTTTCTTCGAGGCGGGTGGCGCCTAGGGTCATGCGCAGGCTGACCTGTTCGGCGTCGTTCTTGTCGGGTCGGGGACCGACCTTGGCGCGCAACTCGTCCCATTTGCCAAGGCACACCCCGCTCTTCGCCCAGAACGGCACCCAGTTCTGGCCTGCAGCCACAGTCAACCCGGGGTTGATCGCCGCGTTGTAAGAACCCGCGCCGGGGATGCGTTCGCTGGGGATGAAATTGAACCCCATGAACGAATTGATCCGCCCGTTCACCAGCACCGGGGTGCTGTCGTAGTCCAGGCTGATCGCCTGCGCTTCGTTGAGCAGGTCGTCGTGTTGCTTGGCAGAGATCGCCATGAACAACGGGTCGTTGTCTATGTCCACCTCGGCCTGCAACAGGATGCGCTTCGCAGCCCGTAGCTTCGCGATGTTGAGCCCGGTGTTGGCAGAGGAACCCGTGTTGACCGCCACCACCTGTCAACCGCCGCCAAAGGCGCCCAACAGCCCGGTGTCGATGGAACCGTTCTCGCCGGTCTTGTTGGAGTTGAAGAACGCCGAGAGGATTTCATCGTCCATCGCGCGCTTCATGGCGGCTGCACCGCCGGCGGCGTACATGTTACCGGGAACGATGAGCATCCGCAGGAGATCCTGCTGGTCGGTGAGTTCGTTCCAGCCGTAGTCGATGGGG
>JBIKSY010000320.1:0-4257 GCA_044348365.1 Chthoniobacteraceae bacterium
CGCATCGCGACGACAGTCGCCTGGCGGAAGAGCGCGTTGTCGTCGAAGTTGAACTTCGCGTCGAGGGCGAGCAACCTATTGTCGGGAGTGACAACGAGAGGGTTGACCTCCACCAGCGTGCAATCGGTTTCGCTATAGGTCCTGTAGAGCGCTGTGAAAAGCTTGGTGGCCTGCGTCATTAATGAGCCCCGGAGTCCCAAGGCTGCCGCTATCTTCCGCGTCTGGTAGGGTTGAAGTCCGAGCAGGGGGTCGACCGCCACACGAATGATCTTTTCCGGCGTGTGTTCCGCGACGGCCTCGATGTCCATCCCGCCCTCGGTGCTGGCAATAATCATGGGAGCGGAGATTGCCCGGTCGAAAAGCAGTGCGAAGTAGAGTTCTCGGGAAATGTCTACCGCCTCTGCCACAAGAAGCTTGGTCACCAGACGGCCCTCGGGTCCGGTCTGGTTGGTGACCAGCACCTGCCCGAGCATTTGTTCCGCCAGTCGACGCGCTTCCGCCGGCGTGTGGCACAGGTGCACTCCGCCCTTAAAACCATTTTTGAACACGCCTTTTCCACGTCCTCCCGCGTGAATCTGCGCCTTCACGACTATCTGGGACACGCCCAGTTGCGCCGCGATTTGTTCGGCCTCCTCAGGGGTTGAGGCGGATTTGCCTCCGGGTGAGGCGACGCCAAATTTGTGGAAGAGTTCGCGGGCTTGGTACTCGTGGATGTTCATTAAGGATAAATTGAGCGCCCGGGGGAACACGCCACCTTTTTAGAAGGCCGCGCATGAGCGCCCCGCGCTCTTGGGCGGGGCGATGTTTTGGGGAAACCAGGCAATTGCGGGCTCTTTTTACGAGCCCTTTACAATCGGAAGCAAGGGTAGGTTTGTTCCGGTCTGGTAAAAATTTTAGTTTAGCCGCGCGGTCAGATTGTAGGCGAGGCAATCCGGGGTGGGCTTTGTTGTCTTGGGTTGCCACCCGCGGCTGCTTTGCCTCTTAAGCCAAGCCCTTTGGGAGGTGGGGTTGGCTTTGGCGCGGCCGAATGCGTGTTGGCAGTTACAGGAGGTGTGGGGCCTGCAAAAGTTCAGAAATCCGAGCCAGTAAACGCCCTGCACCGCCCCCATCGAGGACCCTGTGGTCAAAGGATAGGGTGAAATGTGCCTCAGTCGCCGGGTGGAAACTTTTGGAATCTGCATCCCAGCGGGGCATGACCCGTCCTGCGCCCATCCCAAGAACAAGCGTCTGTTCTGGCAGCGGAATGGGGGTCGCCCACTCTAGTCCGAAGGTGCCGAAGTTGGTGACTGTGGCGATGGAGCCTCCCGTTGCCTCTGCTGGCAAGCGGCGGCGTCGGGCAAGGTCCACGAGGTCGTTATAACGAATCAGGAGGTCGCTGAGGGTTGTGCGTTCCGCATTGCGAAGCACGGGAACCAGCACTCCGTCCTCAGCCTCCACGGCAAACCCGAGGTCAATGGAACGCGGATGCACGATTTTGTCTCCCACAAGACGGCCGGCCAAGGCGCTGTTTTCGCCCAGCGCAATAGCTAGGGCGCGTAGGGCGTACAGCGCGGGGCCCGGCTTGGGCGTGGAGTTTTTCCGGTGGGAAAGCATGGCGTCGATCACCACCGGTGTTCCCACTGTGGCGATAGGGCGCGTCCAGGAGCGCCTCATGGCGTCTGCAACCGCAACGCGCATGCTCGAAGCTTGGGAAAGTTTCTGGTCGTCGAGTTGGGAAAGAAACTTCTCAAAGTCCTCGATCGTCAGGCGCCCCGCCGCCCCGCTGCCCGCGATGCCCGCCAAATCAGCAGAATGGAGTCCAAGCTCGGCCATGCGCGCCTTGAGGCGGGGGGACATAAAGCTCGCACCGAGAGCGTGAGCGGGGACCGGCAGACCCCTCAGGGTTGGACCGACGCCTGCAAAGGAGTTTGGGGAGGAGCGGATGGGGTGTTCGGTCCCCTGGTCCAGCGGGGAGAAGCCATGGGGCAGCGAGCCATCGACTTGAGTGAGCGGCTCCGGGTGCGCGTCCAAGCCAAGCCTCTTGGCCTCCTCGGCGGAGCACTCCACGTAGCCGAGAATCTCGCCAACGGCGTAGCTTCCATTGACCTGCGCAAGCCATTCGACTACGCGTCCAGAGCAGGGGGAGGTGACCCCCATGGTGGCCTTCTGTGTTTCGACCTCGAGCAGGTCCTTGTCCATCTCCACGCTGTCGCCCGCTATAAAAAGATGGGCGATCACAGTGGCCTCGGCGATGGATTCGCCCAACTGCGGCATGACGATGGGAATGCGGGGCATAAGGGTCGGAAGGAAGAAGGTTAGGCTCTCAGCAGTTCGCGCAGGGCCAGACTAATGGTCCGGGCGGTGGGACGGTGGGTGCCCCAAAGATTGGGATGGAAGGGGACCGGAGTATCCTTGCTGTTGAGGCGCATGGGTGGAGCGTCCAGCAGGTTGAAACCTTCTGTGGCCACCCGGGCAAGAACCTCCGCGGTCACTCCTCCCCAAGGCCAGGCTTCCCCCACCGCGAGGATCCGGCCCGTGCGGGCCACCGAGGCGAGCACCGTGTCGGTATCCAAGGGTTTGATTGAGCGCAGGTCAATGACCTCGATTTCCCAGCCTTCCGTGGCCAGTTCCTCGGCAGCGGCCAGTGCTTCGTGCACCATTGCACTGTAGGTGACCACGGTAGCGTCGCGTCCCGCCCTGCTGATTCTTGCCTTGCCCACCGGCAGTGCCTCGCTGGGAAGCGAGGGAGCCTTGAGGTGGTAGTACAGGTACTTGTGCTCACAGAAAATCACAGGATCATCAATGGCCACCGCCTCCAGCAGCATCGAGTATGCGTCCTCGACAGTCGCCGGCGTCAGCAGAATCAACCCCGGATAGTGGGCGTAAAGCGCCTCCAGACTTTGAGAGTGAAAGGGGCCGCTCCCGGGGGTGCCGCCGCTGGGCAGACGGACCGTAATCGGGCAGGAAACCCCTGAGCGCCAAAACAGCGTGGCCGCTTGGTTGACAATCTGGTTGAAGCCGACAGTTGAAAAGTCAGCAAACTGCATTTCCACAATCGGGCGCATGCCCTGCATCGCCGCCCCGATGGCAGACCCCATCATCGCGTCCTCGCTGATGGGGGAGTCTAACACCCGGCCCGGGAAACGTTGCGCCAGGTTTTTGGTCGCCTTGAACGCGCCCCCGAAGTTACCGATGTCCTGCCCGTAGATGTAGACCCTGGGGTCCTTCTCCAAGGCTTCGCTCTGGGCCTCCCGAATAGCTTCTAGATAGGTAATCACGTTCCTGAAGGTCAGTATTTGAGGGGAGGGTGTATTTCAGGCCCCTCTTGAAGATGGCGGCACGAAAGAGCGCACCAGTCCTCGCGGGCGGGGTCGGGGGCGGCCTCGCGCAGGCTGTGCGCGACTGCTTCCTCGACTTGGGTATGTGAATCGCGAAGCCACGCCTCAATGGTCGTGGGGTCGGCCCATTTTTGGCTCAGGATGTGTTCCTCGGCCACTGCAAGGCAATCACGGCCCAGAGTGGTCTCCTTCAGCTGTGGCGGAATATAGTGGGAGTCGTCGTGTTCTCCATGGCCCGAAAGACGCAGGCTTGTGGCCACCACGAATTGGGGCCCACCGCCCTCACGAGCGGTTTGAACCGCCCCACCGATGGTCTCCAAGCAGGCGGCCAGATCGGTGCCGTCCACAGAATGGCCGGTGACTCCGTAGCCGATGGCCTTGTCCACAAGATCCGCGCATACAAACTGTCTGTTTGTAGGGGTGGAGTAGGCAAATTGATTGTTGGTGATGACCAGCACCAGCGGCAGTTTCTCCACTGCTGCTTGGTTGATGAATTCGTGGAAAGCCCCTGTTGAAGTCGCTCCGTCCCCTAGGCTTACCGCGCCGACGGTGTGCTTTTTGCCCTGAAACCTGTGCGCCAGCAGCATCCCATTCACCACCGAACCCATCGCTCCAAGATGCGAAATCATGGGCAGCAAACCCTCCTTGGGGCGCCCCCGGTGGACGTTGCCGTCTCGTCCCCGCATCGGTCCGGAGCGGGCACCCAGATATGTCAGGGTGAAGTCCAGCAGGCTTTCTCCAAAAGCCAGTCGCCCGGCCTGATCCCGAATGAGCGGGGCGAAAATATCTCCGTCTCGAAGCGCGATTCCGGTGGAGACGCTGATGGCTTCCTGACCGCGTCCCACAAACACCCCACCCGTGATCTTCCCACCACGGTAGAGGCTGGCGATTTTCTCCTCGGCCACGCGGGCCAGAAGCATCCAGCGGTAGGCGCGGCGGT
>JBIKSY010000321.1:0-4243 GCA_044348365.1 Chthoniobacteraceae bacterium
AGTCGCGGGGTTCGTCGGCCCGGAACACGTTCTGCACTTCGGAGGTGTGCGCCGTCGGTTCAACGCCTGTGACGTCGACTTCCCTAAGCTTTTCCACGTAGCTTAGCACCTGAGAAAGCTGAGTCTGGAAACGGCTGGTTTCCGCTTCGGAAAGTTCGAGGCGTGCCAGTTTGGCGGTGTTGCGGACGTCGAGTTCTGCGCTCATAGAGGTGGGTGGAGCAGTAAAGGGGGCAGGGTGGTTCGGGTTCAACTTCCTAATGCGGCAAAAGCGAGGCGCCTGAGCACAAACTGCGCTGCCGCAAAAATCTGTTTAGTTTTTGTGAAAATGGCGTTTTCTTAGGGGTGTGCCTCCAGAAACTTCCCAGCCCGCTCTCTCCTCTGTGAAGGAGGGGGCGCCCCACGTGCCCCGCGTTCAGTTGCGTCAGGCCGCCCCCGTGGTGTTGGGGAAGCGCCCCGGCGAGGCCAACCGGAATCTGGCGCTGGGCATCGGCGCTGTTTTGCTCTCCACCCCGCTGGCGGGTCTCGCCTTCGCGTGGGCGCCACGCGAGACGTTTGTGGCGGCAACCACCAGCCTGCTTCTGGCGCTGGTGATGTTTCTGGCGTTGCAACTGCACCTCCTCCTGCAGCGCCATGGCACTTTTGTGCTCCTTTCAGTGGGGTTGTTGCTGACTCTGGCGGTTCCCGTCGGAGTGCGACTGGGGTCGACCGGCATGGACTGGATGTCCGACGTTTCCGAACTGCGGGCCTCCCGCTCGGGCCAGGTGCCGGAGAACGGAGCCGTCCCTGTTTTTGTGCAGGGCGGCGCCAAGACCTCCCCAGTGGCTGCGTCGGGAGCTCGCCAGACAGTGCCCGCCCCGGGGTCGCTGGCCGAACCCTCCTCGCAGGGCGTCGCATCGCAGCAGTCGAGTAATGCCACCCCGGCGTCCACGCAGGAGACTTTCTCGCCCGAGGCGGCCAAGCGCGCCGAACAGGCGCTCCTCGAGCAACTGCTCGCCAAGCTTTCGCGTGAGGATCCTCAAACCGCCACCCGCATGGCGCAAAAGGAAATGCAGAGGCGTTATCCTGCCCTCGACGACCCCTCCTCCAAGGAGGCGGCACTCTACAGGGAGGCCTACAACGAGCTTGGGCGGCTCCGGAAGTTTGAGTTTTTTAAAGACCCCGTCTGGCCCCTCAAGATTGCCGAGATGCTGGCTGCTCGCGAAGGATGGAAGCGCGCGGATCTGGCTGGCCCCTCTGCGGGCACCCCCGGCGGAGGCGGACCGGTCGAGGAGCGGGCACCCGGCGCGTCCGCAAACACGGCGGTTGCCGCAAGTCCGAAGGCGCTTCCCGGCGAGGAACTGGCGTTGGACGGCCCCGAGGCACCGCCCGCCGAGGACACCCACACGCAGGAGGTCAAGCGTGCCATGATCGAGGCAAGGAAACGCTACCCAGCCATCGGCATCGAGGGTTCAGACCAAAACCGGGCTTACGTGGAGGTTTACGCGGAGTTGGACAAACTCCGGCCGGATTTTTTTTCCAAGGGCGACTGGCCGATCCGCTTGGTGGAATTGGTGGCCAAACGGGAGGGGTGGACGCGGACGGCAGAGCCTCAGTCCCCATCGGGCACAGAGGGTGCGGAGCTGCCGCTGCCACGTTAGAGGGCGGCCCTGGCAGTCCGGAGGGGCGCCCAGCGAAGGATCGTTTTTTGCGTCCCTTCCTAGGGGAAGGCTTGCGGTTTTCTTGACGCCTTGCGGCGCAGCCTTAGGGTTGTGCCCCACTCGCTTTTAGTGAAACACCACCATCCCACCCATGAGTGCGGCGTCTTCGCCGTGTTCGGACACCCCAACGCCGCGACCCTCACCTACTACGGCCTGTATGCATTACAGCACCGAGGTCAGGAAAGCGCCGGCATCGTGACGGCAAACGGCCCCAACACCCCTTTTCTCAGGCACGTAGACATGGGGTTGGTGTCGCAGGTTTTTCAAGCAGGAGATCTGGACCGGCTCAAGGGAACCCGCGCCGTGGGGCATGTGCGCTACTCGACCACGGGTTCCAGCAACCTTGCCAACGCGCAGCCTTTCGTCGTCAACACCGCCAGGGGCCAGATTGCCATCGGTCACAACGGCAACCTGGTGAACGCTGCCCTCCTGCGCGAGGAACTGGAGGAGAAGGGTTCCATTTTTCAGACCACCGTTGACAGCGAGGTCGTGCTGCATTTGCTGGCCCAGCCAATGGAACCGGACGGGGTGTTTGCTGCGTTACGCAAAATCCACGGCGCCTATTCGCTGGTGATGATGAGCGAAAGAGAGGTCATCGGCGTGCGCGACCCCTTTGGTTTTCGCCCCCTCTCCATCGGCAAGCTCGACGGAGCCTGGGTGCTTTCCAGCGAGACCTGCGCTTTTGACCTGATCCACGCGGAGTTCGTGCGCGAGGTGGAACCAGGAGAGGTCGTCATCATTGATGAAAACGGCCTCCGTTCAGAGTGGCCTTTCCTGCCTCAGCGCCGCGCCTTCTGCGTCTTCGAGTACGTTTACTTTGCGCGGCCCGATTCCAACATTTGCGACATCAACGTCGCCCGGGTCCGCACGGAAATGGGCAGGGAACTCGCCCGCATGCATCCGGTGGAGGCGGACGTGGTGGTGCCTGTCCCCGATTCGGGCAATTATGCGGCGCTCGGGTTTGCCGAGGAGTTGGGCATTCCCTACAGCCACGCTTTTGTGCGCAACCACTACATCGGGCGTACTTTCCTCCAGCCCAGCCAACTGATCCGAGACTTCAACGTGAGGGTGAAACTTAACCTGATCAAGGAGGCGGTTGCAGGCAAGCGGGTGGTGGTGGTCGACGATTCCATCGTGCGCGGCACCACTGCGCGGGCCCGGGTCGTCAACCTGCGCGAGGCTGGAGCCGCGGAGGTCCACATGCGTATCTCCTGTCCACCCCATCGGCATTCCTGCCACTACGGAATTGATTTTCCCGATCCGGAAAAGCTTCTGGCCAACCAGTGTTCCCTCGACCAGATCCGCAGCTATCTCGGGGCCGATTCCATTGGATACTTGGATGTCGAAGGAATGGTCCGGGCCACCGGCCAGAAGGAGGACCAGTTTTGTCTGGCTTGTTTCAACGGGAAATACCCCGTGCCCGTTGACCCTAACCTGGACAAGCACATCATGGAGCGTCGTAGTCAGCGCTCCAACCTTCTCGGTTCCACCACCTCGAGTCCCACTCTTTTTCCACGCTAACGCTGACGTTCCATGGCCAGGATCACCCGCACTCCCGCCCCCTCCATCCAAGCAGTTCCTAAAACTCCTAAAACTCCAAAGGCTCCAAAGGCTCCAAAGGCTCCAAAGGCTCCAAAGGAAACGCTGCCGCGGGTTTCCGTCGTCCCGTCCCGCGCTCGGGTTAAGGCAGCATCCGCGACGGCGGGCGATCCGGCAAAGCCGGTCCGGCCGGCGAAGAAGGCGCCCCCCGTGCAGAAGGCTTACGCGGCTGCAGGCGTGGACGTCGACTTGGGGAACGCCGTAAAGAGTAGGATCCACGGCATGGTAAAGGGGACCCACGGGCCCGAAGTGCTCGGCAAGATTGGCGGATTTGGCGGGCTTTTTATGCCGGACTTCCGCGGGATGAAAGAACCCGTCCTAGTTTCCAGTGTCGATGGTGTGGGCACCAAGCTCAAGGTCGCGTTTGCCACGGGCCGCCATGACACGGTTGGACAGGATTTGGTCAACCACTGCATAAACGACATCGCCGTCATCGGCGCAAAGCCCTTGTTTTTTCTGGATTACATCGGAGCGGAGCGGCTGGAACCCGAGGTGTTCGGTCAGATTTTGAAAGGCTTTTCTAAGGCATGCAAGGAGGGGGGCTGCGCGCTCATCGGCGGGGAGACGGCACAGATGCCCGGCATGTACCAGAGAGGGGAGTACGACCTGGCCGGTACGATTGTCGGCGTGGTGGATCGGGCCCGGATGCTCGACGGCTCCCAGATCAAGGCGGGCGATGTGATTTTGGGGATGCCCTCAAACGGGCTGCATACCAACGGGTATTCGCTCGCGCGGAAGGTGTTGTTTGACCAGCTGAAATTGAAGCTTTCGGACAGGCCCGCAGGCCTCTCCAAAACGCTGGGTGAGGAACTGCTACGGGTGCACCGTAACTATCAACCGGCTCTGGCCGCCGTGCCCCACGGAGTGGTCAAGGGGCTCGCCCACATCACTGGGGGCGGACTCGTGGACAACCTTCCCCGGGTCCTGCCTTCGGGCTGCGACGCGCT
>JBIKSY010000092.1:0-13806 GCA_044348365.1 Chthoniobacteraceae bacterium
TTTCCATCAGACCGAGCGCATAGGCGGCCATCTGCTCTCGGTAGTTGCGGATCTGTCCGCTCTTGAGGTCTGCCGACATAAACAGACCGGGGACGATGGCATCCGCCGTTCCGATGTGCTCCATCCCAGGCGTCGAGACCTTGCATTCCTCCTCGACCGAAAGGATTTCCTCCCCGGGCGCCATGGAGCGGAGCGTCCATACGGCCCATTGGACAGAGGCCATGTCTTCCGCGCTGAGATCCTCTACAAACGGATCCTTCGCGCCAGAAAGAAGCTCCCGGAAATACGCATCCAGACGGGTACCGCGTGCCGCCGCCGGACCGGCGTCCGGGTTCGATTCGTAGCACGCGCACTGCGCCAGCTTCGGCAGCGAGGAGTGTCTAATCCCGGCGACCTTCATTTCCATTCCGGGCGGTGTACAGGTTGTGTGTGATTCGTTCATACTCGTGAGCCTCCAAGGTTTAGTCGGACCCATAGCGGGTGGGTGTGCCGTCCCCATTCGCTACGGAACAGGGGAAAAAAAGGATGTAAATAATTACTGCAAAATCCTGCGGGGAAGTGCCTTAACTCATTACGCATTCCCGAAACTCGTCGGGCGCGGAAAGCACCCGGCGAATGTACGCCTCCGAAAGGTTCCGGTAGGTTTGTCCATCGGTGATCTGGCCCCGTTTTGTGAGGAACACATTCAACTGCGCCTCGTCGATTCCGCGGATCACGGCATCGAGCGGATGGACGAGGCTCGGCGCGGGAACTCCCTCCGGGTGTTTGCTTTCGTCTACTGGGGGCGTTTGTTCAAGCTCCAGTCCAGACAGTAGCGGCGCGAGGGACTCGATGGTGAAGGGAACCTTGTCCGGAATGCCGCACCGGTTTTTGGCGTCGTGAACAGTCGAATGGGTGGCGTACAGCACGCGCTCTTTACCGCCCATGGCACGCGAGCGCCCCTTTTCCTCCACCATGGTGACGCGGAAGTTCGCGAACAACACCGCATCCACCGCGGTCTTGAGGGGGCCCGCCACGCGGTCCGGCAAACGCAGTTCGTATTTGTCGTAGCCGTCCGGCAGGTCCGGCTGCTCCATGCGTCTGACTTGGGAATGGGCCAGAAACAGCACGTGCAAGCCGCAATCCACAAGCCTGTTGCACTGGATGAGCAGCGCGTCGAGTTGGTCGGACATCTGGGCATAGGCCTTGCCGAAGGGCAGGTCGCCGAGCGCGGATATCCCCATCTCGCGGCACACCTTGTTCACGAGTAGGGGCGCTGCGGAGTCAATCGTGTCGATGACGACCGTCTGATAGCCGCGGCTTTGTTGGGCGAGGGAGGTGAGCGCGGCCACAATGTCGCTCCACTTCAGAACCTCGATCCGGTCGACATCGTACTCGCCGGTGCCGCGCTCGGTATCCAGGAAGAGGGGGCGCGGAAACTGCCGGGCGAGGCTTGTTTTGCCGATTCCCTCCGGGCCATACAGCAAAACCTTTCGTGCCTTGGGTTGTTTTCCACTGACTATGTTCATTGCAAAAAATCCTTCGAATGTGTGGTTTCCGGGACAGGCCGGCGCTTCGTTCGGAGTCCCGCCTCAAGAATCAGCAGGGCGTCCGCCGTTTTGAGGGTGACCTGCAGCTGGGGAAAGAGTGCCTGCGCCTGCGCCTTGAGGTGCGTCTTCCAGCGTTTGCCGTAGGAGGCGCTTTCCCCGAGCATTAGCACGCGCTGCCAGTACTGTGGTTTGAGGTACTCGATGCGGCTGCCCAGTCCCGAAAGAACTCCTTCGATTTGTCCCAGGTTGCGGAACAGAACCGCCGTGGAGCGGTAGTTCATTTTCCCGCGGAACATGGGGATCTCCTCGAGGAAGCAGGTGGAAGGACCGCGGGCGAGAATCTCGAGGGCGCGGTACAGGTCGCGCGCAGTGTCGGGCATCGGCAGGGCTTGGACCGAGAGGTCCGAGTCGATGTAGGCGATGCCTCCGCTTTTGCCGGGATCAATGGCCAGCAGTCCGGAGACGGGAACTCCGTCGGATGCGATTGGATGGTTCATGCAGGGGGAGCGGGCGTTGTTGAATGTGGCCGGCGCTCAGAGCTGGATACGCTCCCGGATCTCTGCTGCGGTGAGCTTCGGGCTGTGTGTGGTTTCCTCTGGCGGCGAGGGCTTCTGCAGCTTGCCGCGGGGACGCAACAGGGCGGAGGGCAGGCATTTCGACCGGAGGGGCAGGTGGATGGTGCGGCGGTTGCCCATGCAGCGGTGTTCCAGCCATTTTTCGACGGCTTCCTGGGGGACCGCCATGACCCTTCCAAAGGGGAAGGTGGGTTTGAAGATGTCGGCGTGCCTCCAGACGAGACGGCGGACGGTGCTTAGCCCCGGCCTGCGGCCGTCCACGGCAAGGAGATCGCGGAGTTGTTCGAGGCCGATGAAGGCGGGCTTGGTGTACTGGTTGGCCATGAGGTGCTGCGACTTACGCTGAAACGCTGTTCCCGCCTCCGGTGGATCCACCCCGGCGAAAAATACGGGCCCTCGGCTGCTTTGCCGGAGCGAGCGTCGGGCGTGCGGGTGGATCCACCTCGGACACAAGACTCGACACACGCCCGAAAGCGGCCTCAGTGCGGGAATCTTCAGCAGGGAAGGCGCCGTTGTGTTTCACGGGGTTTCCCAATTCATGGAGTCCGGCTTGCATCACAGCAGCGAGGACATCCGAAACAGATTGCCCTCTATGGGCTGCAAGTTGGTGAACGCCGTCGGCGAGTTCCTATGCGATTTCATACTCCTTGCGTAGCTTTCGCCGGTTGGTGAATGTGCTCATGATGGTTTGTGCACGCCTCCCGGTATTCCGGGACGCGCGAAGTGAAATCGGATCGGCCTGCTCCGTTGGATGCCGCGAAGGAGTCCGGGAGAAATCCCGGGAGTTCTTTGCGGAGCTGCTTTTCCAACAGAACCTCCAGCAGGTCGGTTGTCTGCATGCCTCTTTGTCTGGCAAGCGCGTGAAAGGCCTCGACGAGTTCCACATCCAGCCAGGCTTGAATTTTCCGTTTATGATCGGCTCGCTTGTTAGGCATACGCGGTGTGCGCTGTTAAACCCCTGTGGCCGGGCCCCGGCCGTGGGTGCCAAAGATGGCAACCGACGCACGCCTCGAAGGCAGCGGACGCCAATACCCTGCACGAAGCAGGACTGTGACAACGCCTTGTGGACCGCTTGAAACGCCCCTTTTGGGGCTATCAGCGGAATGAACGAGAGAGATGGAACGGGGTGTATTCACACCCTAAGAATCGGGCCCCGTGCACTGTCGGTTGTGTGGGTGTTTGGAAAAGGTGGGCATCCACAACCTGTGGTGTCCACGGGCTTGTGTCCGCACCATTAGGTGGGGGTCGGCCTGCCTGAACACTGTGGATCAGGATCGTTTTCTCAGGTCTCTGACCTTGGTGGGGGTCAATTTCCAGAAATCCGAGGCCATCTTGCGGGTAATGGTGTCGCCTGAGAGCGTCTGGACCGCGCGATAGTGTTTGAAGAGGGTTTCTTCGGTCTGGGAGTGTCCCATGAGCGCCTTGAGTTGGGCGGCGTTCTGGTGTTCGGCGTAGTGCATGGAGGCGAGGGTATGTCGGAGGCCGTCGTGGAGGGCCCCGACCCCTGCAGCGGCGCGGAGGGCGCGCCACTTGCGTTCGAATCCCTTTGGGACCAGTGACTCCTGGCCTGGACAGAGACGTCGCCACAAGCGGAACCAGATTGCGGCCACCTTTGAGATTTCGATCACCCTTGGCCGGTTGGTTTTGGATGCGGCGCTGGTGATCACGAGGGACCGGTGCGCGGTATTGAGTCTGGAGATGTCGGTGCGGTGGATTTCCTCGGGTCGGACTCCGCAAAAGAGCGCGGCGCTGAGGTAGCCGAGCAAGGGATGGTAGGGGATGGCTTCAAAGACTTTATTTTTCCGATCGAAAGCGTTGTAGGACCCGAAAAGTGCAACCTCGAGAATGGCTTGAGCATCCTTGAGCGAATAGCTGAGCACTTCACCTGTCTGTGCTTCTGGAAGCCGGATCCGGTTGTCCTTTCCGTCGAGGGGACTGAGGGAGATGTATTTTTCGGAGCGCGCCCATTCGAGGAAGGCTCGGGCGGTGACAAGGCGGTTGCCCTGGGTTCCCGGGGCGAGGTTGCCGGCTGTGACCCATGTTTCGACATCGTCCCTTGAGATGTCGGCTACACCTTTTGGGAGGAGGAATTCGACAAACCGGCTGAGGTTGCCTCTGGCGAGGAGGAGATAGCGTGGGGAGCGGCGGAGGCGTTTGAGTTCGTCGATGTAGAGTTGTGCGAGTTCGACGAGATCGGGGGCTTTTTTGATGGGTCTGTGGTGGGCGAGATAAAATGCGACGGCTTGGTCGATGGAGGCATCTATGGGGGCGAGTTTTTCGCGGTTTGCGAGGAAGACGGTGCAGGCGTCCTCGATGGTGGTACCTGCTTCGGTGAGCCTGTCGCGCCATTCTGCGAACAGGGTGCGTTCGGCCTTTGTAAGGAGGTGGGCGTTCTGCCCCTCCATTCTGAGGGCGAGTTTGGTGTCCCTGAGCCACTCCTCTGCTTCGGAGCGTGTGTCGAAGTAGCGCTGTATGCGTTTACCGTTTACGGCGCCAAGATCGGCCTCCCAGGTTACTTTTCCGGATGGGCGCAGTTTTTGGCGCAGTTTCATTTGGGACACGTAGCCGATGTGTGGCCGATTTTCCAGAGGCGGCTGGGGAGAGAGGCAAAATCGGCCACGTTTTGGCCACGCCTTTTGCGGAAAGAAGCGGTCATTTCCGGTCAAAAGCGGCCACTCAGGGAAAGAGGACTCCAGGGCAAAAGAAAACCCGCAAACCTCTGAAGATCAGAGTATTTGCGGGTGGTTGAAGGGGTTAAA
Organism: Chthoniobacteraceae bacterium; assembly: GCA_044348365.1. Lineage (GTDB taxonomy): Bacteria > Verrucomicrobiota > Verrucomicrobiia > Chthoniobacterales > Chthoniobacteraceae > Chth-196. Next base: position 4,864 of record JBIKSY010000092.1, read on the forward strand.
AAAGTGGAGCGGGTGAAGGGAATCGAACCCTCGTATGCAGCTTGGGAAGCTGCCGTTCTACCATTGAACTACACCCGCGTCAGTTCACGAAAATCATCCCACCAATCCGAAAATACAAGCCCTGATTGGCTTGTGACCAAGATTGAGCACCCACCACCCTCGCCCCCAAAAATAGCGCAACCGTCCGGCGTTTCTGTCGCAGATCCGTGGTAGGAGGCGTCAAGGCCCTTGGGCAACCACTCGACACGACCGTAAGCCCTTTTACGGGGGAACGGCGCACCCGCTAAAGCTCCTCCATCCCTCCCAATGAGCCGTGTGGTCACCACCCGCGGTGGTGTGACCAATGGATCGTCCCTAAGCCATGAGTCTCCCCTGCCCTTACTGGCGCTTTCGCGCCCCATCCGCCTTTGCGTGACATCCCCTCCCTTCCCTCAAACGGCACTGCAAAAAGCAGAACCGACGGACGCTTCCCGTCGCGGCGGCTTCTTTTCCTGGTGCTCGTCTCCCTTACCACGGTGGTTGCAGCGAAACCGCTCACCATGGGCCTGACAAAGCGTACATGGCAGCGAATCCCCAAACCGGAACGCCCCGTTCGCAGGCGGATGTACCTCTCCTGCTTAATGCAATGCAATTTATAATAATTTAACCGCATTACACCACCGTGCTTTGCCAGAACGACAACGGCGGAAAGACCTTTTCCCCAACTCTGTCGACGGACTCGCCCCCCGCCGACTGAACCCGCAGCCAAGACCCGGGCCTGTGGACCGCGCCCAAGAGGTGGCGGCATCATTGGTTTAACCATGGGGTCAAGGACAGTCACGGCGGCTACTCCCGCATCTTCGGCGTGCCCAAAACCCAGCAAACGGTTCGTAAAGAGGAGTGTTGAATCTGAACCTGCATTACAAACCACAGCAGATAGTTGGCTGATTATCCATAGAACCTCATTCCCGTTTTTAGGCCGACTCCTACGAGAAGCACTCCAATCGGGAACAAAAGCAATTTTCCTGCGCAAGAGAGAGGTCAAATTCCACCAATTTTTTGCCGAGCTTCTGGCGTGTGATTTGTCCGGGTTAAATGGGTACTCCATAAAAACTGCGCACTACCCCCGCAGATGTCCCACCCCCGCAGACAGAATTGGGGCTTATGAAACAGCTCCTCCTCCTATTGCGCCCCCTGCTCGCACGGCTCGGCCTTTTTTCCGCTCCGCAGCCCCGGCAACTGGACTTTCTTTCCACGCTCGAAACCCCCGGGTATCCGCGGGAACGGGAACGGCACCCCCGCCTTTCCAAGTAGCATCCCCGGGTGGCTTGGCGTAAGGTGCCAAGGCTTGAGGAGCCTTTTGCGCGTTGCTGCGCCGGATTCTCCAGCCACCGCCCGTACCATGCACCCCACTGCAATTGAATGTCGCCTTGTTTCCAAACAGTACGACGCGCGACCCGTCCTGCGGGAGGTTTCCCTCCGGGTAGCCCCTGGGGAACGCCTCGCCTTGACCGGGCCCTCGGGGAGTGGAAAAACAACCCTGCTCAACTGCCTGGGGGGTATTGACCGGCCAGACTCGGGGGAGATTCTGATCGGAGGGGAACCCATCACCCGGATGCAGGGCACTGAAATGGCCGATCTTCGCCGCCGGAAACTCGGGAATATCTTCCAGTTTTTTCACCTGCTGCCCACCTTGAGCGTCCGCGAAAACGTCGAATTTCCACTGGTGCTGTTGGGTGTGGAGGCTTCGGAGCGCGCAAGACGGGCTCAGTCGCTTCTCGAGCGGGTCAATGTGGGACACCGTGCGGAAGCTTTTCCCGCACAACTTTCGGGAGGAGAGATGCAACGCACAGCTATTGCACGGGCGCTCATCCATGGCCCAGCGGTGCTGCTGGCCGACGAGCCTACCGGCAATCTCGACTCTGCGAACGGGGCGAACATTCTGGCCCTCCTGAGAGAGTTAACCGACGAGACCAAAACCGCCCTCGTGCTGGTGACCCACAGCGCCGAGGCCACAGCCATCTGCCACCGTATCGTGCAAATGCGGGACGGCAGCCTGCAGGCATCCAGCCAATGAAGGAGGCGCCGGTTCACGCGGTGGCAGAGGAAAGAGGCTCCCGCGCCCCGGGGCGCCCAATCCCGGGCAACAACAGCGTGCAGGGCCGCGCCTGGGTGGTGGCAATGCTCCTGCGCCAGTGTACCTGGCGGCACTGGAGCCACCAACCCCGCCGCACGGCACTGTTGGTCCTGCTTGTTTCAATCGGCGTGTCTGTTTTCCTTTCGATGCGACTGGCCAACCGCGCTGCCGTCGCAAGCTTCACGCAGTTTGCGGAGGTACTGACCCAGCAGAGCGATGCGGTTCTGACCCCCCGCGCCGGCCTGCTTTCCGAGACCGTCTTGGACCAACTCAGGGCGGCGAGGCAGAAGGAGGTGGACCTCGCCGGGTTGGAGGAAATCATTCCGGTGGTCGAGACCAGTGCCGCGCTGCCCCGCACCGGTACGGATCGGGAACAGGGAATTGGCTCCAGGACCTCGTTTACACTGCTGGGGGTGGATCTCATCGCACTCCAGAATCTTGCCACTTCAAAAAAACTGGACCGTTCGTGGTTCAGCCAAGGAAGCGCCGGGGAGCAACCCGCCTCGGAGGAGGGGGGATTCTGGAAGCTTTTGGAGCGGACCAACGCAGTTTTTTGTGCCCAGTCGCTTGCCGAGCAGGAGGGGCTTGGCGTGGGTTCGAAGTGGCCCCTGATTCTCGGGGAGCGCACGGTGGAGTTTGAAATCGCGGGCATCATCCCCAGCCGGCCAGACCAGCCGACAGCCCCCAAAAATCTGCTGGTAATGGACCTGCCCTCCTTGCAGGCGCTCTCTGGCAAGGAAGGCCGGCTCGACCGTTTGGAATTTCTACTGACCCGCACCACCCGTGCTGTGCCGGCGCAAACCGAGCGAGCTTTGGCGGCCCTTTCCCGCACTTTGGAGCCCTTCGGAAACGTGCGGTCACCTGAGTCGCGGCAGGCCGCCGCCGAGGTGATGACGCGCGGCTTCCGCCTGAATCTGACGATCCTTTCGCTCATCGCATTGCTCGTGGGTCTCTACCTCATTTTTCAGGCGCTCGACGCCGCCGTGGTCAAGCGTAAGGTGGAGATTGGAATCTTGCGTGCCATGGGGGTAACGGCGGAGGAAGTGCGCTGGGCCTGGCTTTGGGAGGCCCTCCTGCTCGGTTGCGCAGGCGGGGTCGCGGGCGTTTTGGGGGGCTGGGCGCTGGCTCAGGGAACCGTCCGAGCCGTATCCCAAACGGTAAACACCCTCTATTACGCCAGCAACACCACAGCTGCGGCACTCCACCTCGACGAGGCCCTAGGCGCCATGCTGCTGGCCATCAGCTCGAGCCTGGTGGCCGGCTGGCTCCCGGCAAGGAGGGCTGCCGCCACCCTGCCCGCCCAGTTGTGGGCGCAGGGCTCCGGAGGAGGCGACGCCTCCAAAACGCCCTCTGCAAAAAGCCGGCTCTGGGGTTTCGGCCTGACGGCCGCGGCCGTGGCTCTGGCCTTTTGCCCGCCTCTGATTTTGGAGGGGGGCACGCCCTTTTCTCTGGCAGGCTACGCGAGTGCCTTTCTGGGGGTTTTAGGGGCCGGCATTCTGGCGGGCGAAACCCTCCCATGCGCGGGCTGGCTGGCCGCCCGACTGGGAAAAGTTTCCCCTGCCCGACGCCTCGCCAACAGCCATCTCCGCCAGCCCTCCAGCAGGCATCGCTGGGCCGTGGCAGGTCTCGTGTGCGCAATCGCAATGACCGGGGGCATGGCCGTTCTGGTGGGCAGCTTTGAATCTTCGGTCAGCGGATGGATTCGCCTCGCCCTCCAATCCGACATTTACATCACCAGCGACGCCAACCAGAACGCGAGCGCAAACAGCAACATGGCGGCCGACACCTGGCAGGCCATCACAACGCAGCCCGCGGTTGCCGACTGGGACGGTCTGCTAATCACCCGCGTGGAGCTTCCGGGCGGGCCGGTACGGCTCAACGGCACGGACATGGCCTTCAACAAGCGCCACGAACCGCTCCTCTGGCTGGATCCCCCGCGCACCGACGCGGTGTTTTTGGCGGACCAGAACGAATCGCTTTGCGTCGTCAGCGAGAGTTTCACGGCGCGCTTTGGAATCCACCGCGACGGCACCGTGCGCGTTCCGACCCCCACCGGGGAGCACACCCTCCGGGTGGCCGGGGTGTACACAGACTACGGCGACGACAAGGGCATCATTCTGGTGGAGCGCCGCCACATGCAGCGCTGGTTTGAAACCAACCAACTCAGCACGCTGGCGCTTGTGCTCCAGCCCGGCACCGATGCCGAGGCGTTCCGCGCCCAAACGCGCGCCACCTACCCCGGACTCGCCGTCTACACCAACTCCCACCTGCGGGCGGAGGTCATGCGGATTTTCCAGCAAACCTTCGCCATCACCTACGCCCTTGAGGGAATTGGCGTGCTCGTGGCCCTCGCGGGTTTGGGCACCACCCTTGCCAGCGTGCTGGCGGAACGCCGGGCGGAACTGACCACCCTCCGCGCACTGGGGATGAGCCACTCCGAGATCGCGCAGGTGGCCGCCTGGGAGGGCACCCTGTTGTCGGTTGTCGGCACACTAGCCGGCCTGCTCGCAAGTGCGGGACTGGGCGCCCTGCTTGTGTTTGTCATCAACAAGCAGACTTTCGGCTGGACGCTGCAGCTGACGCTTCCCCTGCCACCCCTCCTCCTTCTTGCCCTCCTGATTCCCTCATCGGGGGCGCTCGTCGCCTGGATCGCCGGACGCTGGGGTGCGGACCTCCCCGTAGACCGGGCAGACTAAGTCACATGAGCACCTGTTTCCTTCGCCCCTCGTTCCTTCCGCGCGTCCGGGTTGTTTTTATCCTCTTTCTGTGGGCCCTTTGCCTTGGCGCAGGAGCGGCCAGCGCTCCCCTTCCTCCGCTTGCAGAACGCACGGCCGACGGGTTTCTGGTTCCCCAGCCCGGACACACCTTTGCCTTTCCGAGGGACCACGGCAGCCACCCCGGGTTCAAGGTGGAGTGGTGGTACGTCACCGGCCACCTCTTTGAGGCCGCGACCAAGGAACGCTTCGGCTTCCAAGCGACCTTCTTTCGCCGCGCCGGAGCGCCGCCCGGACAGGCGGTGCAGAAGTCCGAGGCCTTTCGTTCCGACCAGCTTTTTCTCTTTCATGCCGCGCTTCTGGAGGTGCGTTCCGGGAAGTTCCTCCACACCGAACGCCTCTCCCGCGCAGGATGGGACGCTTCAAGCGCAGAGCACACCCTCGACGTCCAGCTCAACGGGAACCGCCTTTTTCTGGATCCCGTGCAGCCGGAAACCTTCCACCTCGACACCCGCATTCGTGACGAGGCACGCCTCCAGCTCACGCTGCGCCCGCGGAAACCCTTGGTTGTCTTCGGAGAGGACGGCGTCTCCCGTAAGGGCGATTCACCGGAGGCCGCCAGCTGGTACCTCACCTTCCCGAGACTGGCCGCCGAAGGGCGGCTTGAGCTTAACGGAAAAACCTTCACCGTCGGTGGGGAGGCTTGGATGGACCACGAAATCAGCAGCAGCCAGCTCACGCAGGAGCAAACAGGTTGGGACTGGGCGGGCGTTCAGTTTGATGACGGCCGTGAGATCATGGTGTACCGTTTGCGCCGCAAAGACGGCTCCACAGACCCGGCATCCGCGCTGTTTTGGGTGGATTCAGCGGGAAAAACCGTCCGCTTTGGCTCGGACGCCTTCCGTTGGGAAGGCGCTGCCCAGTGGCGCAGTCCGCGTTCTGGCGCAAGCTATCCCCTGCCCGTCCGCCTGAGTGTGCCGGATCCAGCCACCGGCCAGGCCGCGGAATTTTTGCTGGAACCCCTCGGGGCAGACCAGGAGCTCGGGGACAGCGGAAGCGGGATTCCGTACTGGGAAGGTGCCTGCCGGGTGAAGTCCAATGGCAAGGTGGTGGGCTCGGCTTATGTCGAGCTCACTGGATACGCCGGCTCGCTGAACCGGGTCCTCAAATAAACGGTTGCGTTGATTCGTCCCTGCGGCGGCTGGTCTCGTCATGTTATTGTGACACCGGCGGGCCTGATGGCTCCGCCGGCGTTTTTTTATGGTGCGGTCCCGATTCCGGGTATCCCCACCCAAAACCCTCCGACGGAGCGGGGCGCTTGTGCGGCATTCGGGCGGGGACTGGACCGCTCCGGGGACGGTTTCCGGAATGTGATCGCAACTGTGGCGTTAGCCCATTCCGGCTTGCTGGGGAGATGGAGGAGGAAGGAACCCATTGCCCCCATAGTAACCACTCGCCACGAACCACTGGAGGCAATGTTTGCCACGCTTCTGGCAGGAAACCTTCTCGCCGTCTGGCCCGCTCTCACGTTGCGACTACAATCGGTTTTCCACAGGCGGCGGGTGCTTGGCTGGAGGGTTCTGATTAAGCGGTTTTTCGGCTGAAAAAGCGCACGCCAGCGTACAGGATGAGTGCAGACAGCACGCCCGTCAGAAAATCGGTCATTGGAACCATGACCGCGGTATAAACCATCATAAAGGTCTCAAACCCGCCTGTGTGGCTTACTTCCCGGATCTCCGACGGCTTGATCATGTTGCTTGCCACCCAGACCAGAATCCCGCCAATGCAGGCCATGGGGATCAATTCAAGGTACTGCGCCAGATAGTAGGCCATCGCCAGCTTCAGCACCGCCTTGAAGTAGCCGGCGAGCGGCGTTTTGGCCCCGGCCTTGATGCTTGTGGCGGTCCGCGCCAAGGCACCGGTACAAGGAAACCCCTGGACCAAGGGGGTTAGGATCTGCACCATCCCTTGTCCGAAGAACTCCCTGTCCGGATTGAACGGAGTCTTCTGGTTCTGGGCAAGTTTGTCCGCCATCGAGGAGCAGAGGACGCTTTCGACTCCGGAGACAAAAACAATGGCGACGACGAAATAGCAAAGGTCCCAGAGCACCCCCATCTCCATGGAGGGCAGCACCGGCATCTGTAGCTTGAAAAAATTGTTGGGGATGGAGCCGTAAAGGTCCTTCACTAGGACGATGTGCTTATCTGCAAAAACCGTAGCGGAGAGCAGCGTGGCAGCCCCCATCGCAACCACAGGCCCGGGGATATACACGGAGATACGGAGGAGTACCTTGGACAAGACAAACGTCAACAGTCCCAAAACAACCGCCCACGGGTTGATTAGATCCAGGTGCTGCACGGCCAACTGGACTTTCTGCGCCCAGCCCAGTCCGGCGGGAGCCTCCGGCCCCAGGAGCAGCGAAAAGCTTTTCAGCCCCAGGATGTCCTTGAGATTTGTAAAGGCGATTGACACTGCAATACCCACGGTGAAACCAACGATGATCGAATTGGGCACCAGTCGGCCGTACTTGCCGAAGCCAAGGATCCCCATCAGCACGAGGATCACGCCCGCAATCATGGAGACAAGGACCAGAAAGCCGTGCGCCACCTCAAATGCCCCACCCGCCGCCGGTCCGTATTTCGCAATCAGCCCGGCGATCACAGGAATGAAGGCAGCCGTAGGGCCGTACACCTGATATTTGGAGCCGCCAAAGGTCCTCCCCACGGCGCAGGCCAACGCTCCGGCGATGATCCCGTGCTCGGGGCGCATCCCCATGGCCATGGCAAAGCCCATTGCCATCGGAATGGCCGTCATGGCCACGATCAGTCCCGCACTGAAATCCTGATAGGCAATCCTCATCCAGTTTTTCCGGTTCAAATCCTCCCAGCGGCTGTCAAAGAAAGTCAGGAACAGCTTGATGCGGGCCAGGGGGCCGATGGGCGTTTGTGGCGGAAGCGCGGTGGTGATCATGGGCGGGATGGAAAATAAAAGGTGGCCAATGTCGCTGGTTAAGTTTCCTTCCCCCCTGTCTTTCATTCTGGGGCCGGATTCAAACCTTCGGGATGTCCGGAGGCGAAGTCGATGTCTTAAAGTCTAGGTTGAGAGTCCGTCTTGGTCATTGGAATAAATTGGACGTGACAATTTCGCGAACCTAGAGGCCCGCCCCTCGTAGCCTCTGGCACATTAGAGAGGCTGGAAGCCGGGTGTTGGCCTGCTTCTTGTGGAAGTGGAACGTGGAAGGGCGCTCTCCCGGGATTCTTCTGGCAGTTCAGGGGCGGCTTCTTCCCGCCGGAAATCCCGTCTATTGACAAAAGCAGGCAGGCGGGTGTCCCTCTGAGTGCAGGGCCCCCGCGGCTTTGCCGGGCGATGCGTACCGGGCAAACACATGCTGGACAGACACAGCGTTTTTCCATTTGTTAGTCATTCATCAGTTGGCTGGGTTGTCAAATTGATCTCCAACCCCACGCTTCCCTCTTGGCATACTGTCGACTCAAGGCCCCCGGCAGCCTCCCCGCAGGCTTCCCTCCCGGCCACAACCATTGCCACCACCATGGGTTTATCCTTTCGCAAATCAGTCAAGGTCGGCCCCTTCAGGCTAAACTTTAGCACCCGCGGAGTGGGATATTCCGTCGGGGGGGCGGGCTTCCGGACGGGCGTGTCCCCCTCGGGCAGGTCGTACACCACATTCTCTGCACCCGGCACCGGCCTGAGCTACCGGACAACCGGAGCCAAGGGCTGCGTTCTATTTTTTCTGGGACTTGGCGGGGCCGGTTCGGTGGCCTGGGCACTGACCCGTTTTATCAGCTAACGTGGAACCTTTTTTATGAGCGCTCTGACTTGGAAACGCACGCTTCGCACCCCTTCATCGGAACGGTTCATCGGAGTCCGCGACGGCCTGGACGCAGCAGCCGCCGACCTGCACTATCTGGCGGACGGAACGGTGGCCGGCACCGTGATTCTTCTCGCCAGTGCAGACTGGCAGGAAAGCGAGATCCCGGGTCTTTTGCTCCATTTGGACGAGGACCTGCTCCCGGGGGTTGATCTGGGCAGCGGCAACCTCCAGTTCACCGTGGTACGGGGTGAACTCGTCGGAAACTGGGAGGCGCATTGAAT
>JBIKSY010000322.1:0-4225 GCA_044348365.1 Chthoniobacteraceae bacterium
TGCCTGTCTTGAGCAGGAAGGCAGTGAGCTTGTCCTGATTGAGGCCGCCCAGGGTCTCGTCCAGCGGGTGGCCCAGGTCGGCTTCCGGCGGGCGTGGCGTGGTGGCCTCGGGGACGACCGTGAGGGTGGCTGGCTCGGGCTCGGAGGCGGCAACGGGGCGGGCGGGGGTGAGGCGGATGTCGGCGCCGTTGGAGCCGTTGCCCCGGGTGCGGCGTGGGTTCAGCGCGGGGAGCTGCGCTTCGTTGGCGCCCGAAGGGCGGTTAAACGGGCCTTCGGCCCCCACTTCCTCGGCTTCCTCTTCGGCGATGATGCCGCTCAGGCACGCGGGGTACACGGCGCGGACGGCTTCGGCGACGGCGCGGGCGGTGAGCATGGCGGCGGGGTGCTTTGTCCAGGTGGGGTTCGAGGTGAGGCCAGCCTTACGTGCGCGCTCGATGGTCCAGACTACGGTGAGCGAACCGCCTTTGGGGTGCGATGCGGTGAGGCTGACATCGGTGTCGTTGTGCACGAGGTATTCGACGGTGCCGCCTGCTTTTTGAAAGCGGGCAAGCATGCACTCGCTCCGGAGGCTCAAACGTCCGTTGATGACGTGGTACTCGTGGATCACTCTGCCTAGGGGGATTCCCTCGGCTAGGGCTAGGAGCATGGCGACCGTGGCCTGCTCGGGGGTCTTGAATCCGCCCATACCGGATTTGGCGATGATGGCGGCGATGCGTTCCAAGCTGCTGACCTGCTCGTTGCTGATGATTTCTTGCGTGTTCATACCTCGATTTTCCCTTCTAAATCTGCGTTTAACTGCCTGCGGGGGAAACACTTCCCTTCACATACAGCTACGGATCCCAAGGGCAAAAGGTTTGATCTTTTTCAGAGAAAAATACGCCTCAAACCGTTGTTTTCGAGGGCTTTAACACATCCAGAAAGGGACGCGGTGCGGGCGCGGCCTCTCGGGAGGAACCTGCTTTTCGGGTAAGGGAATCCCCTACCAGCCCCCCCCGAGGGGCGGCCCATGGAGGTGAGGCGAAAACCGGCCTCCTGAGGTGCGTGTGCCATGGAGGTGGGGCGTGCAACGGGAGTGCCTTTGGTTCCCCCCCGGGACCGATACAGATTGAATGGCGTTCCATTGGGAGGGGTACGGGAGCCTGAAGCGCAGCCCCCCCGAGGGGCGGCCCATGGAGGAGGGGTGTGAAAGGAGAATGCCTTTGAGACCACCACTCCGAGGCCCTGCGCCGGAGAGCAGCGGAGGTTTGGAGGCAGAGCCTCCATAACAGACTGGTACTGGCCCGAAGGGCCAACAAAGGGGGCCTAAGGCCCCCGCAGGGTCTGGGGGCGCGCAGCCCCCGGGAGTGTGCGGGGCGATCCCCGCAAGTGTGTTGGGCCGCGCAGCGGCTGATTGGCGCAGCGACAGAGCGAAGGCGGGGACTGGCGCGCTGCCGCGCCCCGCCTAAGCGGCGGAGCGGAGCCATGACTCCTCACGCAGGAACTGCGCATGCATTTCTGAGAGGAGCTTCGGCGCGCCGCGGTGGACGTCTTCGGCACTGGGGGCGTGAACGGCGCGCAGTGTTGAGGGCCGGCTTGCAGATGAACGCCTTGGAGGTGGCAGCGGGAAGGGCGGCGGAGCGCGGGCGACGAACCCGCGACTGGCGCTCTGAGCGCGCGGGTGCAGCCAACGGAGCGGAGCCGCCTTCCCCGAGCCGCGAAGCGGGACGACCTAGTGACGCGTCTGCACGCCAAGGAGGACGTCAGCGGGGGCGAAGACTTCCCCAGCGTGCGGTGAAAGCGGGTGTTTTACACTGAAGGCCGTGGAGGTGGCGGCGGGAAGGCGTGGCAGTCAGAACGGGTTAGGGCCGCGGAAAGGCAGGCTGAAACGGAGAGCGAGGTGGTACGCGACAAAAGAAAACCGCACAGGTCGGGTAGTGCGATTCCCTAGGGATGAATGAGATTGTCCCCAGTAAGAAACGAGGGTCCGGCCAGAGGCAGGTGGTGCGGTACAGCCCGGAGTTGATGGCGGTCATCTGTGAACGGATCAGCCACGGGGAATCGCTGCGGGCGATCTGCGCGAACCCCGAGATGCCCAGTGAGGCGGCGGTGCGCTACTGGGTCAGCCAGGATCACGAAGGTTGCAAGACGGGCTTTGAAGCGGCGCGTGAAGTGCAGGCGCACCGGTTCGCGGAGGAACTGGTGGCGATGTGTGATGAAAAGCCCCCCCTGTTGCCGGACGGCCGCGTGGATCAGGGCTGGGTGACGTGGCAGAAGATGCGGATCGACACTCGGAAATGGACGGCAAGCCGCATCCTACCAAAGGAGTACGGAGAGCATGTGGCGTTGAAAGGCGATACGGCTGGAGGCGGTCTCAACATCAGGATCGACCTCTCTTAATGACGACGTACAAACCAGCCGGCCCTGTGTCGAAGGCGTTCATGATGGACGACTCGTTCTTCCGGGGAATCATGGGTCCGTTCGGAAGCGGCAAGAGCACCGTCTGTATCATGGAGATACTTAGGCGCGCCTCTTTGCAGGAGCCGGGGAAAGATAAGATTCGCCGAAGCCGTTGGGCAGTGATCAGAAACACTTACCCTGAGTTACGCACCACCACGATCAAGAGTTGGCACCAGTGGGTGAGCCCCGAGCTGGGCCGATGGGTGGACGAAGGCCCGCCCTTTCACCACATTAAGATGGGCGACATGGACCTCGAAGTCCTTTTCGTGGCACTGGACCGGCCCCAGGACATCAGCAAACTCCTCTCGATGGAGTTGACGGGGGCCTGGGTGAACGAGGCCCGTGAAGTGCCCAAGCCTGTGATTGACGGGCTGACCGGCCGAGTCGGCCGTTACCCGAGCATGGCGATGGGCGGCACCGGATGGAGCGGGATCATTGCCGATACAAACCCGCCTGACAGCGATCATTGGTGGTACAAGCTGGCTGAGGAAGACCACCCACAGGGCTGGAAGTTCTTCAAACAACCGGGCGGTCTAAGCGAACACGCAGAGAACCGTGAGCATTTGCCTGACCAGTACTACGAACGACAGGTGGCGGGGAAAGACCCGGACTGGGTGAAGGTGTACGTCCACGGGGAGTACGGGTATGTGCGCGATGGCAAGCCGGTGTATCCGGAGTTCAAAGACTCAGTGCACGTGGCTGAGTTCGAGGTGACAGAGAAACTGCCGCTGTATGTGGGTATCGACTTCGGGCTGACACCGGCGGCGACCATCGCGCAACGCACGCCAATGGGACAGTGGCGCGTCCACAGCGAACTGGTCACAGAGGACATGGGAGCCGTGCGCTTCAGCGAGGTGCTCAGGCGTGTGATGAACGAGCGCTACAAGGGGTTCACGTTCGCAAAGATCACAGGCGATCCTGCAGGCGATGTCCGGGCACAAACCGATGAGGTGACACCGTTCCAGATTCTTCGGAAGGCTGGTATCCCGGCGCAACCGGCGGCGACCAACGACTTCATCAAGCGGCGCGAATCGGTGGCAGGCGCGTTGTCCAGGCTCATTGACGGTGCCCCCGGACTGATCGTGCATCCACAGTGCGCGGTGCTGCGGAAGGCAATGGCAGGCGGCTACGCACTTAAACGTGTACAGGTCGGAGGCGCAGCCAAGTACCGGGACATGCCCGATAAGAACGACTATTCACACGTGGCCGAGAGCTTGCAGTACCTGTTGGTGGGCGGCGGCGAGGCGCGACTCTTGGTGAAGCGCACCCAAAGCGGTCCACGACCGGAGTTGGCGGTGATGGAATAGCCCCACATGGGCGGCGGGGTTTTGTTGGTTCCCTTTTTGTCTGAGTGCTGTACCTACTGTTGCCATGGTGGCCTTAGCCCAAATCATGTTGGATTTACTGCTTTCGGTGATCTTTGACCTATTTGTAGCTGCTGGTGGACGGCGGTGAAGGGCACCCAAAGCGGTCCACGACCGGAGCTGGCGGTGATGGACTAGGGCTGCGGCACGGGGGCCGCGTTAGCGGCCGGCGAGCGGCAGCGAGCATTGGGCGTGGCGGTCCAGGTGGACGTGAGGCCGGCGGCCCTTGCTTTGGTCCCGGGGGGCCAGTAGCCGGGGCCGCAGCAGCGGCCTGCGAGCTTGCGAGCACCCGAGCGCGAGTAAACGTTGCGGGCCAGAACGGGGTGAGCGCGATGGGACGGCGTAAGGCCGGGGCGGGCGGGGGCCACGCGGCGGTTCTTTCCGCGGGGGCGGGGTGGGAGGCCCGAAGGGCGGCGGGGGGCAGG
>JBIKSY010000438.1:0-4214 GCA_044348365.1 Chthoniobacteraceae bacterium
TCCGGGGCCGATGCAACCATCGGCCTAGCGCTGGCGGGGACCGGTACGTTGTACCCGTTTTTCGGAACGCTCCTGGGCTGGCTGGGCGTTGCGCTCACGGGTTCGGACACGGCATCAAACGTGTTGTTCGGAAGCCTGCAGCGGATCACTGCCGAACAGACCGGTATCAGCCCGATCCTGATGGGGGCGGCGAACAGTTCGGGCGGGGTCATGGGCAAGATGGTGGACGCCCAAAGTATCGTTGTGGCCAGCACGGCGACGCAGTGCTTTGGGCGTGAGTCAGAGATCCTGCGTTTTGTCCTGGTGCACAGTCTGGTGTTGGCCTCGCTCATTGGGCTGCTGGTGACCTTGCAGGCGTATGTGTGGCCCTTCCGGCTCATGGTGCCGCTGGGTTAGGGATGCGCATCCCCTGGCGGTCTGAGACTGGGTGCGTTTTGTTTTGCGCAATGGTCGGGATGGCATTTGTTTGGTGTCCACTATGTCCGCCACCCTGACCCCGATGATGCAACAATATCAGGGCATCCGGAGGAGTCTGCCGGAAGACACGCTGCTCTTGTTTCGGCTGGGCGACTTTTATGAGATGTTCTTTGAGGACGCACAGCGTGCGTCCGTGGTGCTCAACCTCGCCCTGACCCAACGCAACGGGGTGGCGATGTGTGGCATCCCATACCACGCGGCCGAGGGTTACCTGCGCAAGCTCGTGGGCGCAGGCGTCCGGGTGGCGGTGTGCGACCAGGTGTCCGAGCCGCAACCCGGCAAGATCGTGCAGCGGGAGATCACGCAGGTTATTTCGCCAGGGACCGTGTCCGACCTCCAAATGTTGGATGCGGCGAGGAACAACTTTTTGGCAGCGGTGCAACCCGACGCAAAACGGGGCTTTGGTTTTGCCTACATCGACCTGATGACGGGAGAATTTCGTCTGACGGAACTGGCCGATTCGCGGGAGTTGAGCGATGAAATGGCTCGTGTGCGTCCGGCTGAGGTGCTCGTAAGCGAGGCGTCCGCCGCCGTGCTGGGAGACACCCCGGGACTGGTGTTGCGGGATGGCTACGCCTTTCTCTACGACCAGGCGCATTACGCGCTCAAGGAACAGTTTCAGGTGCAGGCGTTGGATGGCTTTGGCTGCGCTGAGATGCCGGCGGCTGTCTGCGCCGCCGGGGCGCTGGTACATTATTTGCGGCACGAGCTGCGCCGCTCGTTGGCGCATGTACGCCGGTTAGCGACCTATCATCGTTCGGAATTCATGGTGTTGGACGCAGCCACGCAGGCGAATCTGGAACTGGTCGAGTCCCGGGGCGCAGGACGGGACACCAGCCTGCTCGGAGCGCTGGACCGGACCAAGACCCCGATGGGGGGACGGCGTCTGCGGGACTGGGTGCTGCATCCACTCTGCAACGTAGAGCCGCTGGTTGCCCGACAGGATGCGGTAGGCAGGCTGATTGGCGAACCTGCCGGGCTACAACAGTTGCGGGATCTTCTCGGGGGCGTGCGTGATGTGGAGCGGACGGTGGGCAGGCTGACGCAGACAGGCGGGAATGGGAGGGATTTGCAGGTCTTGCGTGCAGCTTTGGAACAGGTGCCTCTGCTGAAGGCGGCTGTATCTGCCGTGGGAAGGGGGGAGAGCAACCTGTTGGCTGCGGTGGGAGCGGAACTGGCGCCGTTGCCGGCGTTGCTGGATTTGCTTAACAAGGCGCTCGAAGACGAGCAACCCGTGCACATTCGCGATGGGGGGGTTTTCCGCGAAGGCTTTTCAGAGCTGCTCGACACCCTGCGGGCGGCAGGTCACGAGGGAAAGCGCTGGATCGCAGACCTGCAGCAACGCTTAGGGGAGCAAACGGGGATCCGTTCGCTGAAAATCCGATACACGTCGGTTTTCGGCTATTTCATCGAGGTAACCCGCTCAAATTTAAATCTGGTTCCCTCGGAGTGGACACGGAAACAAACCGTTTCGACCGGTGAACGTTACGTGACCGCTGAGCTAAAGGAGATGGAGTCGCGAATCTTGGGGTCCGACGAAAAGGCCAAGGCGCTGGAAGTGGAGCTTTTTGGACAGGTTCGTGGCGAGGTGCTTGAGGAGCTGCAATCGTTACAGGCAACGGCGCGCGGTGTAGGCACGCTGGATGCGCTTTGTTCGCTGGCAGAAACTGGCAGGCTGTTCGGGTATTGCCGACCGGAGTTGCATGAAGGACTGGAGTTGGAATTTGTGGACGGACGCCATCCAGTGCTGGACCAAGCGTTGGTGGAGGAAAAGTTTGTTCCCAACGATACGCTTTTAGACGGGGGTTCGAACACGTTGCTGGTACTCACGGGTCCGAACATGGCGGGGAAGTCCACCTACATCCGGCAGGTGGCATTGCTCACGTTGCTGGCGCAGATAGGCTCCTGGGTGCCGGCGCGGCGCGCCGTGGTGGGTCTGGCAGACCGGATTTTCACACGGGTCGGTGCCAACGACGATCTTTCCCGGGGTCAGTCCACCTTCATGGTGGAGATGCACGAAACAGCGAACATCGCCAACAACGCCACTGCGCGCTCGTTGGTGATTCTGGACGAGATTGGACGGGGCACCTCCACCTTTGACGGCCTTTCCATCGCGTGGAGTGTGGCGGAGTATCTCCACGACGTGTTGAAGGCGCGCACTCTGTTTGCAACGCACTACCACGAACTCACTGAACTGGCACGCACCCGGAACGGTGTGCAAAATTTCAACGTCGCCGTCCGCGAGTGGAACGAACAGATCATTTTTCTGCGCAAAATCGTTCCCGGCGGGGCGGACAAGAGTTACGGAATCCAGGTGGCGCGTCTGGCCGGCCTTCCAAAACCCGTTCTTGAGCGTGCAAAAGAGATCCTGGCCAACTTGGAACGTTCCGAATTAAGCGCGGATGGGAACATCCGGGTGTCTGCGCCTGGTGAAACAGGTTCAGTCCGGCAGACCCGTCGCCGGGGTGTCATGGCGCAGGAGGCCGAGAAACCGCAGATGACCTTGTTTTAAGGAGCGAAGAGAAAACGCATGGCTTTCAAAGGGAAGCGTGGGAAGAGGTGTTTCGTGAGGTCCCTGAGCGTGGTTGTTCACACTCTCTGATAATTTTAGGAAACACTGCGTTGTTCTTTCTTATTCTTAAGGTTGCCAACAAGATTCCAAAAAAGGACTTAAGACACTGTTTGTCAGTTATTTAAACTTGCCAATAACCCTGTGAACAGTGGTGCAGGAGATGTGCGGAACAGCCAGCAAGTCGGGTGTCAGACGAAGTTGTTGGAGGTTACACCCGGCTGTTCACAAAAGATTCACAGGGTTGTCGACACCGTGTGCAGCGTCCTTGGAAGCGTTTTGATTTTCAGAGTGTTCCCAAATGCGCTTCTCCAAAGCCATCCGGGCGGCCTGGGTTTCGGCCTCCTTTTTGCTGGAACCGGATCCCCGTCCCAGTTCCCGACCTTCCCAAAGAATCCGCGAAACAAACTGTTTGAGGTGTTCGGGACCGGACTGTTCGACGACCTCGTAACTGGGACTGAGTGGAGCGATGGCTTGGAGGATTTCCTGAAGGCGTCCCTTGGGGTTGGCGTTTCCGTCTTCAAGGGACAAGTTTTCCAAGCGTTCCCGAGTCTCAGTGAGGACGATACGCCGGACAGTCACGTAGTCGGAATCCAAATAAAGCGCACCCATCAGGGCCTCGTACGCATCGGCAAGGGAGGAAGCTCTCGAACGGCCGCCGGTTGCCTCTTCCCCTCTTCCCATCATGAGGTACTTGCCCAGTTCGAGGGCGTCGGCGTTGATGCGAAGTCCTTCCCTGGAAACCAGCCGGGCGCGTAATTTAGTCAGCTCGCCCTCTGGAAAGTCGGGATACGTGTCGAACAGGAACTCGGTGTAAATGAGCTGGAGAACGGCGTCTCCGAGAAATTCGAGTCTCTGGTTGTCGAAATGATGCCGTTGGGTTTCATAGCCCAGGCTGGGATGCGTAAGGGCCTCTGCTAAGAGCAACGGGTTTCGAAATTTGTAATCGAGACGCTGTTCCAGTGGGTTCATAGAAAAAGAGCGCTTAATCGGGGGTTGAAAGCGCGGCACACTTTGGAGGAGTGCAGCCAACGACCGCGTCGGCGGATCAGGACTTTGATAGCAGCTCCTTAATCGCGGCGAGGGCGGCAGGAATTTTAGAAACCGCCTTCCCTGCACCCCGGGCGAAGTCTGGACGACCTCCACCTTTGCCCTCGACCAAGGGAGC
>JBIKSY010000093.1:0-13752 GCA_044348365.1 Chthoniobacteraceae bacterium
CAAGAGTGGGAATTTGTGGTCCACAATGGCGTCCAGCAGGGCGTAGGCAAGGTAGTCGGGGCCCATTTTGCGGATGATCCCACGCGCAGTCCGAAGCCTTTCGTGGATGGGGCGGAACGTGTCGGTCGCGGGGTCCTCCTCGATGGTGAAGAGAAAGCGCGGTCCCAGAAACATGGCGATCTGTTCTCTGGAAACGCTTCCGTCCTCCTCGGCCGTGAGCATCTGGTCGACGATAAAGAGGTGGTTCTCGTAGGGTTCGACCTTGGGACGCTGGCCCAGATTGAGTACGTCTTCGAGGGCCAGAGGATGCAGTCCAAACTTCTCGCCCAGCGCACTCAGAAGTGAGATGTCGCTGATGCCGTCTAGTTCCAGCCAGAGGATCGAGCCGTTCGTGCCGGGAGTCGGCACTTCCGCGGCCGAGGTGATTACACGCTCCTCCATGGAATCCTTGTCGTAGCGGGTGTAACGCAGTCGGGGAGGCAGAGTCGAGGCACTCGGAGGCACCGAGAGGGTCGCCGGGGCGCTGCCCGGTTCAGAGTAACGGATGTACCTCATAAATTTGTTGAGGGAATTTACCCGGGGAGGGGAGCATAAGGGGAAAGCCGGGTGCGGCCCGAGAGCGCGCGTGCCAGAGTGAGTTCGTCGGTGTACTCCAAACCGGCGCCCGCAGGCATTCCCTGGGCCAGGCGGGTCAGCGGAATGGGGAATTCCCGGAGCAGATCGGCCAGATAGTGAGAGGTGGCCTCGCTTTCGACATCCCCGCCCAAGGCCAGAATGATCTCCGCGGGCGGATCGGCGCGGAGGCGCAGGAGCAGTTCGCTGATGCGCAGTTGTTCCGGGCCGACGTGGTCCAGCGGAGAAATCTTTCCCCCCAAGGCGTGGTAGAGCCCATGGAAGGCGCCGGATCGTTCTATCGGCAGGATGTCTGTCGGTTGTTCGACGACGCAGAGAAACTGGCGGTCACGGCCCGGGTCGGCGCACAGGGCGCAGGGGTCCGTTTCCGTGAAAAAACCGCATTGTGCACAGCAGTGGACGGTTTCCTGAACTTTGGCGATGGCGCGTCCTAGCGACTCGGGATGCGCATCCCTCGACTGTAACATCCAGAGGGCGATGCGCTCGGCGCTGCGCGCCCCGATACCCGGGAGGCGCTTGAGTTCTTCAATGAGGGAGCGGAGCGGGTGCGGATATTCGGCGCGTTTCATTCTGTGGGGCGGCCCGGGCTTTGCGCCTGCGAGTAGGCTGCGAGCGCCTCCTGTTCGTCAATGCGGTTGAGCAGGATGTCGATAGCGTCATCGGTTTGCCCGATGGGACGGGCGGCACGCAGCGCATTTCGGGCGGCCTTCCAGTTCCGGTTGCGCAGATGGGCCACGCCCCGGCGGTAGTGGGTAAACCGCGTGCTGGATTCGGCATCCAAGGCGCCTGCCAAGGCGAGGAGTTCGAACACTTCCTCCGGTCCTTGGGGGGGCAATTCACGCTGGAGCAGGTCGATTGGGCGGGTTTCCACGCTACGCCCCGCGAGCGCCGCCGTGTATTCACTGATCAGTATGTTGGAGCCGTACAACAGGTTGGCGCCTGCCAGACGGCGCGCCCATTCCGCTGGTTCGCCCGCGGCGCCGTGCTGCAGGGCACCCGGCAGACCAAACCGAGCCACCAACACTTCCCCGGAGCTGACGCCTATCCGTGCATCCAGTTCCTGCCCGAAGCGCACCTCGCACTCCGCACTGAGCGTCTTTAAGCGCGCGTGGATCGCCAGCGCGGCGTGCAGCGCTGCTTTGGAATGGGGTTCCCCTTCGGGATGCGGCAGAAAGAGTGCACGGAACGCTTCACTGTCGGCCCGGTCAGTTACGCCGTAGCGCGCAGAGGCAGTCTCATTGCAGATGGAGAGAAAGCGGTTGATGAAATGGGCGGCCTCGTCCGCACGGAGCAGCCGCACCAGCTGGGAATGGTTTAGCAACTCGCAGTGCAGTATGCTGCATTCAGCCCGGTGCGGGACTTCCTCCGCGTCTTCCTCCGCATCGTCTTCATCGGAATGCGGGTGGGTGGGAAAGGAAACGGGTCGCCACAGGCGCAGCCCCTCGCCCACGGCCCAGACCGTTAGAAAAGCTACGGCCTGCACTTCACAGTGAAACTCTTCTCCCAGAAGACGGGTCAGGGCCGAGGCGCCCGCGAGTTGGGCGAGCGCCGCCCCTTGGAGAATGCTCCGCCAACGGAGGGACGCCACGCTCAGGGCGATCCAGGCCAGAGCGCATGTCAGCGGCAGCAGTGCCGCCAACTGCAGTCCGGAGCGGAGGGAAAGGGGGTGGGGGAGGACGCCAAAGGCCCCGAGTATGCAGGCAAAGACTGCCGCTCCAGTACCCAAAAAGAGGCTCTGGACCAGCGGAAAATGCGGTTGCGGGGTATGCAGCGACGCCACGGTCTGCCGAGTGAAGCAGAAACTACGCCATATAGGGGGGCTGGTATGGGGTTGCAACCCGTGCCATGCTTCCCGCGATGTTTCAAGTTGTCCTTTTGGAGCCCGAGATTCCTCCCAACACAGGGAATGTCGGCCGCCTTTGCCTTGCCACCGGTTCCATACTGCACCTGATCGAACCGCTCGGGTTTTCTCTGGACGACAAGCTTCTCAAACGGGCAGGTCTCGACTACTGGGACAAGGTGCAGGTGCGCCGCTGGGCCGACTGGGCCACCTTTCGCGCCGCGCAACCCAATGCCGCGCAGCTTTGGTTTCTCACCACAAAATCCGACCGCCCCTACTGGCACGCGGATTTCAAGGCCGGCGACTATTTGGTTTTCGGCCGGGAGACCCGCGGCCTGCCCGAGGCTTTGCTCAAGGCAAACCCGGAGCACTGTCTGACGATCCCCATGGCGGAGGAAACCCGCAGTCTCAACCTCGCCACTGCGGTGGGGATTGTGCTCTACGAGGGGATGCGGCAGCTTTCCGCGGGCGGGCCAGGGTAGTTCCTAGCGGGCGGGAGGTACAATTCCCTAGCTCTCGCCCGCTTTTGGCTGGTGAAAACCTCTTCTGAAGTCGATGGAAGAAGGGTGCGAACCTCGATCCCTTTTTCCCTCGCCCTGCTGTGTGTCTCCTGCGCGCCTTTGGTTTTTCCTGACCGGTGTCGCGGGGCAGAGTCCACCCCAGCCCCGGGCAAGGGCGCCCCGACTACGGCCTCAGAGACAGGCTGGACCAGCCTCTTCGATGGCAAAACGTTGAGTGGTTGGAAATACACACCCTTTGGCGGAGGAACGGAAGCGGAGGTGGAAAATGGCGTCCTGCAGGTGGAGGCTGGCGAGGAGTTGAGCGGGGTCCAGTATACCAAGCCGGTGCCTCGGATGGGCTATGAGGTCAGTCTGGAGGCGATGCGCCGCACGGGGCTAGATTTTTTCTGCGCACTGACCTTTCCTGTGGCCGAGAAGCACCTGACGTTTGTGGTGGGTGGGTGGGGCGGGTCGACCGTGGGGCTTTCGAGCATCGACAAGCAGGACGCCTCGCAGAACGAAACTCACAAGATCCGTTTTTTCAAAGACAACCAGTGGTACAAGATCCGGCTGCGGGTGGAGCCGGAGCGCATTCAGGCTTGGATCGATCAGGAGCAGGTGGTGGATGTGAACACAAAAGGCAAGGTGTTGGATTTGCGTCCCGGGGAGATTGAGATTTCGGTGCCCTTTGCCTTGGCCACCTTTCGGACCTCAGCCTCGTTCCGTGCGATACAGTTGCGTACGCTTCCCTCCGGGGAGGGCAAGTAGGCCATGGCGCGCGACTACGTGATTCGGCGGCCGGTGGTGGACGTCCCCCGGATCGACTTTGCCAAGGAACTCAATCCGCAACAGTTGGCAGCAGTGAGTTCGCCGCCCGGGCCAGCCCTTGTGCTCGCGGGGGCGGGTTCGGGCAAAACCCGCACGCTGACCTACCGGGTGGCCTACCTGCTGGAAAACGGCGTCGAGCCCTCGCACATTCTGTTGCTCACCTTCACCAACAAGGCTTCCCGGGAAATGCTCCACCGGGTCGGGGCGCTGGTGCCCCATGACCTGAGCGACTTGTGGGGCGGGACGTTTCATTCGATTGGAAACCGGCTGCTGCGGAGACATCCGCTGGAAGCGGGATACCGGGAGGGGTTCAACGTGATGGACCGGGAGGACGCGGATTCGCTGCTGCAGAGTGCCCTGCTCGAGATTCAGGGGGGGAAGGTTTCCGAGTTACCCGTCAAACCTTCCGTGGTGGGCGAGGTGCTTAGTTACGCGGCGAACGTGTGCCGGCCGTTGCCGGAGGTCATTGCGGAGCGCTTCCCGCAACTGGAGGACTGGACGCCCCTCATCAAGGCCGCGGGCGAGGGTTATGTGCAGCGCAAACTGGCGGCCAACGTGCTGGATTTCGATGACTTGCTTTCCGCCACCGTGCAGCTTCTGAGCACTCGCCCAGCCGTGGCCGAGGTCTACCAGCGTCGGTTTCACTTTGTCCTGGTCGACGAGTACCAGGACACCAATCCGCTCCAGTCTCGGTTCATCGACCTGCTTTCTGCCCGCCACCGCAACCTCATGGCGGTGGGGGACGACGCCCAGGCCATCTACTCGTGGCGGGGTGCTGACTACAAAAACATCCTGAGTTTCGGCCAGCGCTATCCTGGGGCGCACATCTACAAGGTCGAAACCAACTACCGCAGCACCCCCGAGATTCTCGAGGTCGCCAACTCGGCCATCGAGGGGATGCAGACGCCGCTTCGAAAGGAACTCATCTCGGCGCGCAAAAGCGGCGAGCTGCCACGGTTGATTCCGCTCCACACCGGCTCCCAGCAAGCGCGGTTTGTGGTCTCCCGGATGCTGGAGCTTTTTGACGAGGGCACCCGCTGGGAGCAGATGGCGGTGCTTTACCGGGCCCACTACCATTCGATGGAGTTGCAGATGGAGCTTACCCGTGCGGGGATCCCGTTCCAGATTACCAGCGGCCTGCGGTTCTTCGAGCAGGCGCACGTAAAGGATGTGAGCGCCTTCTTGAAGTTTGTGGTCAACCCGTTTGATGAAATCGCCTTCAAACGGATGGTGAAGCTCCTGCCGGGAGTGGGCGAGCGTTCCGCAGACGGGCTCTGGAAGGGCTTTTCTTCGGCGGGACGTCCTCCCGAGGGCGGCCCGGGCGCCTTTTCCTTTGAGGAGTCTCTGCGTTCGCTGAAGGTGCCTGCTAAGGCGGCTTCCGCCTGGAAGCAGCTCGGCCACACGCTCGAGGAGATCGCTCCCGGGGGCGTTCCCGCAGCCCCCTTGAAAATGCTGCAGGCGGTTCGGGACGCAGTTTACGACGACTACGCCCGTGGCGAGTTTCTCGACTACGAAGTGCGTAAAGAGGACCTCAACACCCTCGCCCAATTTGCTTCCCAGTATGAAAATGCGGAGGAGTTTCTCGACCAGCTGGCCCTCATGGGCGGCACGGAACAGGGCGCAGCGGCGCGGAAGGACTCCACGGGGGAAAGCATCACGCTTTCCTCGGTCCACCAGTCCAAGGGGCTTGAGTGGAAAGTGGTGTTTGTCATCTGGCTGACCGAAGGGATGTTTCCCTCGCAGCGGTCCATGGGTAGCGCCGAGGCACTGGAGGAGGAGCGGCGCCTTTTCTACGTGGCGGTCACCCGCGCTGAGGACGAGCTGTATCTGAGCTGGCCGTTCATCAAACGCAGCGCCGGTGCGGGCGATGCGATCCAGCGGATCTCCCAATTTTTGGAGGCGATCCCAAAGGACTTGGTGGAGGAGTGGAACATCTCAGGTGGTTGGTGACCAGCAAGCGGGCGGCTCCCACAGGAGGCGCGTTTCCGAGGAGAAGGCGGTTGGCCGCCGAGTCTTTGCAAAACCGAGCACCAGCGCTAGGTGGGAGGAGCCGAAGCGCCTTCCCTTGTCAACAGCGCCGCATTCCGCTACCCCCTGATCTCCCGCAGCATTTGTTCGTTGGTCTGAAACTTTTTCAGATAGGACAGCAGGCGGTCGATTGCATCCATCGGCCGGGCTCCGGAGAGGCCGCGGCGTAAAAAGTGGATCTTTTGCAGTTGATCGGCCGGCACTAGCAGTTCTTCCCTGCGCGTTCCCGATTGGAAGATGTCCACAGCGGGATAGATCCGGCTTTCCGCGATTTTGCGGTCCAGCACCAGTTCCATGTTTCCGGTGCCCTTGAACTCCTGAAAGATGATCTCGTCCATGCGGCTGCCTGTGTCTATGAGGGCGGTGGCGATGATGGTCAACGAGCCGGCCTCCTCGGTGTTCCGGGCGGCGGCGAAGAGCTTGCGGGGAGTCTCGAGAGCGCGCGCGTCGAGCCCGCCGGACATGGTGCGGCCTCCGTTGCTCAGGGCGTTGTTGAAGGCCCGACCGAGGCGGGTGATGGAGTCGAGCAGGATGAAGACGTCCTTGCCTGCTTCCACAAGGCGTTTGGCCCGTTCGATCGCCAGCTCCGCAATCCGTGTGTGGCTGCGCACGTCCATGTCGTTGGAACTGGCCATGATTTCCGCGCTGGGCACCGTGTGGCGGATTTCAGTGACTTCTTCGGGGCGCTCGTCCACCAAGAGGATGATGAGTTTCACCTCCGGATGGTTCTTCACCATCGCGTCGGCGATGTGTTGCAAAAAAGTGGTCTTGCCTGTGCGTGGTTGCGCCACGATGAGCCCGCGCTGCCCCTTTCCTATGGGGGTGAGCATGTCGATAATCCGGGTGGTGTAGCGCTCCGGCACCGTGGCCATGAGAAGCGGTTCACACGGGTTGATCACCGTCAGTTCATCAAAGGCGGGCTGGTGCTTGGATTCCTCCGGCGGATCGTCGTTGACCGAGGTGATTTCGTGCATCTGCTGACCCCTTCCGCTCTTGCGCACGCTGCCTTGGATCATCTGTCCGTCGCGAAGGTTGAAGCGGCGTACCATTTCCGGCGACACAAAGATATCCGCGGGATGTTGGACAAAGTTGCGCAGTGGATCCCGCAGGAAACCGAAGCCCTTGCCGGAGACTTCGATGATACCGGAGCCGGGGCTCAGTTCTTCGGGGGTGGGCGGGGGCAGATTCTGTTGGTGCTCCCGGTGTGAATCCTGGTAACCGGCCTCCGAGGACTGGTCGCGCCGGTCGTTGCGGCGGTGCTCTTCCCGGTTGCGATTCCGGTCGTTATTGCGGCCATCACGGCCGCGCTCCGGTCCCGGGCCCCTTTGTGGATTGCGCTGGTTGCGGTCGTGACGCTGGTTGGGGTGCTGCTGTTGCTGGCTCCGGTCCTGATTGCGGTCCTGCCTGTGTTGCGGTTGAAGCTGCTGTTGGTGGCGTTCGTGCCGGTGTCCCTCGCGCCGTTCTGCCTGCTCGGCCGCGTCCGCTTGGGAAACGGCGTGGTTGCCGGAGTGCTGGGGTTGCGTCGCGTGCCGGTTTTCAAGGGCGGCTGTCCGGATTGCCTCCGCCTGCTGGGCGTCGGGAGCCACAGCCAGCGGTGCGGGGCGTCCTTCCTGCTCCATTTGCTTGGCAATGTGGAGCGGCACATAGACCGGGTAAGGCTTCCGGAGCCGCTCCGAGGGGTCTGCCACCGGATCTGCCGGCGCAGTGGACGCTGGCCCATTGTCTCTGGTCTCCGGAGCGGAGGCGGGGTGTGGTGTGTGACTGGCCACTGCATTGGCTGCGGAGTCTTGTCTTCCGCGGCGTCCCCTCGGTCCGGGCTGGCTTCTGCCTTGAACCGCGCTTATTGAGCGGGCCTCTCCCAGCAGGGCCTCTTGCGGCGGGGGCACGCTCTGCGGTGCCTCCGGGGAAGGTGTGGGAGAGGGCTCCTTTTTGCGGCGCGCTTTGAGTGGCGCCAGTTTTGCTGCGGCGCTGGCGGCCTGTTCTGCAGGCTGGGATTCCTGCACTGAGGGCGTGGGCGTCTCAGTCGGCGAAATCTTTTGCTTTGAGGCGGTCCGGGAGGCGCGCTTTTTAGGAAGGCTTTCGAGCGGTTGCCCGGCCGCAGCCTGTACGATTTCGGCGGACTTGATTGACTTGGATCGTCCCTTGAGGGCTTGGGGAAGAGAATCAGTCTCCGCTGAAACCGTCCGGGCGGAGGTGGACTTTGCCGCTGCTTTCGCACCGGTTTTGGGTGAGGCGCCTGCGGCGGCGCTGCGTTTTCTCACGGGTTTGTCCGCAGGAGGGGCGGAGGGTTCACCAGTTAAGGAAAAGGTGGGCTCGGTCATTTGTGATAGGAAGGGAACAAGGAAGAGAAGGAACCGTTTCGTCGCTGCGCCCCGGCTCCTGCGGAGTTCTCGGAGGGCGGGACTTTCGGGAAATGGAAGGCAAAGGGACAGATCGATTGGCGTGTGAACGGGTGACACGAATGGCGGGGGCCGCGGACTGCAGGCGTATCAACAGGTTGGGAGGGCCCGACCCGTCGGGTCAAGCGGCGGACCCCCATGGATTTGCGCCTGCTGGCGTGGCTGGAATTGCGCGGAATGCTACACTGATGAATTACTGGAAATCGGGTTTGTGCCTGTTCCGCCGCGGACCCGGGTAAACGGAAGGCCGAGGGCCGGTGGAAGGGGCTGGGAGATGCTTTGGGAAAGCACGCTTGAATATGAAAGTGGAACAGCCTCCTGCGACCAAGGGTGTTGCGTGACCTGAAGCTTTCCTCCTGAACCACCATTCCTGTCTTCGGAACCGGTTCCCCGGTTAAAAAACCGTGGCCGTCGGTCTAAACATCACTGGCGTGTGTGGCGGTTCTGGCAGGAAATCTGCGTTCCAAGAACTCTTCGAGTTTTCTGCGTCGAAGTCCTTGGAGAGCGGTTTCTCTAACCCTCCTGCTCGCTGGGAGCCTCCAGTTGCGGCAGCGCATTTACCTTATGCTCCGCTCCGGATGGGGGTAAGGTTCCACAGGGGGCGTGGAGCGTCAAATAAAATGTTTGTCACCGCGCACGCGGGTGAAACCGGTAGTGCACCGTCTTGAGCCTCTGTGCGTCCACGTGCGTGTAAATCTGCGTGGTGGAAATGTCTGCGTGCCCAAGCAGCTCTTGAATGATGCGAAGGTCCGCCCCGTTGCCGAGCAGGTGCGTCGCAAAGCTGTGCCGCAACAGGTGCGGGTAGACCGCCTGTGAAAACCCCGCCCGCTGTGCCGTCTCCTTGGCCAGTTGCCAGATGCGGTCCGGCGTGAGCGCCCGGCCGCGAACCGAAAGAAACAAGTGGCTGCGCGTGTGCTTGCGCACCAGCCCCGGTCTTTCCGCCGACAGATAACCCGCCAGAGCCGCCGCCGCCTTGGAGCCCACTGGAACCAACCGCATCTTGTCGCCCTTGCCCGTGACCCGTAGCAGGCCGCCCTCCAGGTCCAGGTGTTCGAGGCGCGCGCCGCAAAGCTCCGAGACACGCACCCCGCAGGCGTAGAGAGTTTCAAAGATCGCCCGGTTTCGCAGCGCCAGCACACCGGTGTCGGGAAGCGCCTCCAGCAGGGTCTCGACCTGCTGTTCGTTGAGCGTCTCCGGGAGCTGGCGTTCCGTCTGCGGCAGGCGCAGCAATTCGGCGGGGTCAAGAGGGATGCGGTCGCGTACGCGCAGCCACCGGAAGAGTATCTTAAGGGCCACCGTATTGAGTTTAATCGAGGCGGCGGAAAAGCCCACACGTTTGCGGTGTGCGATAAACTCGGTGAGGTGCTCGCGGGTGACCTCCGCAGGCGCACTCAGGCCGTGGGTCTTCCCGAGCCAGAGTGCAAACGCCTCCAGTGAAAGCCTTGTAGAAAGCTGGTAGTTGTCCGAAAGACCGCGCTCGGTTGCCAAATGAATGATGAAATCTTCAATGGCGGTTTGCATGCGGCCGGGGCTTTCAAATTGGCTAGCGCAGCGGCTTGCCAGTGAGCCGCTCGAAGGCCTCCATGTACTTTGCGCTCGTGCCCGCAACGACCTCCCCGGGAAGATCGGGGGCGGGAGGGGTCTTGTCCCACGCGAGGGTCTCCAGGTAGTCGCGCACAAACTGCTTGTCGAAGCTCGGAGGACTCATGCCCGGCGCGTAGCCTGCGGCCGGCCAGAAGCGGGAGGAGTCCGGCGTCAGGCACTCGTCGATGAGGATGACCCGCCCGTCAAACAGGCCGAACTCAAACTTTGTGTCAGCGATGAGGATCCCCTTGGTGGCGGCCCAGGCGCGGCCCGCCTCGTACAAACGCACCGATTGCGAGCGCACCTCCTCGGCGACCCCGCTTCCAATCAATCGCACGCATTCCTCCCAGCCGATGTTTTCGTCGTGGCCGGAAACGGCCTTGGTGGAAGGCGTGAAAAGGGTCTCGGGCAGTTGCTGGGCTTGGAGCATTCCGGAGGCCAGGGGAATGCCGCACACGCTGCCCCGGGTTTGGTATTCCTTCCAGCCCGACCCCGCGAGATAGCCCCGCACCACGCATTCGACCGGCAGTGGTTGGGCTTTCCTTACCAGCATCGAACGGCCGCGAAGTTCTGCCTCGAAGGGGCGGAGGACCGCTGGGAAATCCGAGAACTCCGTTGCGACCAGGTGGTTTTCAAGGAAATCAAACCGCTCAAACCAGAAGGCCGAAAGCTGGGTGAGCACCTCTCCCTTTTTTGGAATGGGATTGGGCAGAATGCAGTCGAAGGCGGAAATCCGATCCGTAGTGACCAATAACAGGTGTTCGCCGAGGTCGAAGATTTCGCGGACCTTTCCGGAGGCGACTTTGCGGATGCCTGGCAATTCGAGGGAGTGGAGCAGCATGAAGGAGGAGACGGGCGGGGTTAGGAGAGAGCGGTTTGGATAGCTTCGTGGACGAGGGGCCAGGGGACGTCTTCCATCTGGCGCCATTCGCCGGGGCGCACCGGCAGCACGAACAGGTTTTTGCCGTTTCTAAACTTTTTGTCGAGCTGCAGGGCGCGGAGCATCGGGTCGAACAGTTCCGGGTGGCCGGGGTGGCGCAGGGGAAGGCCGGCCCGCTGGAGAAGGACCTCCAGCCTCCCGAGGAAACCGGCCTCGCAGACGTTCAGACGCTCGGCGAGGCGGGTGGCGGCGACCATGCCGACGGAGATCGCTTCCCCGTGGGTCAGCGCGTATTGGGCGCTGAGTTCGAGGGCGTGGCCGATGGTGTGCCCGAAGTTGAGGACGTTACGGATGCCCAGTTTGTCCAGTTCGTCCCGCTCTACCACAGCCGCCTTGAGGCGGACGCAACGGGTGACCACGTCCACGAGGGTCTCGGCGTCCAGGGCGAGCAACCGCTCCAGGGCTCCCGCCTCAAGGTCTGCAAAAAGAGAACCGCAGCAGACGGCGCCGTACTTGATGACCTCTGCGGCGCCCGAGCGGAGTTCGCGCTGAGGGAGGGTCTTCAGAGTAGCCAGGTCGCAGACCACCAGTCTGGGCTGAGAAAAGGCGCCCATGATGTTTTTCACACCTCCGAAGTTGACTGCGACCTTGCCGCCGACACTGGAGTCCACCGCGGCCAGGAGTGTCGTGGGGACCTGTACAAAGGGCACGCCCCTGCGATAGACGGCGGCGGCGAACCCGCCCAAGTCCCCCACAACGCCGCCTCCGAGCAAGAGAACCAGAGGGGAGGCGCCCGCATCGGGAAAGTGGTGCAGGAGCGAGGCGCAGGTTTGGGAGAACTCCTCCCAGTTTTTGCCCTCCTCGGAGGCCGGGATTTGGTGGAAGACCACCCGTTGGAAGCCCGACTCACGAAGGGTGGCCTCCAGAGGTGCTCCGTACAGGGCACCCACCTGAGGGTTGGTGAGCACAAAGGCGTTGGAGTGTTGTAGGCCGTGCTCGCGCAGCAAAGCGCCCAGCAAGGGTAGGCAGCCTGTGCCATTGAGGACGGAATAAGCGCGCGCGCCAAGGGCGACTTCTACACGGGTGAGCATAGGGGACCTTCGCACGTGCGCGGGGCGGGAGGCGAAGCGAAACTTTGGGCCCCGCAGGGTGGGCCGGGTGGGGGCTTTTAGGCCGGAAGGCTGCGCCAAAGTGTGATGATATTAAGTAATTGCACTTTAGTAGTTTGAAATATTTTTAGACGCTGCTGGCTGGGCAAGAGATTTGTAACGGGTGTAGCGCGTTTCTATTTTTGGCGCTACCGCCTCCGTCAGGTATCCCTATTTCTCGGGGCTTACCGTTCCTTTTCGGGCGGCAGGTGGCTGGTTTTTGCAGGCCAGAACCCTGGTGCAAGCCGCAGCCGTTTTTTCGTGCCCTGAGGGAGACATTGTTTTTGAGTGTGCCTGTTGGGAACTGCGCCGCGGGTGTCTTCGCTCACTTAAACGGTGTTTTGGGAGACGCCCGGAGAAAAAGGTTGCCGGCTGGCGGTAAAGACGTACTATCTGCCGCTCATCAGTTATCTATATGGCCAAGACGAGTTGGATTGAACGTGAAAAAAAGAAGGCGGCTACAGTCGCCAAGTTTGCTGACCTGCGCGCAGAATTGAAGGCCAAAGGCGATTACATTGGCCTTTCCCTGCTTCCCCGCAACGCCAGCCCTGTACGTATGTCGAAGCGCTGCCTGCAGTCGGGCCGCAAGCGCGCCTACATTGGACGATTCAAGCTGTCCCGTATCGCCTTCCGCGAGTTGGCCTCCCACGGGTTGATTCCCGGGGTGACCAAGTCGAGCTGGTAGTTTTCCTCTATAGACAATTTCAAGTTCCGAGTCGCGGGAACATCCTGTGACTCGGTTCTTTTTGTATTCTGGCATGTCCCCCGAAGCAGGCTTGTCATCTCAGGCGGTTCCTGTGCTACTGCAGCTCGCCAGTATCCTGCTCCTCGTGGGCTTGAATGGTTTTTTTGTCGCCTCCGAGTTTGCGATCGTCAAGGTGCGTTCCAGCCAGTTGGAAGCGCTTGGCGGCACGGGGGACAAGCGGGTGCTCAAGGCCATAGAGGTCACAGAAAACCTGGAGGCCTACCTCTCGGCAACCCAACTGGGGATCACGCTTGCAAGTTTGGCGCTGGGTTGGGTGGGGGAATCCCTTCTGGCCGGACTGATCTGGCCCTTGTTGGTTTCCTTGGGCGTCGAGGCAGAGGGCGTCTTGAAGGCCGTTTCCGTCGGAGGCGCTTTTGCGGCTATTACGTTTCTCCACATTGTGCTCGGGGAACTGGCGCCCAAGTCGATCGCAATCTCCATGCCGGTTCCCACAACCGTCTGGGTGAGCGCGCCGCTGGCTTTTTTTTATCAGATCTTCCGTCCGGCCATCTGGTTTCTCAACGGCGCCGCCAGTTGGTTTTTGCGCCGGGTGCTGCGGGTGCGTCCTGTGGGGGAGCACGAACTGGCGCATTCGGAGGAGGAGTTGCGGGTGATCTTGGCCGAGAGCGAAGACGCCCGGCAGGTGACTCCCATCGGCAAAGAAATCCTCATCAACGCGCTGGACCTGCGCAAGCGGGTGGTACGCGACATCACCACACCCCGCAAGGAGGTCATTTTCCTTAACACCGAGGACTCCTTTGAAGAGAACCTGCAAAGGGCAGTCGAATCGCGCCACACGCGCTTTCCCGTGTGTGAGGGGCATCTGGACAACGCCATCGGGCTGCTCCACATCAAGGACCTGCTTCTGCAGATGAGGGCTCCGACTCCGGAGATCATGAGCGCCAAACGCGATATTCTCCCGGTGCCGGAGATGATGCCTCTGGAGCGGTTGTTGACGTTTTTTCTCACCAAGCACGCCCACTTGGCCCTGGTGGTGGACGAGTACGGGGGGACGGTGGGGGTGGTGACGCTCGACAATGTACTCGCTGAAATTGTGGGCGATATTCAGGACGAGTTCGACACGGAACTCCCCGAGTTCAAGCGAGTTAACGCCAACGAGTTCATGGTGGACGGCTCACTGGCCCTCTACGAATTGAAGGATCTGGC
>JBIKSY010000324.1:0-4207 GCA_044348365.1 Chthoniobacteraceae bacterium
CCGCGTAGGTCTCGATTTGCCGCTGGGTGATCACAAGCCCAAGCCTACACCTGTCCGAGGGGCGCTTCAACTCCCTGATTCCCACAGGGGATTGGCCCCTTTTTCCCGATCCTTATCTTTTCTTCCACTTTTTCCCCGCACCCACCCATCCAAAATCAAATTGAGCCCCGATTTCATCGGAATGGGATGCTCCGCTGAAGACCTGCTGAAACGCCACGAACGCCTCTTATCCGAGCGCGCCGTATGGGAGGCGCACTGGCGCGAAGTCGCCGAACGCGTCCTTCCCCGCAGCGATTTCTTTGCCGGACGCCGCACCCCGGGAGAAAAGCACACCGAACTCCTCTTCGACGCCACCGCCTGCCTTTCCCTCGAACGCTTCACCGCGGCCATGGAGTCCATGCTCATCCCTCGGCCCCAGCGCTGGCACGGGTTGCGTGTCCGAGACGAAGCCCTGCAGGAAAACATCGAGGTCAAGAAGTGGCTGGACGAGGTGGCGGACATCCTCTTTGCCGAACGCTACGCGCCCAACGCCAACTTTGCCTGTCAGGCCAACGATGTGTTCATGTCCCTGGGTGCGTTTGGCACGGGGGCGCTCTTTATTGAGTCCAGCACCGAAGGACTCCGCTACCGTTCCATCCATCTCGGTGAAATCTGCATCGCCGAGAACCACCAGGGTGTGGTGGACACGGTCTTTCGCAAGTTCCAGCTCACAGCCCGGCAGGCCGTGCAGCGATTTGGCGCGGACGCTCTGCCCGACAAGATTGTCAGCGACGCTCAGGAACGCCCCGACACGCAGCACGAGTTTTTGCACGCGGTGTTCCCAAATCCGGAGCGCGTGGCGGGTGCACTGAACCACCGGGGCATGGCGTTCTCATCCTACTACATTGCAGTCCACGGGCGCCGGATCGTCAGCGAGGGCGGTTACCGTACTTTTCCCTATGCCGTGGGCCGGTACACGACCGGACCGAAGGAAGTGTACGGTCGCTCCCCTGCGATGACGGTGTTGCCCGAGATCAAGATGGTCAACGAGATGAGCAAGACCGTCCTGCGCGCCGGTCAGAAGGCGCTCGATCCGCCGTTGCTCTTGCAGGAGGACGGTGCGCTTTCCGGTTTCGACCTGCGCCCCGGTGCGCTGAACTTCGGGGGCGTCAACGACCAGGGCAACGCGGTGGTGCTCCCACTCGACCTGGGGAGCCGGGTGGATATCGGCGACGAGATGATCGAACGCCGCCAAAAGGCGATCAACGAAGCATTCCTCGTCACGCTCACCCAGGTCCTCGTGGCCACGCCGCGCATGACCGCAGCCGAAGCGCTGTTGCGTGCGCAGGAAAAGGCGGCGCTCCTCGCCCCCACCATGGGGCGCCAGCAAAGCGAGTTCCTCGGCCCGATGGTGGAGCGCGAACTCGATCTGCTTTCCCAAATGGGCGAGCTCCCGCCCATGCCACAGGCGCTGCTCGATGCGGGCGGCATCGTGGATGTCGAATACACCTCGCCGCTCAACCGCGCCCAACGCGCCGAAGAAGGACTCGCCATCCTGCGCACTATCGAAAGCGTGACTCCGCTGGCGCAGGTCGACCCAGGTGTGATGCTGCTCTTTAACGCGGAAGCCGTGGCGCGGGAATTGTGCGAAATCAACGGAGTTCCCGCCAAGTTGCTGCGCACCTCGGAGGAAGTCGCCGAGCTCCGCAAGCAGGGCGTGGTGCAGGCCGACGGATTGGTGAGCGCGGGTTATGTGGGGGCGCAGGCGGTGGCGAATCTGACCGAGATGCAGACCATCGCGGCAGGCGTTCCGGCTAGCAGCGGGGTGAAGATCAGCGCGGGAGGTCAACCATGACGCGCCTGCTCGAACGCATTCTCAACCGGCGCCGCAATTACCGGCTCCTCTTTTTCGATGCCGACAACAAGCCGAACCGTGCCGCCGAGGTGGTCCTCGCCGACCTACGGCGTTTCTGCCGCGCACAAAGCAGCACCGCGGCGGTCAATCCGCTGACGCGTTCCGTCGACCCGCTGGCGATGGCCATGGCCGAGGGCCGGCGCGAAGTTTGGAACCGCATCCAAGCGCATTTGAACCTTTCAGACAGGGACATCACCCACCTTCAGGAAGAACCCTGAGCCTTTCCCCAACCATCCGCACCTCTCCCTTTACCGTATGACCACAGCTGTCGAAACCGATCCGACCGTTTCCCCTACCAACACCGCTCTGGAGCAGGCCGTCCCCTCGTGGGTGGACGCCATCAGCGATCCCGAGGTGCTGGGCTACATTCAGAAGAAGGGCTGGAGCGCACCCGCCGATATTGTCCAAGGCTACCGGAATCTGGAGAAGCTCGTGGGCAACGAGAAGGTCCCGCTGCCCAAGGGCGAACACGATACCGAGGGCTGGGAACGCGTGTTCACTGCATTGGGGCGCCCGTCCACACCCGATGCCTACCGTCTGGAAGACGCCGATACAGCTGCCAAGTTTCACGAGGTCGGGCTGAACACCCGGCAGGCGGAGGCGTTGTCCGGTTGGCTGGGCGAAAGCCGGGAGCACGCGGCAAAGACCGCCGCCGAGGATGCGGCTGCCAAACGACTCGCCGAGCTGGGGGCCGTCCGTTCCGAGTGGGGTGTCGCTTACGAGGAAAACCTGCGCCACTCCGAGCGCGCGGTGAAGGAGTACTCACTCTCGGAGCACGCACCCAAAATCGAATCCGCCATGGGCACGGCCAACTGGCTGAAGCTCACCGCACAACTGGGCCGCGGTCTGGGCGAACACGCCTTTGCCGCCGGGGGCGCGCCGCAGTTTGGGATCACCAAGGAGGAAGCCGTCGAGCAGATCGGGGCGCTGACCCGGGACCGCGACTTCATCAAGCGCTACCTTTCCGGAGACCACGAAGCCACGGCCAAGATGAAGACGCTCCACGCCGCGGCGCACAGATAGGGGTATGTTTGCCTGAATTGCGCGCAACAGAACATCAAGAGAGGCAGGAAACGCAGCAAAACAGCGCTTTATGTCTCGAAGCATTTTACTTGGGAGGATACTCCATGGGCGGTGGCGGTTTCACAGGCTCCGGCTGTTTTGGTTTACAGCCTCCAACCGTCAACGAGGTTACTAGCCAAGCCGCCACACAGATAAAAAAGAGGCGTTCTTTCATGTCTATAAATTGCTTATGCTGATAGCGGCTGTGATGTTTTGATAAACCAAATATCCAATTCGTTTTTCACAGGTTTATCAAGGTTTCTATAGTATGCTGACGCTGCGGATTCGCCGACAGTTGCCGCGCCTTTATAACCAAGAACACCGCCTATCGCTCCTCCCACGGCGGCACCTAAAACCTGTCCTTTCGGACCTCCTAAAGAGCCAATCCCTCCACCAACCTGCATGCCGACTCTTGCACCTTGCCAAGCACCATAAATACCCGCGATGCTACTCGTGACAGATATATTCATTTCGCGGTTTGAGATTTTCCCTGCTCGGAAGTCTCGCACATGTTCGTACACTTCATAAACATCAATGCTAGCAGCAACCGCGATGCCTATGGGCCCAGCAGCTCGTAGAAAAGCTCGCTCTCCGGCTTTTGCTGATTGCTTCGTGATCTGCGTAACAACCTTCCTCGTAGTGACACTGTTCAATGCCCTCGCGTTCCTCCCTTCAGTGAGCCAGGACTTCATACGCGCCATTCGAATCTGGTCAAGCTGGGCTAAATTGCGCTTCGCCCAAACGCTGATTTCTTGGTTCCTTGAACGGGATGCGATGTTCCCTAAGAGCCTCTCGATCGACATGGGGCCAGACCGTTCAGTCATTGTTAAAGGGTTGCGTACCGTGTATTTTCCGGATCTCAAGTTGATGTCATGGACTTCTCCAAGCGTGGTAATCGGAATCTTGTGCACCTTGACAAAGTCGGAGATCTCTTTCGCAAGCGCCCTGTTTGCTTTTCCCGAGTTCCGAAGCTTTCTCAGCCATTCCGCAAGCCAGTCCCTAGACATTTGAATGCCATTTTTTGTCATCCCCAACTTGGGCTTGCCTTTACCGTAGTGCGCTTTGGCCTCAACGAGCTTAACCTCTCTCAAGGCACCGGTACTGTCTCTTTTAAGCGCGACACGATCAACTCCGTTATTACTGAAGGCGAGCCGATAATGCGGACACAAAAGTGTTAATTGTTATAGGTCTGCTTTTCGAAGGCCACTGGGGATATGAAACCGAGAGCGCTATGGCGGCGCACCGGGTTGT
>JBIKSY010000323.1:0-4207 GCA_044348365.1 Chthoniobacteraceae bacterium
CACTTCGGCGCGAAGTGGCGCGGTTGGGCGGGCTGAAGTCGCACAAAACTGCGGCTGTAGGCTTTCGTGAACAGAGAAAGGCGCTTTATTCGAGTATGGCCGATCTCATCGAAGAACATCTGAACCTGGAGGCGTTGTGGCGTTATGTGGAGGACTGACGCACTCCAGTTTCTGTTTGCGGTGGGTTTGGACGTGCTCGCTGGAGACCCGCAGGGCTGGCCGCACGTGACCCGCGTGGCCGGCGCTCTGTGCGGACCCTTTGAAGAGATCTGGTCCCGCGTTTTGGGACGCACTGTGTTCAGCGGGATGATTCTTTGGGTGTCGGTTTGCGGCAGCCTGCTGGCGGGCTACTTTTTCATCCGGCACACTCTTTCACTCGTGGGGACGCCGATGGCCTGGTTTTGGGACGCTTTCATCATCTACCAGACGCTGGCCGGGCGGGACCTCGACAGACACGCGCGTGCGGTCGTGGCTCCGCTGGTGTTGGACGATTTAAACGAGGCGCGGCTGCGGGTCGGCGCGATCGTTGGCCGCGACACCCACAACCTGGACGCGGCCGGCATCAGCCGGGCGGCAGTGGAGGCCGTCGCGGAAAGCACCACCGACGGCTTTGTCGCCCCGCTCTTCTGGGCCGCCATCGGCGGAGCGCCTGCCGCACTCGTGTACCGGACGGCCAACACGCTGGACTCCATCGTGGGCCACCGGAACGCGCGCTACGAACTCATGGGAAAGTTTTCCGCAGTCGCCGACGACATGCTCGGCTACCTGCCGGCCCGGCTGTGCGCGCTGGCGTCACTTTTACCAAGGGGGTTCCGCTACACGCTCGCGGTCATGGAGGACTCCGCCAAGCACGCCAGCCCGAACGCAGGATGGAGCGAGGCAGCCGCGGCCTGGGCACTGGGCGTGCGCCTCGGCGGCACCAACTCCTACGACGGCATTCCCCAGCGCGGGCCGGTTTTCAACGCCAACGCCCGGCCCGCACAGCCCGGGGACATCCCCCGGGTGCTGCGCTGGTTTTGGGGCGTCGCGTTTTTGTGTGTCTTCGTGCTGGCAGCGGGTTTGCAGGCGCGGCAGGCGCTCAAACCGAAACCGGTGGCGCTGCCACCCGTGCCCGAAGAGGTGCTCAAGCCCGACTTCAACCGGCGGTTTGAGCCGCTCCCCCCCAGCCCCCCCGTAAAACTCAAGGGCCAGATTACCAATGGAAACAACCTCAAACCTTAAACACGGCGCCTTTCAAATCTACACCGGCGAGGGCAAGGGCAAGAGCACCGCGTCCATGGGCCTGATGCTGCGCGCACTGGGCTGTGGGTTCCGGGTGTACTACCTGCGGATGATGAAGCCGCGCTGGAAAACCGGGGAGCTGGCCATCTGTCCGGGACTCCATCCCAATCTGACCTACACCAACGTGGAGCAGGACTGGATCCTTTCGCGCAGTAAACATATTCCCGAACACGTGGAGGCCATGACCCTCGCCCTAGCCACGGAGATGAACAAGCTGGAGGAGGTGCTCCAGGCCGGCGCCCACGACCTGGTCATCGTGGATGAAATCAACTACTGCATCCACCGGAACCTGATCCCGGTCGAACGCGCGCTCAAGCTGGCCCAGGCCCGGCCCCCGCAGGTGGAATTGGTGTTCACCGGTCGTTATGCCCACGAGTCGCTCATGGAGCTGGCCGACGTGGTCACCGAAATGCGCAAGATCAAACACCACTTTGACAAGGGGGTTTCCGCCCGGAGGGGGATCGAATTTTGATTTCCACGCAGGACACCCACTACGCGGATTCCGCCGGGGCGCAGGCAGGGGGCTTTGTCCTCGCCGGCATGCACGGCAGCAGCGGCAAAACCGTGCTGAGCTGTCTGCTGCTCGCCGGACTGGAGGCGCGCGGGCTTCCCGTGCAGCCGTTCAAGGCGGGGCCGGATTACATCGATCCCGGCTATCACAACCGTTATGCCAGCCGTCCCTCACGCAACCTGGACGCCTGGCTCATGGGCAGGGAGCGTGTTTTGGAGGAGGCGCTTACGCACACCCGCTCGGCCACCGGCGTTTTGGAAGGAGTCATGGGGCTTTTTGACGGAGCCCACCCGAGCTCGGAAGAAGGCAGCACCATGGAAATGGCCCGCTGGCTGGGCTGGCCCGTCGTGCTGAGCGTGCCCGCGGCAAAGGCAGGGCGTTCCCTCGCTGCGGGGCTGCGCGGCTTTCTGGCGGAGGCCAGCCCGGATCGGATCGCCGGCGTGGTCCTCAGCGGGGTGAGCGGGGATTCGCACACCGAGTATTTGAAGGAGGCGCTGCTGCCGACGGGGATTCCCGTATTGGGGGCGATTCCCAAGATGGCCGCGCTGGACTGGCCGGAACGCCATCTCGGCCTGCAGGCTGCCCAGGAACGCCCGCTGCCCAACCGGCGGGAGTTGGTGGAAATCGCCAGGCGCACGCTGGATCTGGACGCCTTTGCCGCGCTCACCCGGAAGCCCCTCGCGCCCGGGGTCCCGCCGATTCCGGCGGAGGCTTCCCTGCAAGCCAAGCCGAACAACCGCCTGCGCCGGGTGGGCATCGCCCAGGACGCGGCGTTTCACTTTTATTACCAAGCCAACCTCGAGTGGCTGGTGGACCGCGGGATGGAACTGGTTCCATTTTCCCCGCTGCGGGACGCGGAGCTTCCCGCGGGCATAGACGCGCTGGTTTTGGGAGGGGGCTTTCCCGAGGTGTACGCCTCCGCACTTTCCCAAAACACCCCCCTGCTCCGCTCACTCCGGGACGCCGTCAATGGAGGACTCCCCTGCTATGCCGAGTGCGGCGGACTCATGCTCCTCTCGGAGGCAATCCTCACGCTGGAGGGGGAGCGCTTTCCCATGGCGGGCGTCGTACCCGGGGCGGTCGAAATGACGCGCGCGCTGCAAAACTTCGGTTACTGCACCGTCTCCCAGCCCGGGGAAGCGCCGCACTACGGACACGAATTCCACTATTCGCGGTGGAGCGAGGAAGGCGTGCGGGCGAACGCCTGGGAGGTGGTCCGGCGCCGCAACGGAGCCAGCCGCCGCGAGGGCTTCCGCCACCAAAATCTCCACGCCTCCTACGCCCACCTGTACTTCCCCTCCCTCGCTCCCACACTCTCCTCCACCCTCTGCCTCACCTTATGATCCACTGCATCGGCGCCGGTCCAGGCGACCCCAACTACCTCACCCTGCGCGGCCGCGATCTCATAGCGGAGGCGGACGTTGTGGCCGGCTTTGACGCCGTGCTCGACGTGGCGCGGCCCCACATCCAACCGGGCAGCCGCACCATTGGCATGAACTACCGAGACCAAACGGCTCGCCTGGCCGAGGTCGCGGAACTCCACCACGCGGGCAAGCGGTGCGTGGTCGTCTTCATGGGGGACATTCACTTTTCGGGGTTTCAGTTTCTGGAACGGATCGAGGCGGCCTGCGGGCATCCGGTGGAAACAATCCCGGGAATCAGCTCGGCCCAGATTTTGGCGAGCCGCGGACGGGTCTGCTTTGACGAAACCACTTTCATCACGTTTCACCGGCGGGGCGACCTGGTGCCGTTTCAGAAACACCTCGTCCATGTACTTGAGGACGGGCGCAACGCGATTGTCATCCCCCGGCCTTGGGACTTCATGCCGAGCGACGTTGCTACGTATCTGCTGGCGGAGGGGATACCGGGCGAACATCCGGTGGAGGTTTGGGAACAGCTCACCCGTGCGGAAGCCAACTGGAGCGGCAAGCTTTCCGAGTGCACCGGCACGTTCACGGACATGAGCATTCTTTTGATCCGCAGTCTCCAGCCCTTTCCCAGCCAGATCCAACCCATCGTATGACAAGCCTGCCCGCAGACATCGCCGTGGTCGTCGCAGGCCACGGCAGCCGTGATCCCCAGGGCGTCGACCAGTTCGAGCGCTTTATTGAAGTGGTGCGCGAGCGGGCGGCCGGCCGCGTGGTGGAGCACGGCTATCTGGAGTTTTCCAGACCCACCATCGACGAAGGGGTCCGCAAGGCGGTTGAAAGCGGCGCCAAACGCATCTCCGTCGTGCCCGGCGTGCTGCTCGGGGCGACCCATGCGAAGAACGATATGCCCGTCGAGGTACAGGCGTTGCAGCGGGAGTTCCCCGACCACGACATCCGGTACGGGGCGCCGATGCACCTGCACCCCGCGGTCCTGCAGCTTTGCCGGGTGCGCGTGGTCGAGGCCGAGGCGCGCGCAAGTCAGGTG
>JBIKSY010000325.1:0-4200 GCA_044348365.1 Chthoniobacteraceae bacterium
ACGAGCGCACTAGGCACCCCGAGGGGCAGCGCTCGCATCGCTGCCAGCGCGATAGTTGCACCGCAGCGACCACCAACGGAGATGACCGCATCCAGACTCCCCTCCAAAAACAGACGGGCCAGCATGCGTGCAGCGCTTCGCCCCATGAGAGCCGCCGCCTGCTCGCGTCCTGTGTCCAAAGCTGACTCATCCAAGCCCGTGCGTTCTAGCAAATCCTTGCGACTCAGGTCGGGCTCCACCTGCGGGTGGCCAAGCATCCCCAAGTCTAGCAGCAGGACACAATGCCCCCGGGAGCGGAGGCATTCGGCAAGAAACCGGTGCGCATCGCCCTTGGTATCGAGAGTGCCAAACACAACAATTGTCGCCATTGCCCGCGGGATCGCATTGTGATTTTCGCTCAAGCGCCGCCCGATTGCAGCAATTAACATCTGCAACACGGGAAACACCTCTCCCCGCCAGCCCGAGCGCCGCAAACCCGCGCCCCTCAGACGGACGCGCCGGCAATGAATCGCGCAGAAAAAAACAATTTGTTTCTACAGAGCTACTGAGGTTCCCTTCGAGCGTGCAACTCTCCCCCAATTATACATTTGCAAGCGATAACACCGCGGGAATGTGTCCCGAAGTCATGGAGGCGGTCCTGCGCGCGAACACAGGCAGGCTGCCTTCCTACGGGGAGGATCGTTTTACCGCCGAGGCGAGCGACGCCTTTCGCGACGTCTTTGAGACCGACTGCGACGTTTACTTTGTCTTCACCGGAACGGCGGCCAACTCGCTCGCCCTCGCCTCGCTCTGCCAATCCTACCACAGCGTCATCACTCACGAATTCGCCCATGTGGAAACCGACGAATGCGGGGCTCCGGAGTTTTTTTCCAACGGCACCAAGCTCCTGCTGACGTCGGGCCCCCTGGGCAAAATCGACCCAGAAGCGATGGAACGGACCGTCACCAAACGCAGGGATCTGCACTTTCCCAAACCAAGAGCGCTGAGCCTTAGCTGTCCCACCGAGCTGGGCACGGTCTACCGGCCCGCTGAAATTGCTGCCCTTGCTGCGGTTGCACAGCGCCACTGCCTGCGCATCCACATGGATGGCGCCCGGTTTGCAAACGCCGTGGCTTCCCTCGGGGTGGCGCCCGCGGAACTCACTTGGAAAGCTGGCGTGGACGTCCTTTCCTTCGGAGGCACCAAGCTGGGAAGCCCCGTGGGCGAGGCTGTCGTGTTTTTTAGCCGGGCACTCGGAGAGGAGTTTGCCTACCGCTGCAAACAGGCCGGTCAGCTTGCATCGAAGATGCGATTTCTTGCTTCGCCGTGGACGGCACTTCTGCGGCAAGGGCTTTGGCTGGATATCGCCGGCCGTGCCAACGCCCTGGCACGCGGACTGGCCGAGGCCCTCACCGACCTTCCAGAGGTCCAAATCCTCTACCCTGTTGAAGCCAACGCGGTGTTCGTCCAACTACCAGAGCACGTCCACGAAAGCCTCCGCCGTCGGGGCTGGAAATACTACCTGTTCATTGGCGGAGGCGCCCGCTTCATGTGCTCGTGGAGCACCACCCTCGAGGACGTAGACCTTCTGGTGGGCGACATCCACGAGGCAGTCGCGAATGGCTCCCTTTCAAGCGGAGGCTAAAGGCAAGAGTCGGCCCTTGCCACGGGGCGCGCCGTCTGGCCTCTTGAACTCCCATCCCCCACCCCAATCCCAATGAGCTTCGATTCCTCCGAAAACCGGTTTACAGAATTCTGCAGCGACCTGTTTACAGATTCAGATACCGTCACGCGTCGCGTCTGGCAGGTGGCTCAGGGCATCCTGATTGTCGTCTCATGCCTGTCCATGCTGCTGGAAACCTTTGAACCCTACCGGACCGGATTCGCGGGTTTCATCAGCTCGCTCGAACTCACTGCCATCGCTTTTCTCACCGTCGACTATCTGGGGAGCCTCTATGTTGCGGAGGAGCGCCTCCGCTACGTGGTCAGTTTCTGGGGCTTGGTGGACATGCTCTCGGTCCTGCCGTTTTTTCTTCTGCTCCTCAACCCGACCTCCGCGGTACTGGTCAAGTCCCTCCGGTCGCTTCGCTTCCTCAGGCTGCTGTTGATCTGGAAGATGACCCGTGGCAGGTCCTGACGAGCAGCACCAGGGCGAAGATCCCTGGTCCCCAGCGTCCCACTGAAGAAAGGCTGCGTTGCTTCTGGAGCCTTCTCGCAACGCCGCGCGTCCGCATCTCGGCCGGGCTTAATGCGCGCTCAGGCATGCAATCTCAAAGATTAAGCTCTCTGGCAGGTGGAAGTTCGCCAGAGCGATCAATCCTTTGACTAACCCGAACCAAACGCGCAGTCTGTTAGACTGAATGAAAGACCGCAGCGGCCACGCAGAATGGCTTAACTACAATCACCTGAGGTACTTTCATGCCATTGCCAGGGAGGGGGGCCTGCGCCGCGCGTCGGAGGTCCTGCGTTGCTCGCAGTCCTCCATCTGCTCGCAGGTCAAGCTGTTGGAGGAGTGCCTGGGGGAAACCCTTTACAGACGCAGCGGCCGCTCCATCGCCCTGACAAGCTTCGGCAGGATCATTTACGAGTATGCAGAGTCGATTTTTTCGATCGGCCGCGAGTTGCTCTCCACCGCCAAAAGAGCCGCCTCCGCGGCCACGCTCAGGCTGCAGGTGGGTATTTTGGACTCCTTTCCAAAACTGCTTTCCATTCAGGTGCTCAGGCCGGTGTTTGAAAGCCGGCCCGTGGTGCTGGTCACCTGCAGGGAGGGTAAGATGGAGGACCTCCTCGGCCAACTGGCATCCCACCGGCTTGATGCCATTCTCTGTGACGAAGCGCCACCCTCCGGGCTGCAGGTTAAAACCTTCTCTCATCTTTTGGGGGAATCCGGCATCACCTTCTGTGCCGCCCCAAAACTTGCCGCACTTCTCAACCAAAAAAAGGAAGGGTTTCCAGCGCCCTTACACGAAGCGCCGTTTTTACTGCCAACCCAGAACACCGCTCTTCGCAGGGACCTCGAAAAATGGTTTTTAGCAAACCGCATCGAACCAACGGTGACGGGGGAGTTTGAGGACGCCGCCCTAGCAAAGGTGGCGGCCGTCGAGGGCTACGGGGTGACTGTGGTCCCGACCCTCGTGGAGGACGAGGCGGTGAACCGGTACGGTTTTGTGCCGGTCGGGCGGACCGCTGAGTGCGCAGTGCGCCTGTTTTTGGTGACGGTCGAGCGGACCTTTGAACATCCAGGAGTCGCCCTGCTTGCAAAACAGTTTGCTCCACGGCCGCCCACTACGCAGCGGCCTGCGCGCCGGGCCAAGAGCACCACCAAGCCTGCAGAATCCTCCCGGCCTTAAGCCCGCAGAGCGTTCTCTCCGTCACCTTCTGACGGCCGCGCTGTTCCATGGCTCGCAAGCTAAGGATCGCCACGGATCGGGAGTAGCTCGTATGCTCAACCCTTCTCACATGAAAAAGACCCCCGCACTCGTACTCCTCGGTGTTTCCCTAGCCTTTCAAGGCGTCGGCCTCACGGCGGACGGACCGCTCACGGCAGCGGACTTGATGAAGGATGTCACCGTTGCCGAGGGCTTCGAGGCCACAATTTTCGCCACGCCCGACCAGGCCAACTACCCGGTCTTTTCAGCCGCCGCACCCGACGGCACGTTGTTTGTCTCCTCCGATCGCAACGGCTCGCTCGGAAGGCTTCCGGACATGGGCCGAGTGCTGCGCCTGCGTGACACAAAGGGGACGGGACGCGCAGACGAGGTCAAGGAGTTTGTGGCCAACGTGGACTCGCCCCGCGGCTTGGTTTGGGACAAGGACCGCCTCTATCTGGTGCACCCGCCGCACCTGAGCGTCTACATCGACAAGAACGGAGACGGGGTTGCCGACGAGGAAAAGGTGCTGGTCAAAAACCTCGCCTTCACGTTCAAGGACCGCCCAGCCGACCACACCACCAACGGCCTCTCCATTGGAGTCGACGGCTGGCTCTACATTGCCTGCGGCGACTTCGGGTTCATGGAGGCCGAGGGCACCGA
This sequence comes from Chthoniobacteraceae bacterium, assembly GCA_044348365.1. Lineage (GTDB taxonomy): Bacteria > Verrucomicrobiota > Verrucomicrobiia > Chthoniobacterales > Chthoniobacteraceae > Chth-196. Next base: position 4,011 of record JBIKSY010000325.1, read on the forward strand.
CGGGCGCAAACTCCAACTGCGCGGTGGTGGCGTGATCCGCGTCCGACCCGACGGCACGGGCCTCGAGCTTTACAGCTACGGCACGCGCAACATTTTGGAGGCGGCCATCAGCCCGCTGCTGGACGGCTTCACCCGCGACAACACCAACGACGGCGACGGCTGGGACATCCGCTTTCAGCACATCAGCGGT
>JBIKSY010000094.1:0-13720 GCA_044348365.1 Chthoniobacteraceae bacterium
CCAACACAAAATAAACGGCCGGCCGCCTCCCCAAACATTCAGAGTGCGAAAGGGACCGGGACCGGCAACCTTCCGGTCGGCGGCACCTGCTGGCATACTTGAGTCCGTTCCCATGCGTCCCCTACCGGTCGGAACCACCTCCCTATGCCCGTCCCATGTAGTCCCCAGTGCGAGTGTCAATCTTGACCAACTCCCCTTCCTTGATGAAGAGCGGCACGGTCACAATCTTACCCGTCTCCAGAGTGGCCGGCTTCTGTACATTGTTGGCGCTGTCCCCCCGAACTCCTTCGGCCGACTCCGTCACCTTTAGGCAGACAGAAGCGGGCAGCTCCAAAGTCGCCGGCTTTCCCTCCACAAAGAGGACTTCCACCTTCAAATTTTCGGTGAGGTACTCCTTGGCGTCGCCAATAAAGTCCTCCTCGAAGGTGACCGACTCATAGTTTTCAGGATCCATGAAGTGATAAGTCGTCCTGTCCTTGTAAGAAAACTCGAGCGTCTGCCGGTGCACCTCCACCGTCTCCACCTTGTCGGTGGAGCCGAAGCGCACATCTGCGGACTTACCCGTGCCAATGTAACGGATGATGGCCTGCACAAAGGCACGCAGGTTGCCGGGGGTGCGGTGCATGACTTCCAGCACAATGGCGGCGTTTCCATTGTACCGAATACACATGCCTTTACGAAGATCGTTTGCTGCTGCCATATTTGAAGAATTGAAAAGGTTTGTGAAAGTGACTGGGCGGGGGAAGGTCCTGTTTCAGGGAAAACCTGAGAACAGCGAGCGGCGCAATATCCACCAGCCGAGGCGCACTGGCAAGCGGATTGCCCAGCCGGCTGCACCCTTCACTGGGGAAGCCCGCCCCCAGTGAAACGGCACCACCCCTCTTTTTCTGACCGGACTTTGCATGCCCTAACGCGGCAGCCACCCCAGCCGGTTGGGTACGCGGCCGAGCCCACCCCCAACCGGTTGTGGATGTACCAGATTCTAGTTGTCGAACCCCCAACGGCAATTAAAGTAGGGTTTTCTCCCCTTCCCAACTTCCTAGGCACCAGCTCATGTCAGATCTCTCTGAATCCCAAACTTCCGTCGCGAAAGACCAACTTTACGACGCCTCCAAAATCGACAAGCTCGAAGGCCTTGCCGGCGTGCGCCAGCGGCCCGGCATGTACATCGGGCCAACGGATGAACGGGGCCTCCACCATTGCGTTTTCGAGGTGCTCGACAACTCGATTGACGAACACCTGGCCGGCTACTGCACCCGGATTGAAATCACCCTCCACGTCGACGGCTCCTGCTCCCTGCGCGACAACGGCCGCGGCATCCCCGTGGACATCCATCCGCGCTTCAAAATACCGGCCATCGAACTGGTACTGACCAACCTGCATGCCGGCGGCAAGTTCGGTCAGGGCGCCTACAAGTACTCGGGCGGCCTGCACGGCGTCGGGGCGAAGTGCGTCAACGCCCTTTCTGACTGGTTCAAGGTGGAAGTCACCCGCGACGGCAAGGTCCACCACATGGCCTTCGAGCGCGGGGTCACCACCCACAAGCTAAGCGTCATCGGCGAGGTGCAGAACCACAAACAGTCTGGCACGCTGATCACCTTCCTTCCGGATCCGACGATCTTTACGGTCACCGTGGAATTTCAGTACGCAAAACTGGCGACGCGCCTGCGGGAACTGGCCTTCCTCAACCCCGGGCTCGAGATCACCCTCACCGACGAACGGGGCGAGGACTTGAAGCGTGAAACCTTCTTCTACCGCGACGGTTGCGCCGAGTTCGTCCGCCAGTTGGGAGAAAACAAGAGCCTCCTGCATCCAAAACCGCTGCTCATCAGTGGCAAACGCAAGGTCAAGTTCAAGAGCAAGGACCAAGTCGAAATCGAAGACGACATGATCGTGGAACTGGTCCTCCAGTACAACGACTCCTACTCGGACCAGATCCTGTGCTACACCAACGCCATTCCCAACCCTGACGGCGGCACCCACAGCACCGGTTTCCGCACGGCGCTCACCCGCGCGGTCAACCAGTACTCCAAGGCCAACAACCTCCAGAAGGACAAGGACCCCTCGATCAGCGGGGACGACGTCCGCGAAGGACTCACCTGCGTGCTTTCCATCAAGCACCCCAACCCGAGTTTCGAGTCCCAGACCAAGGTCAAGCTCGTGACCCCGGAAGTCGAAGGCATCGTCAGCTCCATCACCTACGAGGGCATCATGTCTCACTTCGAGGAGTTCCCGGCAGTTGCAAAGAAGATCGTGGAAAAAGGGCTCATGGCGGCCCGCGCGCGGGAAGCCGCCCGGAAGGCTAAGGAAACCGTCCGCAAAAGCGCACTAACCGGCGGCGGCCTGCCCGGTAAGCTGGCAGACTGTTCCGAGCGCGACCCGGAGTTCACCGAACTCTACATCGTCGAAGGTGACTCCGCAGGCGGCTCCGCCAAGCAGGGCCGCGACCGCCGTTTTCAGGCCATCCTGCCCATCCGCGGAAAGCTCATCAACGTGGAGAAGGCACGCCTGGACAAGGTGCTGCAGAACACCGAAATCCAGACGATGATCACGGCCATCGGGACGGGCATCGGCGGCGGCGAACAGGAAGGCTCCTTCAACATGGAGAAACTGCGCTACGGCAAGATCATCATCATGACCGACGCCGACGTGGACGGCTCCCACATCCGGACCCTGCTCCTCACATTCTTCTACCGCCAGATGGCGGAACTGGTGCGCGCCGGAAAAATCTACATCGCGTGCCCGCCCCTCTATAAAATCAAGCGGAAGAAGAGCGAGAAGTACGTCGATGACGACGCCCAGCTCAACAAGATGCTCATCACCTTCGGGGCCGAGGAGGTCAAACTGCGCAACCTCTCCGACAGCAAGAGCTTCACTGCCTCTGGGTTGACGGAGCTGCTTTCGCTCCTGGAGCGCCTCGCCAAGTATGCCGACGCGCTGCGCCGTCACGGCGGGGACTTCGAGTCCTACCTGACCGCACGCAACGCCGCCGGAGCGCTACCCACCCACCTGGTCCGGGTTCGCGAAGGAAACAACGAGGCGGTAAGCTACTTCACAAGCGAGGCCGACCTGCACGCCTTCCACCTAGCCAACCTCGATCTCAACCTCTTTGCCATTGAAGCGCCCCCCGCGCCGGAACCGGATGCGGAAGGAAACGTCGCCCCGGCACCAGTCATCGCACCCACCAAAAAGAGTGACGGCCCCCGCCGGCGCGGCATCCGGGTGGAGCTGCACGAGTCAAGCTCGGTGGGCAAGCTCATCGCCGAACTGGGCCGTAAGGGGCTCAAGATCGAGCACTACTCCAACAGCGACAAACCTCTCTTTGAACTGGTCGAAGGCGACGGGGAGAAGGCCACAGTCCATCCGCTCTTTGCGATCCCGGACATTCTGGCAAAGGTGCTTGAAATCGGACGCAAGGGCATGAGCGTCCAGCGCTTCAAGGGGCTGGGAGAAATGAACGCCAAAGAGCTGTTTGAGACGACCATGGCGCCCGAAAAACGCAGGCTGCTGCGGGTGGACCTCAACGAGAACAACGCCGTCGACGCCGACCGGATGTTCACCATCCTCATGGGCGACATCGTCGAACCCCGCCGCCAGTTTATCGAAGACAACGCGCTCAACGTACGCAACCTGGACATCTAACCCGGGTACCCCGAGCCAACGCCTCTCCACTCCTTTCCCTGACGTAAACGATGTATTCGCAGAACGAGAAAATAGAAAAAATCAACGTAGCCGACGAGATGTCCCAGTCTTTTCTGGCCTACTCGATGTCGGTGATTGTTTCCCGCGCCCTTCCGGACGCCCGCGACGGCCTCAAGCCCTCCCAACGCCGCATTCTCTTTGCCATGAGCGAACTGGGCGTGATGCCCAACCGCAAGCACCTCAAGTGCGCAAAGATCGTGGGCGAAACGATGGGCAACTATCATCCCCACGGCGACCAGGCCATCTACCCGACGCTGGTCCACATGGCCCAGTCCTGGGCGATGCGCGACATGCTCATCGAGGGCCAGGGCAACTTCGGCTCCGTCGAAGGCGATCCGCCGGCGTCCATGCGGTACACCGAGGCGCGCCTGCGCCACCTCGGGGCCGCCCTGATGGACGACATGGAAAAGGACACGGTCGACTTCGTACCCAACTACGATGAAACGCGCGAAGAGCCCACCGTACTTCCAGCCGCCTGGCCCAACCTGCTGGTCAACGGCGGCACGGGCATCGCCGTCGGGATGGCCACCAACATCCCTCCGCACAACCTTTCCGAGATCATCGACGCGATCTGCGCACAAATCGACGACCCCGAGATCACCATCGACGGGCTGATGCACTTCGTCAAAGGCCCAGATTTTCCCACGGGCTGCATGCTGTTGGGCACCAAACCCATCCGTCAGTACTTTGAGACGGGGAAGGGTTCGCTCCGCGTGCGCGGCCGGGCCGGTGTCGAGGAGATGAAGGGCAACCGCGAGGCGATCATCATCACCGAGATCCCCTACAATGTGAACCGAGCGGAGCTCATCAAGCGCATCGCCGAACTGGTCAACGAGAAGGTGCTCACCGACATCAGCGCCGTGCGGGACGAATCCACCGAGGAGACCCGGGTCGTCATCGAGCTCAAGCGCGACGGCAACCCAAAGGTGGTCATCAACAACCTCTACAAACACACCTCCCTGGAGACCACGTTTGCAGCGGCCATGCTCGCCATCGACCACGGCCGGCCGAAGCTCCTTTCACTCAAGGAAGCCATCGCCTGCTACATCGAGCACCGTCGCGAAGTCATCCTGCGCCGCACCAAGTTCCTGCTGCGCCAAGCCGAGGACCTCGCCGAGAAACTCGAAGGCTTCCTCATCGCGCTGGCCAATCTGGACGACTTCATCCGCATCATCCGCGATTCCCGCGACCGCGAAGACGCTCGTGGCAAGCTGCTCGCACTCTCCTGGCCGCGCAAGACGGTCGAACAGATCGGCATCCTTATCCGTTCGGAGGCCCGGCTGGTTAACGGCTCCTACAAGTTTACGGAACGCCAGGTCAATTCGATCCTCGACCTGCGCCTCTACCAGTTGACCGGACTCGAGCGCGCAAGCATCCAGAAGGAATACAACGAGCTGCTGACTACCATCCGCGACCTCATTGACATTCTGGCCCGCGAATCCCGCGTGATGGAAATCATCAAGAAGGAGCTTCTCGAGATCAAAACCAAGTACGGCACACCGCGTTTAACGCAGATCGTGCCGGACGAGGGTGAAATCTCGATCGAAGACCTCATCGCCAACGAAAGCACGGTCATCACCATGACCCACAAGGGCTTTCTCAAGCGCACCGCCATCTCCAACTTCCCCACCCGCAACCGGGGCGGCACGGGCATGAAGGGCATGCAGACGCGGGAGGCCGTCAACCAGGAGGACGAAGACGACTTCGTCCAGCACCTCTTCACAGCGACCACCCATGACTACCTGATGTTCTTCACCCAGAGCGGCCGCTGCTTTGTAGAACGCGTGTTCGAACTGCCGGAGATGAGCCGCAACGCCAAGGGCCGTTCCATAGCCAACTTCCTGCAGTTGCGCCCCGATGAAAAGATCGCCGCGACCATCCGGATTCCGGGCCGCAAGACAGACGAGGACACCTTCTCCGAGAAGCTCAACATCGTCTTCTCGACCAAGGGCGGGATTGTGAAGAAGTCGCGCCTGAGCGACTTCAAGAACATGCGCAAAGGCGGCCTGATCGCCATAAAGATCGAGGAAGGGGATGGTCTGATCGCGGCCAACCTCACCGACGGGGACAACGAAATGGTACTGGTAACCCGCCAAGGGATCAGCATCCGCTTCCACGAAGACGGCGTCAAACCGCAGGCTCGAGACACCATCGGGGTCTGGGGCATCCGATTGGAGCCGGGAGACGAGGTCGTAGCGGCCCTTCTGATCAACAACGACTGCACGCTGCTGGTGGCCGGAGAGAACGGCCTCGGCAAGCGCACGCCTTTCAGCGAGTACCGCCTCCAGTCTCGTGGAGGCAAGGGCATCATCACGATGAACAAGGGCGAAAAGACAGGCGCAGTCGTCGGGGCGCTGGCCGTCCGCGAGTCCGACGAACTCATGCTGATCACCACCAAGGGCAAGATGGTGCGCACGCGGGTGCGGCAAATTTGCGAGATCGGCAGGAACACTATGGGGGTCAAACTCATCGAACTCCGCGCCGGCTCAAAGCTTCAAGCCATCGCGCCCGTCATCAGCAGCGACCCAGACTCGGACGCCTCCCAGGACGAACTTACGCTCGAACCGCCCTCGGAATAAGCCCCGCAAGCGACTGGCTCCGTGCCGGGGGGAGGGAAGCTTCCTCCCCGCACAGAGCCGCATGCGGGCCCCCGGGGTACAACCGCCCAAAGATTTTTCCAGCTCAGGCACGCCATCGGCTCAACTCCCGGCTGTTGTTCATGAAAACGCGCCGTTGCCTTCCTCTCAGCCTCGCACTGCTTCCACTGGCCGTCTCCGCTTTCGGTGCGGACTGGCCCGAGTTCCTGGGCGCCTCCCGAGACAACCGCTCCGCCGAAACCGGTCTGCGGGAGACCCTGCCCTCCGAAGGGGTGCCGACCCTCTGGCGGAAACAAGTGGGCACCGGTTATAGCGCGCCCAGCATCCGGGAAGGCAGGCTGGTGCTGCATCACCGGCAGGGCAACGAAGAGCTCGTCGAGGCGATGGACGCCGCCACGGGCTCCACCCTTTGGAAGCACTCCTACCCCACCCGTTTCGTCGACCCCTTCGGCTACAACAACGGCCCCCGCTGTTCCCCGCTGCTCACAGAGGAGCTGTGTTATACTCTGGGCGCCGAGGGCGTCCTACTCTGTCTGCGCCTCAAAGACGGCGGGGTCGTCTGGAGCCGCGAAACCAAGACGGAATTCAACGTCCCGGAAGCCTTCTTCGGCGTCGGCAGCTCTCCCGTGCTCGAGGACGGACGGCTTCTGGTCATGCTGGGCGGGCAGCCCAACTCCGCGGTCGTCGCTTTTGACGCAGCCACGGGAAAGACCCTCTGGGAAAACGGCGGCGAGAAAACCTGGACCGGCGAGCCCATGCTTGGCTGGCCCGGGGAACGCACCATCCAGTGGAACGAGGCGGATCCGGCCTTTCAGAAACAGGCCAGCTACTGTTCCCCCGTGCTGGCCACCATCCACGGCCAGCGCCACCTGCTATGCTGCACCCGGCAGGGCCTGCTTTCCCTCGATCCCGCCACCGGTCAAAAGCGCTTTGCCTTCTGGTTTCGAGCCCGCCAGGACTCCTCGGTTAACGCCATGTCCCCTGTGGTGGAGGGGGATTGCGTGCTTGTCTCCTCCGCCTATTTTCGCAACGGCTCAGTCCTCCTCAAGGTTCAGCCGGACGGCAAAAGCTTTGTGGAGGTCTGGCGCGGCACCCAGTTGGAGATGCACTGGAGCCGGCCAGTGCTTGACCAGGGCCACCTCTTTGGGTTCAGCGGCCGCAACGAACCGGACGGTCGCTTCCGCTGCGTGGACTGGGCGGACGGCCGCCTCCGCTGGGACCGAATGGAAGGCTGGCCCAATGGCGGCCACGCCAAACTTGCCCCAGGGGAAAAGCCGCCGGAATTTTACGGCAGAGGCTCCCTCATCTGGGCGGAGAACAAGCTGATCGCCCTTGGGGAGTGCGGCCGGCTCGGGTTGTTTACCACGGACGCTGAAAAGCCCCGGGAGCTTGGGTTCTGGCAGGTGCCGGGAATGCAGTACCCTGCCTGGACCGGCCCCGTGCTTGCCGACCGGCGGCTTTACCTTCGCGACGAGGCCCTGCTGGTTTGCCTCGACTGGCGGCAGGAATCCAGCCGCTGATTTTTTCGTCATGCTCATCCCTGAGACAGAGGTCATCTTCAGCCTCGACGGTCAGGAACTCCTCCGGCGCGTGGTGCGTCCCGGCGAGTATTTCGTCGGCCGGACGCCGGCCTGCGAGCTGTGCGTAGACTCGACGACGGTCTCGCGTAAGCACGCCAAACTCACGGTCAACTACAGCAACCTCTTTCTGGAAGACCTGGACAGTTTCAACGGTACCACCGTCAACTCGGGACGGATCAAGGGCAAGACACAGATCTGGCACGGCCAGCGCATCCAGCTGGGAAACGTCTCGCTCAAACTACGCAAAATCGTCGCCGACACCGAGCACGGCGCCTCCCTGGCCCCAGCCCAAAGCGTAGTCATGGAGGCGCTTCCTGAGGACGTCCGCTTCCACCATAGCGGCTATGAAATCGGCCAACTCATCGGTCGCGGGGGCATGGGCGCGGTGCTCGAGGCCGAGGACGCCTCCCTGCAGAGGAAGGTTGCCATGAAGGTCCTGCCCGAGGGCGACTCCTCGGGCGATGTGCTCCGTTTTATCAACGAGGCCAGGATCACCGGCCGACTCGAGCACCCCCACATTGTCCCGGTCCACACGCTGGGGGCGGACGAACACGGCCTGCCCTTCTACACCATGAAGCTGGTGCAGGGCGCCACCCTCAAGGAGGTTCTCAATGCCCTCGCGCACGGCGAGGAGGACGCCATCCGCTCCCACCCCCTTTCCGGCCTGCTGACCATCTTTCAAAAGGTGTGCGACGGCATCCGTTTCGCCCATTCGCAGAAGATCATCCACCGCGACCTCAAGCCGGACAACATCATGCTCGGCAGCTACGGCGAGGTGCTCGTCATGGACTGGGGCCTCGCCAAGGACATCACCCCCCCTGCCACCGGCGAGGCCCCTTTAGAATCCTCCCCGGAAAACGAGGCCTCCGAGGACGCCTCCCCAGACTTTGCCGACCCAAGGGACGCGCACACCCTGATGGGCGACATTCTGGGCACTCCCCAGTACATGCCCCCCGAGCAGGCCCGCGGTGACGTCGACCTGTTGGACGAACGCGCCGACATCTACTCCCTTGGCGCAATTCTCTACCACATCCTGACCCTCGAACCCCCGGTGAGGCCCGGTTCCAAGGAGCAGATGCTCCAAAGGGTGCGCACGGGGGAAATCACCCCCCCTACGGCCGCCGTCCAGCAGCGTGCCTCGGGGCGCTCCACCAGAGCCCACCACAAACCGGAACCCGAGGCAGACGGCTCCTGCGTGGCGGAACCCGAGGCCGCCACAGACCAGGAACACGCACTCAGCCATCTGCCGCACCTGCCCGCTGGCCACATCCCCCAATCGCTCGAGGCAGTGGTCCTTAAGGCGCTGGCGATCCACCCGGAGGACCGCTACGCCACCGTCGGCGAACTGCAGGAAGAAATCGCCGCATACCAACATGGGTACGCCACCCACGCGGAACATGCGGGCCGCTTCAAACTCTTCTACCTTTTCCTCAAGCGCAACCGGGCCGTTTCCGCCGTCGCACTCGTGTCCGCCTGTTTTGCCGTGGCCTTTGGGATCCAGTCCTACCGTTCTGAAAAAGCCCTTGGGCGCCTCCGCAAGGCCGCCCCCACCTTTGCTGAACAGGCTGCGGCCAAGCTTGATGCAGGTCTCCTTCAGGATGCTCTGGAAAAGCTGCAGTTTGCCACCGAGGTGGATCCAAACAACGCCGACTACCAACTGTTTGCAGCCCGCGTGCTACAGGGCCAGTCCCGCCTCGAGGAGGCCGCCTCCGCCTTTCGCAGGGTGCTTGGGGCCCGCAAAGACCTGTTGGCGGAAGAAAACCTCACCTTGTGTGAACGGTTGCTGCGCCGGTTTGGCAGCTCGGAGCTGCCCCAGTCCGCAAAGGCTATCCTGCTGGTCGCCCTCCAGCAGCAGGGCCGTGCCAAGGACGCCACAGACCTGAGCGCCGAGCTCCGCAAGAGCGCGCCACACAACGCGCGGCTCCTCGAGGAGCTGCTCGAAAAGCTGCCGGGCTGGAATCCGTCGCGGCTTCGCAGCCTGCCCGACGGAACCCTGAGCCTCAACGCCTCCAACCTCAAAATCGAGTCCCCCTCCTCCCTCGACCACCTACCCATTTCCGAACTTAAGCTCGACGCCACGCCCCTGTCCGCGGAGGCCGAATGGCTGGACACCCTTCCCAGACTCCCCCTCAAAAGTCTCTCCCTCCGGTCCTGCAAACTGGCTGACCTAGCCTTCCTGGAAACCTCCCGAGTCGAGGTGCTGGACCTCTCGGACAACCCGGTTTCGGACCTAACCCCCCTTCAGGAACTCCCCCTCCGCCAGCTCAACCTCGCTCGCACCAAGGCGCCTGACCTCACCCCGCTGGCCGCCTGCCAGAGACTGGAACAACTCGTCCTACCCGAGCAGCCCCGCAACGTGGAACTGCTCAGGTCCCTCCCCTCTCTCCAGCGTCTTTCCACCCGAGAAAGCTACGGCACCCCCACGCAAAGTGCCCGCGAGTTTTGGAACGACTCGCCCCATCAGGCGCCCCCCCAAAAACGCTGATCCCCATGGCAGACTCCCTCCTCGTGCCGCCGCCACTCCAAGAGGAGCCCCGTGCCCACGCCCCCCTCTCCTTGGGCGCCTGCGTGCTCGCCGCACTTGCGCTGGCCGTGGGTGTTCTTCTGGGGCTTTCCACCTGCCACAAACCCCAGCGCCCACCCGCCCCCGATCCCACCGGGCCTCCCAGCGTCGGCGCCGAGGCACTTTACACGCTCCTCCTCCCCCGGGGTGACGTCGCTGCCGCCCCACCAACAGAAAACACCCCGCTCTTTGTACGGGTCCAATCCATCCAACCGGTGGACGGCCAACAGTTCTCCTACCTGCTCGCCTACTCCGGCACCGAAAAAGGCACATTCAACCTCACCGACTACCTTTCCACGCCAACCGGGGAGCGCCTGCGCAACCCCATCACCCCGGTTCAGGTCACAAGCTACATTTCAGACTCGGCGGAATACGCGGTCCGAAACCTCCCGGTTTCAGGACACCCCACCCCGTTGCCCTACACTGCACTGTTGATGACGTCCTCAGCAGCCTGGTTGGCCGTCGGGCTCTGGATGTTCCTGCCCGCAAGAACCAAGCCTAAACCAGTCACGCCGCCCACGCCGCCCGCAGCCCAGCCACCCGAAACCACGGCCCACACGCTCGAAGACCTCCTACGCCCCCTGGTGGAAAGGGCAGCACAAAAAACCATCACCCCGCAGGAAAAGGCGCGCATGGAGCAGATCCTTTTCCAGTACTGGGGCGCCCTGCTGCAACTCGACCACCTCAACGGCATCGAACAACTGCGCCGCATCCTCGCACACAAGGAGGCGGGAGCGCTCCTTCGCACCGTCGAACAGTGGCTTTACCAGCCCGATTCAAAAATCTCACAGGAGGAGATCAACCTGATACTCAAACCCTACATGGACCTGCCCATCTCGGCACAGTCGCTCCCCGGCCCTGAGGAAGCGCCGGCCCCCGAATTCCAGTCATGAAGCGCCACTCCACCCCCCTCCTGCTGGTCTGGTGCCTCTACCCGCTTTCGGTCCTTTTACTCCATTTTACGCAGGGAGAGCGCTGGCGCGCCGCGGAAGGCGCCCTGTTTTCAAGAACGCAAGCCCTCGTATTTGAACAGGAGGGAAGGCTACAAAAGGCGGCCCAGTGTTACCGCACCGCAGAGGCAGCTTTGCTTCCCGACGACCTGCCCGGGCGGGCGAGACTGAAGATAGACGCCGCCCGGGTCGCCATCCTTCAAGGCGAGGCATTCGAGGGGGTGGAGAACATGGAGCGCCTCCTCGCCCCTTCTCCCGGAAAAGCGCTCCCCAAGCCCCTCAGAACCGAGGCCAATGCCACCCGCGCCCTCGGTCTCTACTACGCCGCCTATGCCCTGCGGCTAGACAACAACGAACCGGACCTCTGGCAACAGGAGGCAGCAGAGGCCCGCGCCATCTTTCTCAAACTCCACGAACAAGCCCGCCGCTCAAACCTTACTGATGAGGCAGCCCTCTACGGCAGAAACCTGGAAGCCGCCATCCGGCTCCAGAGGGGAAAACTAGCGGAAATTGCGGATAACCCGCCGCCGCCAGCCTCCCTTGCAGCGCGGGACAGAAGCGTCTTTCACAAAAAGATGGAACGTCTTGAAAGACGCGGTTCCTGAGGGCCGCACCACTACAACAAAAAACGAGGCGGGATTCCACGGAGGGAATCCCACCTCGATGCTGCTTGCATGAAAACGGTTGTTACTTCCTGGCTTTCCCAGCCGGCTTGGCTGCGGACTTCGCAGGAGACTTCGCAGCGGGCTTTGCGGGGGCCTTGGCTGGCTTGGCTGCCACCTTTGCCGCCACTTTCTTGCCTCCCGCCTCCTTTTTCTTCATCCCCTCGGAAAGTTTCAGAACGCGCTCGCGCATCACTTTGCCGGGCTTGAACTTCACCGTGGCCCGAGCTGGGATGACGAAGGAACTTTCTGGTTTGTTAGGATTGCGCCCCACACGTGGTTTGGTAAGCCGGACTTCCAAAACACCGAAGTTGCGCAATTCGACATTTTCACCCCGAGCTAATGCTTCGGTGATGTGGTCAAGAGTGAGTTGAACCACTTTAAATACGGTCTGCTGAACTTCACCCGTATCTTGACTGATCTGAACAACAAGGTCTCGTTTAGTTAGTGTCCCCATAAGGAAAGCGGACTTAATCGTATTTGTCAGTTTCGGGCAAGAATTGTGTGCAAGAAGTTTGAGATAAAATTTCGTGGGCTGTTTTAAAGTGCAGCTTGGCCACTTTCCCTAATACGGCCGCTCCTTCGCGCCGCACCAAACTGCAGCCCGCAGCCTTCACCGCGGCGGAAGCGCCCTTGGGAAGCGGCATTCCCAGCGCCCGGCTTTCCTTCGCCAGCCACTCCACAAACTGCGCCCTCGCCAACACAGAGGCCGCCGCAACCGCCGGATCGCTTTCCGCCTTTGTTCTTTGTTCCAGTTGGATTCCCCGCCCCTTTTCCATCAAAGCACTTTGAATTAAACGAGGATTTGCAAATTGGTCACTCAGCGCCCGCGGACAATCCGGTTTGAGTTCCAGCAGGTTTTCAATCACCCGCGCGTGTCCCCAAGCCAGGAGGCGGTTCAAATTCTTGAACTTTTCGTACAGTGCATTGTAACGCTCCGGCCCGATCACCACCACACTCGTCACCGCCCCCGGAGTCTCCAGAATCAGCCGCGCCAACTCCCGGATCCGCGTGTCACTGCCGATCGCCTTACTGTCCTGCACCCCAGCCTTCCGCCAGTGCCGGGCGATTGCCGGTTCCACGTAGGCGCCCGCAATTACCAAGGGCCCAAACAAGTCCCCCTTGCCGCTTTCATCAATTCCAAAATGCGGCGTAAACCACTCCTCCGGATCATTTTGCACGCCTTCATTCAGGGCTGCCGAGCGCGTCCCGCCCAGCACTTCGGGTTCCAGCGTAAACTCCAGAAACTCCTCCACTCCCTTTCCCTGCAGCACAACCTTCGGTCCCTTTTCATAGACAGAAATACTCAACCGTTCGCGCTGGCCAAAAAAATGCATGTAAGGGCGCTTCTCCAACTCCCACCCATGAGCCAGAAGAATGGTCCGCAGTTTTTCCACCTGCACGAGACTGAGGGGACAGGTGTGCAGGTTACGTGGAGTCGACGCTGAAGTCTTTAAGCCGGACATGACTCCAAACAAAACTCGGCCCGCCTGGAATTGCGCGCAGGTTTTTTAGAATTCTCTACTCCCCACCCTTCCCCACCGGTGGAACGGAAGCCCTCGCAAGTCGGGACTGAAAAAAAGGCATCCTCAGCCGTGACCAGTCTGGATCTTTCAAGTGCGCCCGAAGCCCTCACCTCACGCAACCTCGCTAGTAATCCGACGCA
>JBIKSY010000326.1:0-4194 GCA_044348365.1 Chthoniobacteraceae bacterium
GTGGTTTTCTGGGAGGACTTGGTGCGGCTGCTTCTCCTGCCGAGTTCGTGCAGGGAGGGACAGGCCCAGGGGAAGTAGTGACGGACGCGGCGTGTAGAAAAGGCGTGCCCTTCTGCGTCGGATGCCCTACGGGCTTTGGGATGGAAGTTGTCCCAATTGAATTGTTCGGTGTGAGCGTAGACATGCCGTTGCCGGTTCCGGTTAGCATGAGGGAAACTGCGCTCGAAGATTTTGTCCGGGATCTGTGCGATCCGCACAAGGGAGTCGGGGTGCGTCCCAGCCAGTGCCAGTTGCTCGGGCGGGATCTCCTCTACCAGTACGAGCTCAACGCCACTTTTTTCGAGGGCAACGGCACCCTGGTCCGCACGGCTGAGCGGAACCGGGTGGCTGTGCGTAACGCCAGAAACTGGGCCGACTGGCAACTCGTGCAGCAGACTCTCTGCCGGGTGCACGCCCTCATCTCGCTGGACCCCAAGTCAGTGAGCAACCTCTCCATGCAGGCGCAGGTGCGCTTCGTGTCGCTTTCCGAACGGGAGCGTTTTCTGCGTTCCTTCGCCCCAAACCGCGTCGTGGCGCGCCCCGGCGCCCTGGGCCACGTGCGCATTCCCGACTGGGAATACGAGGTGCGCGTTCAAATCGAGGACAGCAATGTCCTGCCGGCAGGTGTCTACATCGGCGCCGACACCCAGTATCGCAATGACCAGGATTGGGAGAGTTTCATCGGCTCCATTCCCACCATGTTCGCCGCCGCCGCAAACTCCTTTGGGCTGGGGTTTGAACCCTTTGCTGGCACGCCTTCCTGACGCCCGGAAAAGCCCCGGAGCAGTGGTGGGGTATTGTTCCTGAACCCCGCGCCTCCAAAGGCTTACGTGCGCTTCTGGTCTGAATCTACGCCACGATTTCCTTGAGGACGCCGGTGCTGTCGCCGTGCCGCTCTGCGGGGACGCCAAGGCCGTGGAGCAGGGTGAGCCAGGCATTGCACAGGGGGGTGTCCTTCGGGGTGACAATGCTGTGGCCCAGTTTGAGGCCGGCGCCTCCGCCTGTCAGTAGGGTGGGGCAGTTGTCGAGATTGTGCTCTGTGCGGATGTTGCTTCCGTAGGCGAGCGCGACATTGTCAAACAACCGGGTGCCGTCCGCCTCTTTGGTTGACTTGAGCTTGTCGAGGAAGCCGGCGAGCAATTCGCTCTGGGTCAGGTCGCGCCGCTGCGAGGCATCCAGCTTCTCCCCGAGCGTGGAGTGGTAGTGGCTCATGTCGTGGGGCGCCACCTTGATGCCGATGCTCGTGAGCAGCGTGCTCACCGGTTGGCGGTAGGTGAGCACCCGCGTGCTGTCGGTCTGGATCGCCGCCAGCATGATGTCGTACATGATCTTGATTTCCTCGCGGCCCGCCAAGCCGGCCTGCGGTTCGGGCAGCGGAGCGTTCGGGCGTGGGACGCCTATCCACTGTTCGTCCTTGCTCAAGCGCGTTTCAATTTCGCGAATGCCCTGGAAATACTCCTCCAGCTTGGCGGTGTCGGACTTTCCCAGGCCGCGCTGGAGCGCCCGCGCATTGGCCAGCACCGTGTCGAGCACGCTACGTTTCTGGGCGAGCATCGCCCTCTGCTGCTCGATCGGTGTGGTGTCCTTGGAAAACAGGCGGTGAAACGCCTCCACGGGGCCGTTGAGTCCTCCGACCGGCTTGCCACTCACATCCCACGCCATGGAAAGGCCAGGGCCGTGGCCGGAGGCTTCCGCGTTTTCGCCTCCATTGAGCTGCAGGGAGGCAAAGCGGGTGCTGAGGCCCAGTTTGGCGGCTGCCACTTGATCGGCGGAAATGCTGTTGTGAAAGCTCTGGCCGGGTTCGGCAAACCGGTTGGCACCCGTCAGCCACATGGTGCTGCCCCAGTGCCCCTCGTTGGAATACTTGTTGCACAGCCCCTGAACGACGGAGAAGTCGGCCTTGTGCCGGGCAAGCGGCGCGAGTCCGTCCGGCAGCACGTAGTCCGGGCCAGGCTTCTTAATGTCCGGGAACCAGCTTTCGGTGGTGATACCCCACCCGAACCCCAGAAAGACCAGCCGTTTGGGCGCCGTTGAAGGGGCCGCTGCGGAGGCGAACCGGCGGAACCCGAGGGATTCGAGAACCGGCAGGGCGATCAGCGCGGTGCTGGAGCGGAGAAAATGGCGGCGGTTGAGCGGTGGCGTCATGGCGTCTGGGCTGGGGGGCTGGGGGGCTACTTGGTGTGGAACTCTCTGCTTTTGACCAGCGCGTGTATGAATTCGCGGATCGCAAAGTCTTTGTTGGCCGATTGGTTGAGCATGTTCTCAAGGAGGGGTTCGTCGCTGAAGCCGCACGGGCGGCCCAGCGCGTACTCGATGAGCGCCGCGCTGAAGCCGCGGGCGAAGGCGTCAGACTTCGCTGCCACGATATCGCGCAGCCCGAAGTAGTCCTTAAAGGAGGGCCCCTTGTGCAGGGTTGCGGCCGTCTGGATCGTCCAGGTTTTCTTGGACTCGGGCTTGGGTTTTCCCGCGGCATCGGAAAGCTGGTAGCTGTCCTCGGTACGCCACTGGCCGGCTGCGTCGAAATTCTCCAGGCCAAACCCGATCGGGTCAATTTTCCGGTGGCAGCTGGCGCACTGGGGATCTTCTTGGTGTGCAAGGAGCCGTTCCTGGGTGGTGAGCACTTTGTCGGCGAGGCGGGTGATGGCCGGCACGTTTGCAGGCGCTGGGGGAGGTGGGTCATGGAGCAGCTTTCGCAGGATCCAGGCGCCGCGCTCCACGGGACTGGTGCGCTCCCCGTTGCCGCCCATGAAGTGGATGGCCGCCATCCCAAGCAGCCCGCCTCTGGGGGAGTCCTTGGGCAGGGCCACCTTTTCGTAACCATCGCCTTTCACCCCTTCGATGCCGTAGTAGTGGCCGAGCACCCGGTTGATGAGCACGTAGTCCGCTTTGAGCAGATCCCGGAGGCTGGCGTTGTGGCGCAGTTGGTGGCCGATGGTTTCAAAGACCTCGTTTTTGGCAGCCACCTTCGTGGCGGTGTCAAAGCGGGGATAGAGCTTCAGATTGATCTCGAAAAAATCAATCCGGTCCAGTCCGAGCCACTGGTGGGTAAAGGCACGCACAAAACCGTCGGAACGCGGGTCGTTCAGCAGCCTTTCGGTCTGGGCTGCCAGGATCTCGGGCTTTGCCAGTTGGCCTTCCGCGGCGAGTTTGCGCAGGGCGGAATCCGGGGGGGCGGACCAGAGAAAGTAGGAAAGGCGCGTGGCCAGTTCCGCGTTGGAAAGGGGCCTGCGCTGGTCGCCACCCGAGGGCTCGGCCAGATAGAGGAACATGGGGGAGGAAAGCACCACGGAGAGCGTCTCCTTGAGCGCCGCGCCGGGTTTGTCACCCGCCTTCGTGCGCACGTCATAGAGTGCCTGCAGCGCGTCGATGTAGTCGGCGGGCGGAGGGGTGCCCCGGAAGGCCTCCGTGGAAAACCGCTCGAGGGCGGAGCGGAGTTCGGCCGGGCTTGGGGCGGGGGATTTATCCTCCAGTGGAATTCTCAGGGCCGCAATGCCGGGGGGAGTGGGCTTGGCCACGTTGGGCAGCCGTTCGATTTCGATCCAGTCGACCCACAGGGCCACCTCGGGACCAATGCCGTTGCGCTTGAGTGCTTCGGCGCGTTTGCGCCCGCCCTCTTCGTTGGTGTCCCAGCTTCCCTTTTCCCGGATGAACAGCGTGCGGTTGGGACGGTCGGCGTTCCCTCTGGTGAGGGTGAGGGGGATTTCAATGGTCTGCGGCGCCTCAAGGGTCCCGTGGATCTGGTGGGTCGCCATGACTTTGCCGGTGCGCGCGTGGATGCCGAAATCCAGAAAGCGGCGTTCCGGAGGCGCGTCGCTGGCGGCTGCCGCGCGGACGCGGACCACGTACTCACCGACGGGCCAGTCAAAGGGCACCAGCAGCTCGATGTAATTGACGTTCAGTTCGGCAGGGTGGCGGGTTTGGGTGCCCAGATAGGCGCCACGGTCCAGGGCCGGTTGGCGTAGGTAGTACTGGTGGTAGGGCAGCCAGCCTGCACCCAGGGAATCATTGGCCAGATCCGCATCGTTCTCCCCCTTTTTGTCAAAGCCGAAGGACCGGGGGGAGGGCGCACCGGGGATCTTTTCCCAGGAGCGGCGGAAGATTGAGTCGTTTTTGGATTCCTTGCGGAGCCTCGCGACGACTTCCTGGTTCTCGGGA
>JBIKSY010000007.1:0-41847 GCA_044348365.1 Chthoniobacteraceae bacterium
TGAAGCAACCCGCATGCTGGAGGAGGGCACCCAGGGGCACCGGCTGGTGACATCCGAGGTGGTGACGGCTTCGGTGTTGGTGGCCGGTGAGTCTGATCCGGCGTTGTTGGAGGCGGATGTTGCCTTCGGACAGCCGGCCCCCGAGGACTGTTTGAGAAGCGAGCGTCTCAAATGGGTCGAGGTCACCAGCGCGGGGTACACCCGTTACGACACTGACGAGTTTCTGGGCGGCTTTCGCGCAAGGGGAGCGGCGTTTACCAATGCTTGCGAGGTGTTTGCGGATCCATGCGCGCAGCATCTTTTGGCGATGTTGCTGGCCTTCGGGCGGCAGTTGCTTCCCTCGTATCGGGACCAGCTCACCGACCAGTCCTGGCACTATACGGAGCGGCGGTACGATTCACGCCTGCTGACGGGACAAACGGTGGTGCTGCTTGGGTACGGGGCGATTGGGCGCCGTTTCGCGGAGCTGCTGGCTCCCTTTGGGATGAAGGTGTACGCGCTGCGTCGCACGGGGCGAACCGAAGCGGCGGTGCAGGTCGTTGGAGAGGCCGACCTGCCGCGTGTGCTGGCCGAGGCCGATCATGTGGTGAACATTCTTCCGGCGCACGCGTCCACCGACGGCTTTGTGGATGCCAACCGGCTGGCAATGTGCCGGCCTTCGGCGCGGTTTTACAACGTGGGGCGGGGCAGCACGGTGGATCAGGTTGCCTTGGAGAAGGCGCTGCGCGCGGGGCGTCTGGCGGCGGCCTATTTGGATGTGATGGAACCCGAGCCGCTGCCGCCCGGGCACGCGCTTTGGACCACGCCGAACTGCTACATCACTCCCCACACGGCGGGGGGGAGGCATGATCAGGACGAGGCGCTTGTGGGACATTTTTTGGAGAATCTGGCCGCGTTTAACGGGGTCGGCGCCTTCAGGGACCGGGTGGTTTGAGCTAATCATGGCTTGGCGCGGGCTGGGTTTGTCCTATGGTGCGCCGCCGGTAGGCGCCCTGTTTGGGGCGTGTGCAGGGCCGGCGGGCTTTTGAAACTTCATGATTCCAGACAAACAGGCGCTGCTCCGGCAGCTCATCGCGCAGTTGGTGGAGCGGCTCTCCGGCTTTGACAAGTCCGCGAGGGAGGCCCATGCCGAGGCGACCCACGAACAGAACAAGGCGGAGAACAAATACGACACCCGGGCGATCGAGGCCTCTTATCTGGCGGAAGGGCAGGCGCGGCAGGCTGCGGAAGTGGCCGCTGCAATTGAGACGCTCGAGGGGATGACCCTTCGCGATTTCGGCCCGACGACCCCCATCGCACCCGGGGCGCTCGTGCAAGTGGAGGGCAACGGAGAGGTGGCCTGGTACCTCGTGGCGTCTTGCGCAGGCGGGGCGGAGCTCGTTTCCGGGGGCACGTCCGTGCTGGTGCTCACGCCGCAGTCGCCTTTGGGCGGAGCGATCTCGGGCCTCAAGTCCGGAGGCAGATTCAAGCTGCAGTTCGGCCGGGACCGGGTGGCGTACGTGGTCAAGTCCGTGCATTGAGGGGGAAGCGGGTCCAGTCGGGCGATTGGGCTTTGCGGGGCAGGGGGCATCGCCTTGTGTAGGAGGATGAGCGCAGACTTTGCCGAGTTGGATTATCGTAAAACCCCCCTTGGGGAGTTGGTGCTGCGGCGACGCAGGGTTCGGGAACTGGAAGGGCTGGAGGTTTTCGAGGTCAAACTCGGGGAGGACTTCCTCATGTCGAGCCTCTTTCACGAGGTGGAGGTGGCGTTGGCAGACCTGGGAATCGCCCGGCTGGAGGGCGTTGATTTTGATGTTGTTGTGGGCGGGTTGGGGCTGGGGTACACCGCCCGGGCCGCGTTGCGTCACGACAGCGTGCGTTCCCTGGTGGTGGTGGATTTTTTGCAGCCGGTCATTGACTGGCACAAGCAGGGGCTGGTCCCTCTTGGGAAGGAGCTCACCTCCGATCCCCGTTGCCGGTTGGTCCACGGCGACTTCTTTGCACTGGCCGCGGACCCCGGGCGCGGGTTTGACCCTCTCACTCCGGGGCGCCGCTTTCACGCGGTGCTGCTGGACATCGACCATTCTCCCAAGAACCTGCTCCATGAGCGGCACGCGGGTTTTTATGCGGAGGAGGGGTTGCGCCGGTTGGCGGCTCAGATTTTTCCCGGCGGAGTGTTCGCGCTGTGGTCCGATGACGTGCCGGATCCGGAGTTTCTCACGGTCTTGGAAAGGGTGTTCACCGGTTGCGAGGCGCAGGTGGTGCGTTTCCACAACCCGCTGTTGGAGCGGGACTCGGCGAGCACGGTTTATCTGGCACGCAGGGAGTAGTCGGGGTTGGGTCGAACGGGTGCCCGGGCCCACCCCGGGTCCACCCCGAGCTTGTACGCGGGCTGCGAATGCGCGTGAATAAGGGATGCAGTCCCTTTTTGAAGCAATAGGCTCCGGTACCGAGCTTTCGCCTGCCGCGTGTTCGGCTGCGGTGACTTGGCTGGCTGAACCCGGGGCTGACGCTGCGGAGAAAGGGCGTTTTTTGGAGGAGCTCAAACGCAGGGGCGAGACGGCCGGGGAACTGGCGGCCTTTGCGCAGGCCCTCATCGGGCTGGCGGTGGACCCGCAGATTGTGCCCGGAAAGGCGGGAGGTCCGATGCTGGACGTGTGCGGCACCGGTGGCGACAGGCTGGAGCTTTTCAACATTTCAACGGCGTCGATGTTTGTTCTGGCAGGGGGGGGCGCTGCGGTTGTCAAACACGGCAACCGTGCGATTACCTCCCAGTGTGGTGGGGCGGATGTGCTGGAGGAGCTTGGGGTGAAGATCGATCTGCAGCCGGCAGAGTTACGCGAGTGCGTTTATCGGCACGGTTTGGGGTTTGTGTTTGCACCGGCCTACCATCCGGCGTTTGCCGTGATCGGGCCGGTGCGCCGGGGCCTGGCCCAGCGCGGGATTCCGACGATTTTCAACCTGCTGGGGCCTCTGCTCAATCCGGCGCGCCCGGCACACCAGCTTGTGGGGGTGTACTCGAGCGGGTTGCTACCCAAATATGCCGAGGCGCTGCGCCTGCTGGGGCGGGCGCGCGCGTGGGCGGTGCACGGCTCTGGCGCGGATGAGTTGACTTTGGCTGGGAGCGCCGAGGTGCTGGAAGTCGATTCCGCAGGTGTTCGCGCTTTGAGTGTGGATCCCGAGGGGCTCGGGTTTGGAGGGGCTCCGGTGGAGGCGTTGCGGGGGGGCGGCCGCGCGGTGAATGCCCGTCTTTTGGAAGGGATCCTTGCCGGCGAAGTATGCGGCGCGCCTCTGGATGTGGTGCTTCTCAACAGCGCCGCGGGATTTGTTGTCGCGGGGCTGGCGCATGACCTGCCCGAAGGGGTGCTTCGGGCGCGTGAAGCAGTGGCAAGCGGGGCGGCGCGCTCCAAACTCAACGCGCTGCGCGGCTTTGCAGCTGCCAGCCCTTGATCATGCACACGCCCACCGCCCAAGAGCCCGAACTTTGCCGTTCCTGCTGGCTGCGCATCACCCAGGGGGATGTGGAGCTCAACCAGTCTGGCGCTCACGAGGGGGAATGGCGCTGGCAACTCGGGGCGGCCGGGGCCTGCGGCGTGCTGGGGGTGGCCGGCTGGCTGCTGCCCCAGCCCGGGTTCGCGTTGGGCTGCAACCTGGCGGCCTATCTGGCGGGTGGGTGGTTTGCGGCGGGGGAGACCTGGGAAAAACTTCGCGAAAGGCAGCTCGACGTCCATTTCCTGATGCTGGCGGTCGCCTCCGGTGCCGCCGCAATCGGCGAATGGAGTGAGGGGGTGGTGCTGTTGTTTTTGTTCTCGTTTGCCGGCGCCTTGGAACACTACGCCATGGAGCGGACCCAGCGGGAAATCCGCTCCCTGATTGATACCGCCCCCAAAACCGCCTCGTTGATTTTGTCAGACGGGACGCAGGTGGAGGTGCCGGTGGGGCAGTTGCGCCCCGGGCACATGCTGCGGCTATTGCCGGGCGCCCTGTTTCCCGTCGATGGCGAACTGGTCACCGGGGAGACTGCGGTCGACGAGTCGACACTGACCGGGGAGGCCGTCCCTGTTGAAAAGCGCCAGGGGGACGCGGTACTTGCGGGGACCGTCAACGGGTGGGGGATGGTCGAGGTGCGGGTCACGCGTCTGGCGGAAGAGAGTGCGTTGCAGCGGATCATCCGCCTGATTAGGGAGGCGCAGCGTCAGAAGGCTCCTTCGCAGAGGCTTACCGACCGGTTTGGGAGCGGGTACACACTTGGCGTTTTGGGGCTGACGACGGTGATGTTTTTGGTCTGGTGGTTGGTTGTGGGGCGGGAACCTTTTGCCGCCATGGACGGGCGGCCCAGCGCCTTTTACCAGGCGATGACTTTGTTGGTGGTGGCGTCGCCATGCGCTCTGGTGTTGTCGGTCCCGTCGGCGATTCTTGCGGCGATTGCGGCCGGGGCGCGGCGGGGGATCTTGTTTCGCGGGGGGGTCGCAGTCGAACAGCTTGCCGAGATCGAACTGGTGGCCATGGACAAGACCGGGACGCTCACCACGGGGGAGTTGAAGGTCGAAGCCGTGGAGAGTTTTCCCCCGGGACGGGAGCGGGAGGTGGCCGAACTGGCTTACGCACTGGAGCGGCTTTCCACCCACCCTCTGGCCAAGGCGGTGACGCATTACGGCAAGCACCACCGTCTGGCGGAGCGCGAGCTTGCTGCGTTTGTGTCGGTGACCGGTTGCGGGCTGCAGGCGGAGTCGGAGGGCGTGCCTGTGCGCTTGGGCAAGCGCTCGTGGGTGCTCGAGGTTGCCGGCGAGGGGGCTGCGCCAGCCGTGGCTGGGGCGGAAGCCCAGAGCGAGAAAGCGTTGTTTTCGGAGGTATGGGTGGCCTCCGCCGGGCTGCTGGGCCGGATGCGGTTGCGGGACGAGGTGCGTCCCGAGTCGCGGGCGGTGGTCGAAGCGCTGCATGGCCGTGGGCTGCGCACGGTGGTATTGACCGGCGACAGAGCGGAGGCTGCGGCCTTCTTGCAGCAGACGCTGGCGGTGCAGGAAGTGCGCGCGGAACTCAAGCCCGAGGAAAAACTCAGCTACATTGTGGAATTGAGTCGCGCCGGCAAGCACGCCGCAATGATTGGGGACGGGATCAACGATGCCCCCAGCCTTGCTGCGGCGCATGTGGGCGTGGCCATGGGGGCGCGCGGCGCAGATGCGGCACTGGAGCAGGCCGACCTGGTGCTCATGCACGACAGGTTGGAAAACTTTTTGAGTGCCTACGACCTGAGCGTCGCCGCGAGGCGGATCATCCGGCAGAACGTTGCGCTTTCCCTCGGGGTCGTTGCCCTGCTGGTGGGGTTGGCACTGGCCGGCAAGATTCCCTTGACGCTGGGCGTCCTGGGGCACGAGGGGAGCACCCTGGTGGTGGTCCTCAACAGCCTGCGGCTTCTGGCGGGAGGGGCCTCCCCGGTGGTTTCCCCCAGAACAAAACGCGGTTGACCAATCCCCGGACGGGGGTACTGTTGCGGGCTGCTCTCCCCAGGGTTGTGAGTCTGTTCAGACATGCGTTTCATCCTGAAATTTTTCGTACTACTGCTGGCTTCCACTGCCCCTTCGGCGCTGGCGAGCTATTCCCTGTTTAATCCAGATCAGGCTGAGGCGCTCAAACCGGAGCTGCGCAAGCTCTTCGGCCCGCAATCCTCCAGCTTTCGCTACGACAGGCGGATGATGGAAGCGGCGGAAATAGCGGCAAACCGGGCGGGATCCTCATCCAGCCAAAGCTGCTGGCGGTACGTGAAGACGGCCCTGCTGCGTGCCCAGATTATTGACAGTTACCCGAAAACGCGTTTCGCCAAAGAGGCGGGCGGCGAGTTGCAGAGCCAGTTTGGTTTCAGGAAGCTCAACGTGTCGGATCCCTACAAGGCGCCGCCCGGCTCTGTTCTGGTGTACGGCGGTGCGGGAGCCGGCCATGTGGAACTGCGTTCGAAAGAGGGTTTCGTCAGCGATTTTGTCTCCGCCAAGCCTTCCCCCCGCCCCCTGATCGGGGTGTATGTGAAGCCGAGGTCCTAGGGCGCCGAATCAGCGAATCCGCTCCACCTCCCCCCTGGAGGGACGGGATATCCCCGGGTGCTTTCAGGTCAGTTGGTCCTCCCCGAAAGGAGTTCGGTTTGCAGTCTGCGAGCGGCTTCCTCCGCGCGCTCGCTCTTTGGATACAGTTTGAGCGCCTTGAGGTACCAGGCGAGGGCGGTGGCTGTTTGCGCCCGCTTTTCATGGTCCTGCGCGTTACGGATGGTGCGCACAAACTCCGCCGCCTTGGTTGTGTAGAGGGCTCTGGCCTGCTGGGCGGGCAGGTCGTCGGGAAAGCGTTCCGCCACCTGCTCCACCGTTTCCCAGGCGCCGGCGGGGTTGCCTTGGCGGTCCATTTCGCGAGCTCCCATCAGTGCGCCCTCCAGCAGCTTCACATCGGTGAGGACTTCCTTGAGTCGGGCCTGCTTTTCGGGATCAGCGTTTTGGGAGGCGGCCAGGAAGCGCCCGGCGTCTTCGGCGATCCGGCGGAAGTTTTTCTGCGCGAGGAGTTGCTCCATTTCCAGCAGTGCCTGGGCCTGGGCGTCGCCGATTTGGAAGGATTTGGCTGCGATCTCCTGCAACTCGGGGTTGTTCGGCCAGATGGCAGCCGCCTCCTTGAGCGAGTCTTCAAACGCGGCTTTGTTTCCTGAGATGGCGGCGTTGCGCGCTTTGGAAAGGTGGAGGCGGGCGGCATTGCGGGCGGTCTCGATGAGCGCCTTTGCCTTGGTGGAGTCGAAGTCAGCGGCGGTTTGCTGGAGGCCGTTCGGACCCTGGAGCAGCTCCAAGGCAACCGAATAGTCGCGCGCTTCGAGGGCTGACTGGAATTGTGCGGCAGTTTGGTAGAAGCGAAGCACCTTGCGCTTTCTTTCGAAGGGGAGCGTCCGCAGTTCCGGCATGAATTCGCCCACCAGCAGGGCGTCCCGGAGCCGCTCGCTGGCGGAGCGGAGTTCCCCCAGTTCGTAGAGCTTGTGGAAGGCCTGGACGTTGATCTGCACATCCCGGATCGCCTCGTTGGCGAGGGATTCAAGGGTTGTCACGGTCGGAGGCATCCCTGTGCCGCGCGCAAACGGAGTCTGGGTGGTCTCGGGCAGGTTCAGCTTGGCGTCGCCGTCGCTAAAGAGCGCCCTGTAGAAGCGGGTGCCTATAATGACGTGGTGAAAGCGGCGCTGGAGGAAGAACTGTACCAGCAGGCCCTGATACTGGACCTTGCTTTGGAGTTCGGAGAGGGCGCTTTTGGCGTCGTTGGCCTTCACGCGGGCGGAGTTTTCCACCATCGACTCCGCGCGACCCGCCTGCACGAGGGCGTCGGCGGCTTTGGCGCCGAGGGTGTCCGCGGCCGAGTAGGCCCGGCCGGTCATGTTGCGCCGCGTACGGGCCGACTCCTCTTCCAGAATGAGGTTGGCCTGGGCGAGTTGACTTTGGTTGCGGCGGGCCTGCCAGACTCCGTAAATTGCGTTGGCAAGCGTGTCGCAGAGGCGGGTATCCCCTGGGAAACCGGCGGCCCGGGCCAGCAGACGGTAGGCGTCCGTGAGCGTTTGGGCCTTCAGATTGTTGGGGTCCAGCAGCAGGATGATTTCGTTGAGGATCTTGCGGTGGGCTGCTTCCTGTTCGCCGGTTTCTTCCGGGACACTGAGGAACTTCTCAAACCGTGCTTTGAAGATGGCGTTGTTGTTGATGTCCCAGGACTGGCCGTTAAACCGGAGCAGGCCATTGGAGGGGTCAAGCGCCGGCAGTCGGGTGTCAAAGAGAGAGCCGGCGGTGCTGTTGCTTGGGTCACCGCTGGCCTGGGCGGGCTGGGGCGGTTGCTGGGGCGGGCCTCCCGCGGGGGGGGGCGGCGGGGGAGTCTGCGCCTGTGTCGGGAGCGGCGCGAGGGTGGCCAGGATTCCGCACAGGCTCCCGAGGAGGCTGCTGGTTCGGTTGGGTTGCATGCGGTAAACTGGATCCGGGGGACGTTACGCGGGAATCAGGGGGCCTTTGGAAGCAGGAGGGCTTTGAGTCGCTGGACGGCCTCTTCTGCCGCGTCGCTTTTTGGGTAAAGCCGTTGCGCTTTCAAGTACCAGGCCAGGCTTGTGGCCAGTTCCGCACGGGTTTCGTGTTCCTGTGCGCTTTGGATGGTGCGCACAAAATCGGCGGCCTTTGTGGTGTAAAGGGCTCGGGCTTGGTTGAGTGGGAGGTCGTCTGGAAACTCCCGGGCAGCCTTGTCAACCGACTCCCATGCTCCGGAGGGATTGCCCTGTCGGTCCATCTCTTTGGCGGCCATGAGGGCGGCTTCGATGGCCTTGAAGTCCTGGAGGATTTTTTTGATCTGGGCCTGCTTCTCCGGAGGGGCGCCTTGGGTGGCTGCCAAAAAGCGGCCGGGTTCCTCGGCAATCCGGCGGAGGTTTTTCTGGGAGAGCAACTGCTCCAATTCCAGCAGCGTCTGCGCCATTTCATCGCCCTGGTTGAAGGCCTTCGCCGCAACCTCCTGCAGCTCAGGATTGTTTGGCCAGATGGCGGCCGCCTCCTTGAGCGCCGCCTCAAATCCGGCTTTGTCTCCGGAAATGGCGGCGTTCCGGGCTCGGGCCAGATGCAGCTTTGCCGCGTTGCGGGAGGTTTCGATGAGGGCGGAGGCTTTGGCAGCGTCAAAGTCCGGGGCCATTGCCCGCAGGCCTCCGGGCCCGTTGAGCAATTCCGCTGCAGTGGTGTAGTCCTTGACTTCAAGGGCCGAAAGCAGCGCGTTGCTCTTTTGTGCAAAGCGCAGCACCTTGCGTTTTCGCTCGAAGGGAAGCGTTCTCACTTCCGGCAAAAACTCGCCGACGAGCAGGGCGTCCCTGAGCCGCTCGCTGGCCGAACGCAGTTCACCCAGGTCGAGCAGCCTGTGGAAGGACTGGACCGAGGTCTGCACCTCGCGCATCGCCTCGTTTGAAAGCGCCTCCAGCGTGGATACTGTGGGGGAAAGCCCTGCGGCTGACTTGAAAAGACCCTGCGCGGACTCGGGCAGGGTCAACCGGGATTCGCCGTCCCCGAAAAGAGCCCGGTGAAAGCGGGCGCCGATGACCACGTGGTGGAAGCGGCGCTGCAAAAACAGCTGGACCAGGAGGGACTGGAATTCGAGTTTGGCCTGCACCTCCGAAACGCCCCCCTTGAGGCTGTTGGCCTTGATGCGGAGGCTGTTTTCCACAAGCTTTTCGGCGTAGCCAGCCATGGCGATGGCCTTCCCCGTGGCGCTTGTCGCCGAGGCAACTCCCTGCGGCAGTCCCGCGCCCATTGCCTCTCCCGGATCGCCCGTGTTGCTGGCCTGCGCGGCGGTGCCGCTGGAGTTGACCACCTGCGTATTGACCACGGCGGCCGGTGCCGGTTGTCCGCCGCTGCCGGAGGAAAGGGTGACCGAGGAGGTGGTGGGCGGGGGAACGCTCTGGCCCGTCAGCGTGCCTGTGGAGGTTTGTGTCCCGGCGGTGGAAGGAGCTGGCGGCGGCACACCCAAGGGGGAGGGGCCGAAGGCGTTGGGTTGCGCAATGGGGGCGTTCTGTGCGCCGGCTGGATCCAGCCGGCGGGCGCCTTTGGCGGACTTGCCCTCTGCCTTCGAGGGAAATTCCTCCTCGGACGCCTTCGTGATAAG
This sequence comes from Chthoniobacteraceae bacterium, assembly GCA_044348365.1. Taxonomy (GTDB): domain Bacteria; phylum Verrucomicrobiota; class Verrucomicrobiia; order Chthoniobacterales; family Chthoniobacteraceae; genus Chth-196. Next base: position 9,610 of record JBIKSY010000007.1, read on the forward strand.
GTTGCGCTGCAGCCGGTTGTTTTCTTCCTTGAGAATCCGGTTGGCCTCCTCCATCCGGCCCTGATTTCTTTTCACCGCCCAAATGGAATAAATGGCGTTGGAGAGGGTGTCGCAAAGGCGGCTGTCGCCGGGGTAACCGGCCGCGCGGTTGAGCAGTCGGTAGCCTTCGGAAAGGCTTTGGGCCGTCAACTTGTTCGGGTCGAGCAGGTCGATGATTTTGTTTAAGATCTCGCGGTGCTCGCGTTCGTTCTGTCCGGATTCTTCCGGCGTGTTGAGATACTTTTCAAAACGGCTGCGGAAGACCGCATTGTTGGTGACGTCCCAGGTTTGGCCGTTGAAGCGGAGCAATCCGCCGGAGGGGTCTACCATGGGCAACCGGTTGTCGAAGAGCGCTCCGGCGGAGGCAGCCTGAGGGTCGCCTTGCGCTGCGGCCGGGGTGCCGGAACCTGGGAGGAGCGGGGCGGGCGGGGCGGGCGGGGCGGGCGGGGCGGGCGGGGCGGGCGGGGCGGGCGCCGGAACTACGGGGGGCGCCGCTGGAGGGGTCTGGGCGGATGTGCCAAGGGCGGTCAGCAAAAGGGCGCAGAGGGGGGCGGTGCCTTTCATGGTCGGACTAGGGTTTCCGGATCTCGGAGGCGACAAGCAGTCCTTTTTCGTTCACCTGCACCCGGAAGTGAAGTTTCTGGCCGCGTTCAATATTGGTTCCGTTGAGGGTGGCCGGCACCAGCAGCGGAAGCATGTCTCCGCCGGCCTCCACCGAAAACAGGCGGCCCGCCGCCGGCACGACCTCGAGCGTCTTGTCCACGAGCGCCTCCAGGCGGTAGGTGTTGCCCTTGATGCTGTTGGCGTTCTCCAGGTACTCCTTGACGGGAAACGGGGAACTGGTGCGAAACGGATCCTGCGAAGTGCCGAAGACCGCATAGGCGACAGCCAGAAGTCCGCACACGGCTGCGGCTGCGGCGGCAAACTTACCGGTGGGGATTGAGGAAGAGGCGCGGCGGGCCATAGGTCTTTGGATGGGGGGTGAGGGATGGAGGAACCGTGGGGCGGGCCTAGCGGACGCCACCCCAGTGGCGACTGAACGGCCAGTAAACCATCAAACCGCGGCCGACCACATTGCTCTGCGGGACGGGGCCCCAGTCTCTGGAGTCGGAGGAATGGTAGGAGTTGTCGCCCAGCGCAAAGTAGCAGTTTTCGGGCACCTCCCGGACGTCAGAGGGGTTTCCAAGGTATTGAAAGGTACTGCCTTGCGGGCCGTTGGAGTAGCCTTTGTAGCCGCCGTCGACAGGACTGCGGAGTGTCCCGGCCATGACGCGCTGGAAGGGGGCTTCCTTGGCGGGTTCCCCGTTTCGGAAGAGGTTCGGCGGATCGATCCGTAGGGAGTCCCCGCCAACGCCGCCGATGCGTTTGATGTAGAACTGGGAGGGGCCGCCCGGATTATACACGTTTTCGCGGGTGGGAATGCGCGCGGTGTTGAACACAAACACGTGGCCGGCCTCCGGTCGGATGAAGTGGTAGGAGAACTTGTCCACCAGCACATGGTCGCCCGCGTCTGTGTAGCCGCGTGCGATGATGTCCCCGGGGTTGACTCGCCGGCCCGGGGTGGCGCGCGGATCGTTGCGCACGGCGACCTCGGGGACGCTCAAAGAGTAGGAGCCCGCGTCGGTGAGGACCTCCGTGTAGGTGAAGGGGCCGAGGCGGATGCCGAACCGGTGGCGCTCCCGGATGGATTGGATCGTCTCCGAGCGGGTCGCCTCCAGGTTGAAGTAGCTCCGGCCCAAAACCGCCCAGTCCACCACGCGCAGCAGGGGGTTTGGGGGAGGGTTCTGGGTGGCCTCGTTGCGGATTCCGTTGAGGGTCGGCTGCATGGAGCCTGTCGGAATGGTAAAGGGCTGTACAAAATAGGTGCGCACCCCGAGGGCAATGCTGATGGCCACCAGAAACACCTCGACGTTCTCCTTCCAACCGCCGTCCCTGAGAGGCGGGTGGAGTTTGCGGCAGACCTCGTCGAGGCGCTGCATCTGGGCCTCCACAGGGGTGGAGGCCGCCTTGGCGTCCACGAGTCCCTTGAGCGTTTGAATCTCCGCCTCAACCTCCGCAATCACCTCACCCGGCGAGATGTCTTTCCGGTAGGAGACCAGCTTGGCTGCCTCCCGGATGTAAAGCTTGGCCTGACTCAGATGCTTGGAGGTGAACGGAAACATGTCCCGTTCTGTGTAAACTGAACGCAGATGCAATGCAACCCACCCCGCACCCGCGCAGCACGCTTGCACAATCAGAAGATTGCCCGTTTCAAGCGCTTTATTCCGAGACGCGCCTGTGCTACATGCAGACATACCGTATGAAGCGTCCCCTTTTCTCAGTTGTAGCCGCCTTTCTTTTCAGCTCGGTGTTCGCCCTTGCCGGCGACACCGCCTATGATGCTTTGCGCGCCGCGGGAGCCAGGCTTGGAGCCGATGCCCAAAACCGGCTCGTGGAGATCTCCGGCAGGGGCGGGCGCCCGCAGCCGGTGCTTTGGCAGGTGCAACTGGAGGAGGCCTCGGGCAGGAGCGGCCTGGTGCAGGTCAACGTCCAGCGGGGCGTGGTGGTCGGGCAGAGCAGGCCGGGTGGCGCACCAATGGGGGGCCGCCTGAATCTGGCGGCGATCCAGTTGGATTCAGACGGCGCCTTCACCATTGCAAATACGGAGGCGATCCGCTCCGACATCTCCTTTGACCGGCTCAACTATGTGTTGAAGTTGGAGGGGGGCTTTCCCGTTTGGCGCATCGAGCTTCTCGACGGCCCAGCTTCCATCGTGGGCAGCCTGAAAATCTCTGCCGATACGGGCGCCGTCATCGAGCGCAGTCCCCAACTGGCACTCAGCGAAGACGACCGCATGGATGCCAAATGGTCCAAGCCCGGGGAACGCTTCAAGTCGGTGGCCGACTTCTTCCACCGCACGGGTAAGAAGATCGGGCGCACCGGCTATCAGCTGCGCAACTGGGCCAACGGAGACGGCTGGACCGACGCCAAGAACCCGTAAGCCCCCGGCAAGCGCGGCGCTCCCGGCGAACCTTTTAGTGGGGGGAGCTTTCCCTCCGAGGCTGTCTTACGCCGGGTTTTCCAGAATCTTGTGAATGACGTGTCCGTGCACGTCGGTGAGGCGGCGCGGGATGCCGTTGTTGTAAAAGGTGAGCTTCTCGTGGTTTAGGCCAAGCAGGTGCAGGGCCGTGGCGTGCAGGTCGTAACAGTACACGGGATTCACTGCAGCCTTGAAGCCGAGTGCGTCCGTCTCGCCAAAGGAACTCCCTCCTTGGATGCCCCCGCCGGCGAGCCACGCGGTGAAGGCCCCCGGATTGTGGTCGCGTCCCTTCCCGGCCCCCTGCGCGGCGGGTTGCCGGCCAAACTCCGTGGTGCAGATCACCAACGTGCTTTCCAAAAGCCCGCGCGCCTTGAGATCCCCAAGCAGCGCCGCCGCTCCCGAGTCCAAAACGGCCCCCCAGTAGCCGTGGTCGCGCACCAGGTCCTCGTGGCTGTCCCAGTTTGGGCGGACTTTCCGCGCCGTGGTGTTCTCCGCGCCGCAGTAAATCTGGACGAAGCGCACCCCGCGTTCGACGAGGCGGCGCGCCAGCAGGCACTGCCGGCCGAAGGGTCCGATGTCCTCGTGTTCAATGTTGTAGAGCGCCTTGGTGGCCTCGGTCTCGCCACCCAGATCGGTGGCCTCCGGCGCGCTCAATTGGAGGCGCGCGGCGAGTTCGTAGGCGCCGATGCGCGCCTCCAGTTCGGTGTTCTCAGTGCGCCCCGCGGCGTGGGAACGGTTTAAGAGCTGCAGGAAGTCGCGGCCGGCCTGCTCGGACGCCCCCTTCAAATGGGCGAAGTCGTTTTGGGGAAACAAATCGGCGATCGGCGCCTGTCCGGGGTGGGTGTTGAGCGTTGTACCCTGGTGGATCGCGGGAAGAAAACCCGCGCCCCAGTTGATGACGCCTCCGGGCGGAAGCCCGCGCGGATCCGGCAGCACCACAAACGCCGGCAGTTCCTCGCTGGCGCTTCCCAGTCCGTAGGTGACCCACGCGCCCATGCTCGGGAAGCCCGGCAGGATAAAGCCGCTGTTGGCCATGAACATCGCGGGGCCGTGCAGCGCGCTTTTGCTCTGCATCGAGTGGACAAAGGCCATGTCGTCCACGCAGCCGGCGAGCCTTGGGAACAGGTCGCTCATCCAGCGGCCGCACTGTCCGTGCTGCCGGAAGGGCCAGAAACTGCCCTGACAGTTGCCGGGTTTGGAGGCGAAGAACTGGAGCTTGCCGTCGGGGTCGAAGGGCTTCCCCTGGCGTTTCTGGAGCTCTGGCTTGTAGTCCCAGGTGTCGACGTGGCTCAGGCCGCCGGGGCAAAAAATCTGGATGACCGCCCGCGCCTTTGGGGCCTGGTGCGGGAGCTTTGGTGCGAGGGCGTTGCCGGTGGCAGCCCGGCCTTCGGAGGCGAGCAGGGCGTGCAGGGCCACGCCGCCGAGACCGCCCCCGCATTGCTGGAGAAAGTCCCGGCGCGGGAGCGTTACCTTGGGGAGGGGGCTTGGGGGAAAAGGGTTCATGCTTTAGTCCAGGTAAACAAACTCGTTGGTGTTGAGTAGCATGCGGCAGAGCGCGAAAAGGCCCTGCCCGGCGACGAGCGCCTCCGCGGCACGCGCTTCCGCGGGAGTGGCGGGGCGCTGAAGGGCAAGGGCGAAGGCCCTTTGCACCTGTGCGCGTTGGGGGCCGTCCCCCGTCTCAAGGCGGGCGGCCATGGCCTCGGCCTGGCGCAGCATGAACTCGTTGTTGGAGAGGGTCAGGGCCTGCAGCGCGGTGGTCGTTTGCATCCGCGCGGGCGTGAGGTTTGCGGGATCCGGGCAGTCGAGCGCGCTCATGAATTGGTGGGGCGTGGTGCGCACCACAAAGCGGTAAATGCTCCGGCGCCACAGCTCCGGTTTGTCAGGCGGGATGTACTGGTAGATGGGGGCGTAGGCTTCCGTGTATTTGAAGTCGCGAAAGCCGGGGCCGCCGCGTTCGGGGTTCAGCCGGCCGCTCACCAGCAGGACGGCATCCCGGAGTGACTCCGCGTCGAGCCGCCGTGCGTTCTGGCGCCAGAGCAGCCGGTTTTGCGCGTCCAGGTTGGAGGCCGCGCTGTTCTGGATCGTCGAGGACTGGCGGTATGCGGCGCTAAGGAGGATCTGCTTGTGGAGGTGCTTCATGCTCCAACCCGCCTGCAACAGTTCTGCCGCGAGCCAGTCGAGCAGCTCGGGGTGGCTTGGCTTCGCCCCGCCCAGCCCGAAGTCGCTCGGCGTGGTGACGATGCCCTGCCCGAAGTGATGGTGCCAGAGCCGGTTGGCCAGCACCCGCCGCGTCAGCGGGTTTGCAGGGTCGACAATCCACTCCGCCAGCGCCCGGCGGCGTTCCGCCTCCGGCGTATCCTTCCCGCCAAGGGCCGCCGGCGCGTGGGCCGTCCACGCAAAGGAGGCGGGCGTCACCTCGGCACCCTCGTCCTCCGGGTCGCCGCGGCGTTGCACCCTGAGGACCGGAGGCTTTTCGGTCGGGACCACCGCATACACCTTCTGTGGTTCCGGTACCTGCTTGAGCGAGGCCTCCAGCGACTTAAGTTCGGTGCGGAGCCGGGCGATTTCTGCTGCGTCCTTTTCGCTCAAGGCCGTGTTTGCCGCCCCCGGCAGGAGCCTGGCGTCGCCGATGAAAAGGAGGTCGCTGCCAATGCCGTCCCCGCCGTCGGTGGCGACCAGTGTGAGGGTTTTCGCGGTGGCTGGAATTTCAACGTCGAGCGCCAGGGTTTCGTCCTTGCGAAGTTTGAGTCGCTGAAGCTTGAGCTCGCCGTCGACAAACACGGTGAAGTCGGCACGGGTGGCCGCTGCGGCCTGGTCCGCGCCAAAGCCCACGAGGCCGTTCAGGCGTGCGCCGGTGAAGCCGCCCTTTTCGCGCAGGTGGATAAGGTCAAAGGTGATGCCGCTGTTGGCGTGCATGGCGAGGAGGCTGTGTTCCTTGCCCGCAAAGTCGGTGCCACCGAGTTTGGTGTTGCGCTGGGCGTTGAGCGGGCGGTTGGCGATGGTATCCCAGAAATGGCCGCTGGTGGGTGGGACGCCTTTGACTTCCTGCTGGTCGGCAACCGTGACCGGGCCTTTGCCATCGGGCAGGAAAACCCAGAGCACGCCGGGCACGTTCGCGACCTTCTGCAGTCGGTTGGCTTGGATGTTGGAATGGTAGCCTTGTTTTGCGGTGGAGACGGCGCCGTTGCGCAGGTCGATCCCACTGCCCTCGGGCAGCAGCCTGGCCAGATCAATTCCTTCTCCGGCGAGCCTGGTGATTTGGGCGCGTGTGCCGGCAAGGGCGGTGGTCAGGCGCGCCTTTTGACTGGAGAGGCGCCCGGCCTCTTCGGCGCTGACCTCCCTTTCGCCCCGCTTCACTCCGGCAAAGACCGAGCACAAGCTGTAGTATTCCCTTTGGGTGATGGGATCGAGTTTGTGGTCGTGGCAGCGCGCGCAGTTGATGGTGATGCCCATGGTGGAGGTGACCACCTGGGTGACCATGTCATCCAGATCGCCTGCACGGGCGGCCCGTTTGAGCACGTCGCTCCTCGCCTCCACCTGGCCCACAAAATCCCACGGCCCGGCGGCAAGGAAGCCCGTGGCGATGCGGGCCTCGGGGCTGTCCGGGGCCAAGGCGTCGCCGGCGATCTGTTCGCGCAGAAACCGGTCGTAGGGCTTGTCCGCATTGAACGCCTCGATGACGTAGTCGCGGTAGCGCCACGCATTGGGCCGGAGCTGGTCCCGTTCGAAGCCGTGGGTGTCGGCGTAGTGGGCGATGTCGAGCCAGTGCCGGGCCCAACGTTCGCCGAAGTGGGGCGAGGCGAGCAGTTCGTCGACTAGCCGCTCGTAGGCCTGCGGGGCGGTGTCGTTGCAGAAGCGCTCCACCCGCTCCGGCGCCGGCGGCAGACCGTGCAGGTCGTAGCTGAGCCGCCGGATGAGTGTGCGCCGGTCCGCTTCGGGTGCCATCGCAAGGCCCTTTTCAAGCAGCGCCGCGTTGATAAAGGCGTCGATCGGGCTGCCCGAATCCGGGGGAAGCTCCAGGGTTTTCGTCCCGCTGGGGAGCCCGTTCGCGGCAGGCTGCGTGACCTGCAGTTTGGTGCCGGCGGCGTGGAACGTCCGCAGCGGCTGCACCGACCAGTGCTGCGCGCGGGTGTCGGAGGAGGCGGCACGGTCTGCCTCGTTTTCCGGCCAAATTGCGCCCGCCTCGATCCAGGCTTCTAGCGCCTTGACCTCCGTTTCCGACAAGGGCTCGCCTTCGGGCGGCATGCGCGTGTCTTCGTCCCGGCTTGTGATCCGCTTGAGCAGCAGGGAGTCGGCTGCCTTTCCCGGGAGGATCGCCGGCCCGTCGTGTCCACCCTTGAAGGCGAACAGTTTTGCATCGAGGCGCAGTTCCCCCTTTTGCTTCTTCGGCCCGTGGCATTCGACGCAGCGCTTCTGGAGGAGTGGCCGGATCTGCCCGTCAAACAACGGGATCTCATCCGCCCGCAGGATTGCGGGGGCGGACAGAAGGCCAGCGAGAAGGGGGAAAAGGAGCAGTGCTTTCATTGCTGGACTGTGGGACTTCGTTGCGTTGTGCCGGGAAAGAGAGAAGGGGCGGATTCAGGCGGGTTGCGTGCCCTGGGTTTCGAGGCCGGAAAGATCCAGATCCACGACCGCCGCCAGAACGTGGCTGCGCATCCGCGTGCGAGCCGACTCGGGGTCCCGGCTCTCGATGGCCTCCAAAATCAAGGCGTGCTGTGCGACGGCCGGTTGCTTGCCGACGCGGCCGATCGAGCGCAGCCTGCTTTCCCGGCCGAGGTCGGCCAGCGAATCCAGGATGAGCCGGTAGATGAGATTGCCGCTCGCTTCCGCGATGGAATGGTGAAAGGCGCTGTCGGCCGCCACCGCCGCGGCGTGGTCGGGGGCGGATTCAAGCTGGAGATGGACGCGTTTGAGGTCTTCGAGCTGCGCGCTTGTGGCCCGTTCCGCGGCAAAGGCGGCCGCGTCCGGCTCGATGGACAGCCGGGCCTCGATGAGCGACTGCATCCTGTCCGACTCCACTGGAAGCAGGTGCGACAGGGATTCGTTGAGCGGGCGGTGCAACCGGTCGACGCCTCGGATTCCGATGCCGTGCTGGATTTCGACGAGGCCCTGGCTTTCGAGGCGTTTGGTGGCCTCGCGCACCACGCTGCGGCTTACGCGCAGCTGGAGGGCGAGTTCGCGCTCGGGGGGCAGCCACGTCTCGACCTCCGGCAGGTTGCGCCGGAGCAGTGCTGCGAGCTGGTCTCGGACTTTTTCCACGAGGGAGGGAGGGCGTTCGACGGCGGCAAGGGTCACGGGATTCTGGTTATCAGGTGGTCTGACCACTCGTCAAGCTCTTTAGCCAGAGGTGGCCGGACGCCGAGAGCTTTTGTGCAGGTCGACAATTCTTTGCACCGGACCTATAAGCCGGACCCACATGAAACGCGTATTATCCACTCTGTTGGCTTTTGGAATCACCGTGGCTCTTCCGGCACAGGTGCCGCTTTGGGACCTGGGCAAAGACAAAATCCCGGAGGAACTCAACCACGGGGCGATCCGGGGTGCCGACGGTGCGGTGGGCGTTGGCGGAGACAGCTACTTTGGCGTGCCGGCCGCGGCCTTCCCCGATCAGAGGAACTTTACCGTTCAGGTGACGGTCTCCTTTCCTCAACCCGCCGAAGACACCAGCCTCAATGTGCTTTTGAAACAGCGGGTCGATGGCGAGGACACCGGCCTCGGGCTGACCTGTATTTACGGGAAAGCCGAATCGTGGCGGGTCTACCGGCCCATTCTCAATGGCATGCATATCGGCGGCATCCGCACCAAGTTCCAGCCCAACACGCCCTACACCTTCACCGTGGCGGTCCGCGACGGCAGCGCCGCCTACTATTTGGACGACGTGCCGGGCAGCAAACATTTCACGCTGCTGCTGCCCAATGACGAACCGATGTGGGTGGGCAAGAAGCTGCTGCCGCGGGAAAAGCCCTTCGCTGCGGCCTCCATTTCCGCGTTGAAGGTTTACGGGGCTGATTTTGCCTACAAGTCGGCGAAGGAAAAGCTCAGCGCCGAACCGCGCGGCGCCATCGCCGGCAAGAGCTGGATGATCGACGCCCCCACGGTTACCGACCCCAAGCGGCCCAAGATCCTTTTTTACGGGGACTCGATTTCCGGCGGTTACCGCTCGCACCTGCTCCCCGCGCTCGAAGGCAAGGTGTACGCCTACCACTGGGTAGGTTTCGTCGGAGGCATTGATCCCAAGGTGGACGCGGTGATCCAGCAGGGAGCTGCGGCCGCCGACTTCCAGTGTATCTTTTTCAACAACGGGCTGCACTCCCTGTCCTGGACGGAGGAAAAGGCCACAGACCAGCAGATTGCTGACACCACGCGCGCCATTGTGCGGGGCTTCAAGACCGGGGCGCCCCGGGCCCGGTTGTTCTGGATCGCCACGACGCCGCACACCGCCCGCCGCACCGAACCCAGCAAGCCGGTGGACACTTTGGGAGACAAAAATCCCGTCGTGTTGCGGATTAACCGGATTGCCGAAGGCGTGATGAAGGAGGAGGGGGTCGAGGTGATCGACATGTACACACCGTTCGCGGCCAGGCTGGAGTTGGCCGCAGGCGACGAATACCACTGGTCGAGCCCCGCCTATAAAATGATCTCCGACGCCATCGTGGACAGGACGCAGGCTGTCTTGAATCTCATGCGCAGCGTAAAATAGTCGACTTGTTCCGGAGCTCTGGCTGCCCGCCGCGCATATGCGGTCCTTGGAAGAAGCGGAGCCAGCCCATGGTGTCGGTCTTGTTTAAAAAACTGCCCTGCAGGCTTTTTTACGAGGGCCGGGCGCGTTGCTGCGTTCATTTGGGATCTAACGGTCCCTCCTTCGATGTTAGGCAGGGAGTTGGAGGAGGACCGAGCATTTGTAAGCCAAATGTAAAGCTTTGCCCCCCATGGCAATTAGTTGAGTTTTTTGCTGTGCCAAACCAAACCGATCACCTAACAAAACGCGGTCTTTTTCCAGTCACCCCATGATGCCAGCAACTCACTCAAGACTCGGTAACAACGTTCCTCGCAAGGCGGACGCGCTGTGGTTGGGACTAATGCTGCTCTCTCTCCCGTTCGCCGGCGCCCCCCTGCGCGCTGCGAATTTGGTTTCTGAACCCGTGGGTTGCGTGCGTGTGGTCATTCCAGCCCCTGCGACAGGCGAGACCACGCGGAAGGTGGTCGGAATTCCCTTCAATCGCGCGAGCGTCTTTCGCGGGATCGTCACCTCCGTGTCAGGCTCGACCATCAAGGCGGGAACTCCCGCGTGGACCAGCGGACAGTTTGTCTCAGCAGTGCACTACCTAAAGTTTCGCACGGGGCCGAACGTGGGTCGTTATTTCACAGTGACGGCAAATACAGCCGACACGCTCACAGTCAGTGCACCCGGGGTGGCGATCGCTGAAAAGCAGGCTTTTGAAATTTTCCCCGCCCAAACCCTCGGCAGCCTTTTTGGCACGACCAGCGTGGCCCTGCAAACCGGGCCGGACGAGGCCAGCGCGGATTTGGTACGCATCCAGAACGGCACCGTTTGGAACACGTACTTCCACACCGGCACCCAGTGGCAGATCAGCGGAGGGACATCCTCCCAGAATGGGGCGGTCATCCGTCCGGAACAGGGGATCATTGTGGTGGCAAGCGGCATCTCTCCAGTGAGCCTTGCCCTCCGTGGGAGCGTCAGCATCACCTCGGAATCCAGCGTCATACCTGGAACCGGTGAGGCGCTTGTGGCCAACCGGCTTCCTTTCGACACCACTTTGAGCGCATTGAAAATACAGTCCCTTCCCGGCTGGACCAAGGGGGCTTCCGCCTCGGTGGCGGACAATCTCATGCGCTGGAACGGCACCTCTTGGAATGTCTATTACCATACTGGCGCCCGCTGGCAGATGGCCGGTTCCCACGCATCCCAAGACGGCGCTTCCCTGCCGGCAGGCGAATCTCTCCTGATCCGCCGCAGGGATGGCTCCACCGCAAGCGCCGCCTTCCTCGATACCGCGGCTCCCTTCGCCTACACGCTTTCTGAGTGACCGGCGGTTTTTCCGCACCCTCAATCTGCCGCCTTCGCTTCTTCAAATGAAAAACATCGGGATCTACGGAATACTTGGGCTGGCGGTTTGCGGTCTGGTGGCGCCGGCACAAGCGCAGCCCACATTGCAGGTTGTCTGGGAAGCGCCCGCCACCAAGCCGCTGCTCAACAGCGCTGGGGTTGCCCTTTCCGCGGGCCTCGCGGGAGACGGGGACGGCGTACTCTTACAGCTAGGTTACTTTGACGCGGGAACTCCCGCTTCGCCCTTTGCCGGAAAATTTATCGCATTGACTGGCGCGACGATAGCCGTGACGAGCGGTACGGGAGCAGTGACTGGCGGATCAGGAGCATCGACAGGCGGTCCGGGACTACTGACGGGCGGATCAGGAACGGTGACCGGCGGGACAGGAGCCGTGACCGGCGGGACAGGAACGGTGACGGGCGGAACTGGGGCGGTGACCGGCGGGACGGTCACGCTCGTTGCTTTGCAGGCTACCTCCGTGGGGGATTCGGGCGGCGGGGCGGCGGGGACCTTCAGCATCAACACGAGTTTCAATGCGGGTGCGACCGTGTTTCAGGGGGCGCCGCCTGCAGTGGGGACCCCGTTGGTGATCCGTTTTTTTGATGGTAAGACGGTGGGCACTTCGACCCACCACAATGTGGTGTCCGGGGGAACAAATTGGCACTGGAAGGCCCCGATGGAGGCGCCCGGTGCGTTTGTGATTCTGTCGCTGGCAGACTCCGGACTGGTGTGGCAGGGGGGGGCTGCGAGCAGTTTTAAGACGTTCATCCCGGGAGTACCCCCTGAAATCAGCTCGGGTGGTGGGGGAGGTGGCGGCGTTGGGACGGATGAGGCACCGGCAATCGTCGGCGCCTTGCTGACATTGAATGTGCCCGAGGAAAGCAAGTCTTCGACCTACCGTGCCACCTATCTGCCGCCGGGTCTGCGGCTCAACACCGCCACAGGCGTCGTGAGCGGAGTGCCGACGGTGCCTGGAAATTACCGCGTACTGGTGACTCCCCACGACGCCTCGGGAGCCGCTCAGGAGGCGGTGGAATTCAATATCAATGTCGCCGGCCTCTCCAAGGGAGTGGTGGGCAAATTCAGCGGACTGGTGGAGCGTTCGCCGGCGGCGAATTCTAATCTTGGCGCTTCCGTTCAACTGACCACCACCGCGGCGGGTCTGTATTCGGGACGGTTGCTTGTGGGGGCGCGCTCCTACACGCTCAGGGGGCGGCTCGAACTGGATGCGGACCAACCCACCAGCGCGAAGCTTTCAACTCCATTGCCGCAACTGGGTGCTGATGTGGCGCTCGCTTTGGAGTTCGACGGCGAGAACCAGTCTTTTACGGGCACGCTTTCCAAGGGCGGAACCTCTGCAGCCGTCAACGGTTGGCAAACCCCTTGGACTGCGGCCGTGCCCGCGACAAGCCTGCAGGGGGCGTACACCTACCGCCTCGGCACGACTGACACAAGTGACTCCGTGCCTCAAGGCTACGGCTATGGCTCACTCAAGGTGAACCCCGCCACAGGCCTTGTTGCTCTGACCACATCGCTGGCCGACGGCACGCGCGCCACTGGTAGCGCTATGCTGGGCAAGGACGGCGAGGTGGCAGTTTACACGGCCTCTGCGAGTGCTTCGTTGGCCGGCCCACTCACTCTCAACGCGGGAACTTCGGCAACAGATCGAAATACGCTCGTGGGAACCCTCTCCTGGCTCAAGCCCGCAGTGGCAGGCAGCGTGTACGCGTCGGGCTTTGGCCCGGTCGATTTGGCGGTGGCCGGCGGCGCCCCTGTAGCCGTGGCGAAGGGGAGTCTCGTGTTCGGCCTGGACCCGGTGAGTCCTGAAGCGCCACAGAACGCGGAACTCAGCTTTGCACTGGGAGGGCTCGATGCGGAAGGCCGTGAGTTTTCGCGTGAGGTGGCCGTCAAACCCACGACCTCAGTGGCAAAGAACACCGTGACCATTCCCTTGGTCTCAGGCACACCGACCACGACCCTGCCCTCCCTCAACCCGTCCACGGGCGCCTTCGCCGGGACCTTCCTGCTTGCGGGAAGTTCCGCTGCCACTAACCGCTCTGTGCGCTTTCAGGGGCAGGTCGTCACCATCGACGGTGAGACAAAGGGATACGGCTACTTCCTCCTGCCGACGCTGCCCTCAGGCACGCTGACCCTCACCACCTCCCCGAAGCTTTCCGGCAGCGTTCTTTTCTTCAAGCCCTAAAAGCCACGGCCAAATCTCTCGCCGGACGCTTTTTAAAGAGCCCATTTCACCACCCCGATGCAAAACCAAAAGCCTTTTTGGGCGCGCCGTATCCTCGGCAGCCTTCTTGTCTGGGGCGTTGCCCTGCTTTTTACCGCCGTGGGAAGTCTGATGGCCTTCCCTCCTGCGCCCTACTATACGATTTTCGGGGATGTGCGCGACGAGTTCGGCTCCCTTGTGCCCTCCGGCGCCACGGTAATTTTCTATTACCAGTCCAAGGAGATGGCACGTTACCCGATCACCGCGGTGGCGGGTCAGGATTACAACTACCAGATCCGGATGAGGCTGGACATGAACTCGGCTGGGACGGCCGTGTACAACTCCATCGCGGTACAGTCCGGTTTTCCGTACTCCCTCAAGGTGGACATCGGGGGGGTGAACTACCTGCCAATTGAAATCTCCTCCAAGGCGCCGACGGTGGGGGCCGCCGCCGACCGGAAGCGCCTGGATTTGACCCTCGGGGTGGATACGGATTTGGACGGGCTGCCTGACGCGTGGGAACGTACAGTGCTGCAGCGACTGGGCTTTCCGCTCACCGACTTGGGGCGCATTACGCCGAACGGAGTCCTGGAGGGGGATGGGCTCACCAATCTGCAGAAGTACATCTCCGGGACTTATTCTGGGGACACCGCACAGTCGTTTTATCTCAAGATCAAGGACGTGACGGATACGGATGTGGGCGTGGAGTTCTACACGCTTACCAACAAGGTCTACAGTATCGAAAAGAGCGCGGATCTGGCGACTTGGGCCCCCGTGAGCTTCACCGTCGGGCTAGGCAGTGCGGTATCCGTGTACACGGCGACAGGTACAGAGGTCGTCGGCGCCCGCATCCCTTGGGTGAGCGGTGAAGAAAAGGCCTTTTACCGGCTCAAAGTACGATGAAACGATTTTTTGTAGCGGTGTGTGTTTGGGCGGCTCTCACAACGTTGGGACAGGCCCAGTGGTACAGCAGGACGTACAATCTTGTCGCGGGTTGGAACTCCATCTGGCTAACGGGGGATGCCTCCTACGGGACGATGGAGGAAATCTTTCCCACAAGCTCCGGGGTGAGCGAGGTTTGGCGCTGGAACCCGAACACGGACAAGGTGCTTTTCACGCAGAACCCTTCCGCATTAACCGAGCAGAGCGACGAATGGACGGTTTGGAAAAGGGACTCGGACGAAAAGCTTCTGCAAAGGATGGTGGGCAACTCTGCCTACCTCGTCAACTGCTCGGCGGCTACTACCCTGACCATCAAACAAAAGGCGATCCCTCCCGCTGCAACCTGGCTGCGTTCCGGCGCAAACTTTATTGGGTTTCCCGTGAAGAGCGGGGGCGCGACGTTCAGCTCCTATTTTGCGCGGATGATCACCGGCGACCCATCGACCCCCTACGGCTTGCTGAGCAACACGAAGCTTTTCTCCTATGTAGGCGGCGCCCTCGGACCCTCTAACCCTGTGATTTTCAGGCTGGCTAATTTAGTGGAACCGGACAAGGCGTACTGGTTCGACACCCAGACGGTCAGCGACTTTTACGGGCCGCTTGCGTTTGAGACGCCGGCTGATGCGGGAATTTCTTTTGGGCGGACCGCAAGCACGGTTTCGCTGGGAGTCACCAACCGCACTACCAGCGCCCAGACGTTGACCCTCACCCTCGTGAATTCCCTCGAGGCGCCCGCTGGGCAGCCAACGATCGGCGGCCCCGCCCCTCTGTTGAAAACCGAAGCCGACGGAACGCGCTCGTCCGCCACTTCGTTCACTGTTTCCGTGCCGGGGTCCGGCCGGGCCACGGTGGAGTTTCAGATCGATCGCGCCGGTATGGTGGATGGGAAGGTATACGCTTCGACTTTGGTGGTAACCGATCTCGCGGGGTTGATGGAGGTGCGGTTGCCCGTGACTGCCCAGGCGGCAACGTCCGCCGGGCTTTGGGTGTGTCAGGTGGCAGTGTCTTCGGTGAGCTCCACTACGGCCGCTGCAGCGGCGTCCTCCACGACCTCGCAGTCCACCGGCCACACCTTTCCTTTGGCTTTTCTGCTGCACGTCGACGCAGCAGGGACGGTACGGGTGCTCCGTCAGGCGTATGTTGGGAAGCTCACCGCCTCTGGAAACGCAATGGGCATCAGCCTTCTTGAGCGTCTTGTCCAGAGCGCTGCAGTCAGCGATGTGAAGCCGGTGCGTTATTTTTCCCCGATCATGCCCCGCCTTTCGCCGCTGGTGGTGGCCAGCGGCACGGCAAGCGACGGCTCGAAGGTGAGCTGGGGGCTGGTGCATGCTCACAACGATCCGGCAAACCCCTTTGTGCACACCTACCATCCAGACCATGACAACCTGGACGCCAAGTTTGCCACGCCGCTTCCCGCCGGTGTCGAAAGTTACACCGTGACCAGAAGCTGTGCCCTGGACTTCACGACCACACCGCCTAACGGCAAGACCATCGTTGGATGGGGGACGACTATTCTGGGTGGAATCTACACCGAAACCATGGCTGGCGTGAACAAGGCGCCGATCACCCTTGGGGGGATCTTCACCATGCGGCGTCTCTCTGAGATTTCCACGATCGACACCACCTTAAAGTAATCCTGCGACCTTCGCGTTCGACCCTCAAATTTTGCCCTTTTTCTTATGAAAACCACTACGTTTGCTCTCCTCCTCGCCATGGGGAGTTCTCTTGTTTTTGCCGATTCTCGGGTCCCCACAAAGCTCAGTTACCAGGGGCGCGTCAGCGATAGCTCCGGGACGCTGATTGGTGCCACGAGTGCGGTAAACCGCACGGTTTACTTTAAGCTCTACACGCTCAGCACAGGTGGCACCCCCATTTGGGCGGAATCCCAGACCGTCACCATTTCCGCCGGCGAATTCAGTGTTCTGATCGGCAACGGTACGGGTATTTCTAACATCAACGGGCCTTCCGCTCCCGCGGCCGAACCGTACAAGACGCTCGCCGACATCATCAACGGCACGGCCAGCAGCTCCCCTTTGTATCTCGGAGTCACCGTGGACGACGACAACGCCGGCACTACGGATATTGAAATTTCACCCCGCCAACAGTTTGTTTCCGGCGCCTTCGCGCTGAGGGCAACCGTGGCCGAGTCCGTGGCGTCCTCGGGCATCACCGCCAGCATGATGGCTACCGACTCGGTCGGAACCCTCGCAATCGGGTCCTTGGCTGTGACCTCCAACAAGGTGGCTGCGTCCGCGATCACGAATGACAAGATTGCAGAATTGGCGGTGACAGCCGCCAAACTTGCTACGTCCTCCGTCACCGCTACGAAAATCGACACCGCCACGGTGGGGTTCTGGACGCCCTACGTCGGCAGCGGCACTAGTAGCGTTTATCGGGCAAGCGGTCATGTGGGGATTGGTACATCCACCCCGTCGGTTCCGTTGCACTTCGCTTCCTATCCGCTTGGGGACAGGATCTCCCTTTGGGGGAGTGGAACCGCCCAGTATGGGTTTGGAATGCAAGGCTCTCTTTTGCAGGTTTATACAGATAGTGCCAGCGCTGACGTTGCGTTTGGTTATGGGAGCTCCAATAGCTTCACTGAGAAAGTGCGCATCAAGGGCAGCGGTTTTGTGGGTATCGGAACCAGCTCGCCGGGTTTCCCTTTGGATTTATCAATGAACGTTGGGGACAAGATCTCTCTGTATGGTTCCTCCGGAACTCACTTTGGGTTTGGAATCCAGCCCGGTGTTTTGCAGATCCATACCGCAAGTAGTGCTCAAGATGTGGTGTTCGGTTACGGTACTTCGGCCGCTTTTGCCGAGACGGTCCGGATCAAGGGCAGCGGCTATGTTGGGATTGGCACGAATGCCCCCACCGGACCATTATACATTTACGAAGCATCGGGACCGGATAAAACCGAGTCCCGTGGTACGATTACGCTTCAGCATGGGAATACAGGGGGGGCGAGCAGTATTGTGTTTCGGAGCAAGAACAACTTGGGAAGCGATTATGGGTACATCCAATATCAGGATGACTCAGGAGTAGGCTTGGGCGGTGAGTCCGCCAGGCTGGTGATCGGTACCAGCAATGATGGAGATGACCATGTGATCCTGAACCCCTCCGGGTACGTTGGAATAAGGACCAACAACCCCACCGCCCCTCTGCATGTGGCCTACGAAGGCTCCAATGCAAGCACTTGGGACGCCTATATGGATTACACAGGGCCCAGGGATGTCACAGCCACTAACAGAACCGATGGCTTCGGCGTGATCGTCGATTCTAGGGTCCGGGCGTCAGTCTTTGTCGTCCAGTCGGACAAACGGTTGAAAAAAGGCATCCAACGCTCGGACAGTGTCTCAGATCTGGCGTCCCTCCTGAAGATAGAGGTGTCCGACTATGAGTTCGTGGACAGCGTCAGGAGAGGGGCTGAACGACAGAAAAAGGTCATCGCACAGCAGGTTGAGAGCTTCTTCCCGCAGGCTGTCACAAAGTCGAAAGGTGCCATTCCTGACATTTACAAAGCAGCGGAGATACACGATGGATGGGTCCATTTGGAAACCGACCTGAAGGTCGGCGACAAAGTGCGCCTGATTGGTCCCAAAAACGATGACCCCGTAAGCGTGCTGGAGGTCGCGGCGGGGAGGTTCCGGACGAATTTTTCGCAGGAGTCTGGGAAGGTGTTCGTGTTCGGCAGGGAGGTGGATGATTTGCGGGGAGTCGACTACGAAGCCCTCTCGATGCTAAACGTTTCCGCCACACAGGAACTGCACAGGCAGTTGGAGGCGGAGCGCCGTGAAACAGCGGCTCTCCGGCGCAAGCTTTCTGAGCTCGAGTCCAGTCTGGGCGCGCGGCTTGAGGCACTGGAAAAGGCGTCAAAGACCACAAAGTAATCCTCAGAGAGAAACACTATCTTTCTATGGACTGGTTTCCTTTCGCCACGTTGAGGCCTCTGCGAAAGCCCGTGGGTATTGCACTGCTGGCTTTGCTCGCAGGTTTGGCTCCGCGTGCGCTCGCGCAGTATGAAATCAAGAGTGGCGTCTTCAACCAGCTCAGCGGCCGCGTGCCGGCTTCCAACAGCACAGGCAAGCCGCCCGTGGGCACCGACGCGGCGCCGACGGGCACCCCGACAACCACGCCGCAGTACGCGAACATCGTGGAGTCGACCGCGGCAAGCACCGGCAGCTTGTCGGGCGGCGTGTTCACCGCGCCAAACAGCATCCTCTACAATGGCGGAACGGCCAATGGAGGGGTGACGCTCTCAAAGTCGAGCGTCGGGACGACCTTCGCTTCGGGCGTGCCCCGGTATTTTCTCGGGGACGTGATCTCCCCGCCGACGGTGATCTATAACTCCAGTGGTCAGGCAAGCACTAAGGCGGCGAGCTACTGGCGCGCGGCTCCGCTGGCCCCGGGAGAGACGTTTCCTAACAGCCCAAAGGACTACCGGGATGGCACGACGGTGCTGACGGGCTCCCTCGCGACGGGAGTCTACACCCCCTACTATTATAGCCCGCACGCGAAACTGGTTTTTGCCAGTACTCCCGGTACAGTCACGGTCACCTGGGTTTCCAATGTCCCAGACAACGGGGCGTACGTTTTTTATCGGGAGACATTTACTGTGTCCAGCGCTACCCTGCGTCCAGTGCGCAAGATGTACTGGACCGAAAGGAGTTATTCCGGGCCTCTGGTGTCGATCCCTTCCGGGGCAATCAAGATCGCGGCCCCCGTTTACAGCAACACGTTTCCCGCGACCGTCTCGACTGAGGTTGCGGTGCCCGGCACCTCCAGTAGTTCTGCTTCAAACCAACCCGAGGAGTTGAGAACTTTTTGGTATATGAGTTATACCGGATATGGCAACCTACACGCCTACAATGCTACAGGCCGGCTTCTTCTGGAGTATCTGGGCGAGGCAAAGGCCGATGGCACCCGCCAGTTTCTGGGGATGGATGTGGTCAATGTGGACGCTTCGATGTCCGCGGAGGTGAATGATGTATTGCTGGGAGAACAGATTCTTCCATTTGACGGCACGAACACCGATCCCGACGGCACTTTGGTCGCCCAGGCTCCCGCATCCGCCTCAAACCAGGGCAGTTTTTACGGTCAGACGCCCAAGGGCGACGGGTCTTTCGCCTATTATGCAGAGAAGTTCAACGACATTCCTGAGAGCGTCACGTTTTATTGGCTGGAGCCACAGACGATGGGGGTGAAAGCAGCGGATATCGGGATTTCATCCAACGCTGATGCGGCGAAGACTCTGATTAAGTGGCCCAAATATTTGAACCAATATACGCTGAGCTGGCCTTCAAGTGTCTCAGAATACGTTCACTACACGGTTGCGAACGAGGGAAGCTCTCTGCTTACGGGCACCGGTTTGCGTTTTTTGGGGGGAGCGGTACCTGCCTTGGTCTCTCAGGACTCCGCAGCCTTCGACTTGCTTGCCACCGAGCAGCAACTCATCGTGGATCTTTCCAGCGAGACGGAACTCACGAGCCGAGCGCTGCTGAAATTCAGTGGTACGAACGGGGGCGTGTGGTATGTGCGCCTCTTGGCGCAGGACATGGATGCAGGAGGCTTCCGTGAGGGAGACGGTGACGACGCTACCTCAGGCACCGTTTATGTGGGGGAACGGCTCACTCCGCCCTCCTCCGAGTACACAAATGCCGCTTATATTGTGGAGGGCAAATCGTACCTGCCCTCGGCGTACATTGATCCCTTCACAAATGGGATCCCGGCGGCGGAACTCGGGGCTGTGATCCCGGTGAACGCGGTACCCGGTGACGAGGCGCTCACGGTTTGGTGGTTTAAGAAAGTCCCGGCAAAGTCCTCGGAGTTTAAGGACTTTTACACCCCGGCGAAGGTGGCCCGGTATACTGTCGCTTACCGTGAAACGTCGGCGCCCTTGGTGGAGTCCTTTGAGCAATCCACCGCGGACGATTGGACCAACACCAAACTGACTTCCCTCGTCCCACCCTCGGCCTCCGGACTGGACAGCACGCGGGTGCTCGGTCCGTTTAGCACCTATTTTGTGAATGGGCTTGCGAATAGTGTCAGCTCCGGACCGGCTACCGAAAAGACGTTTTATTCCGGGGCCATCGGCTCGGGAAGCCTCTCTGTTTCCTTCCGTCTCTACCGGTTTGGCACATGGAACAGCGAGGCGTTTAAGGTGTACTTTAAGTCGTCCTCTGCCTTCGATTTTACGACGGTTCTCTCCACGGCTCTTTCCAGTGCCGCCGAGGTAACGGCCACCACTACCGGGACGGTCACGGTCAACGGGGTTCAGTATGACTGGTCGCTCAAGCCCGTGACGGGTTCGTACTCCGACTTTGCGACCGCCGGCACTTCCGGGGTTAAAGACCAAATTTTCAACGTGACCATCACCGCAACCCCCACGACGCAGGCTGGGGCGAATTCGCTGGCGGCCTTTACGTTCGGAGTCGGCTCCAGCCTGTCGAGTGATTCAGGCAGTTTCGCGATTGATCAGGTGACCCTGACGGGTCCGCTGCCCACGATCGTCTTCGCTTCGAATGAGGGCTCAGGGCCGCTCTCCGCGACCGTCGCCAAGGGCAGCATCTACAATCAGCCCAATTCCGCTCTTCCCGGCTACAATCCAAATGAGGAACACGCCCTTCTGGTGGGCGGACGCGCTTACGCGCTCCGGGATGACCTCAACATCGAATCGGGTGCGTCGTTTACTTCAAAAAGCCGTGTGCTCATCCAGTACACCGATGGGTTGGACAAGCGTCCGGCGGTGGCCGTGTTCAAAGTGCAGAGGGAGGATGCGTTGCACAAGTTTGATTACCCGGTCACGGCGGGAACCTCTCTGAGCGCGCTCTCCCCCATGCCGCTGCCGCTGCTTGCGCTGCCTTTGAGGAATGGTACCTGCCCCAATCGCGAGGTTGCCCCCGGCAGCAGCTCTGAGGATGTGGACCCCGCCACTGGCACACCGGCTCGCTATGACAAGTTCACTTTCAGGGACCGCAAGGGCTACGACTGGCTCTACCGCGGGCCACACAACCCCGCGCTGAAGTCTTCGCCCGAGCTGGGGATGCAGTTCTACTACGCGATGCGGTCGGATTTCCACATCCCCGGCGTTGCGACGCAGCCTCTCGCGGGAACGGTCCTGCCGTATCTGCCTGTGGTGGACGCTGGGGTTGCTGTCGACACGGTGCTGGAAGGAACGCCGAAAACCATCATCTATCGGCCTGTCTGGCCCGATTTCCCTCCGACTCTAAGCGTGGGCGAGACACTGACTCTCTCCAAGTCGGGTCTGCCGGCGGTGCGTGGGCAGACAAGCGCCGAGGTGCTGTACCAGCAGTCCATTGCGCTGAATGGGACCGCAGCCGCCAGCGTAAAGTTGGTGGATTCGACGCGGGCGAAGACGGTGTTGCTCAACGCCACCGGAGTCGGCCTGACGAGCCTGCCGGGTTCCTTGAAAACAACTTCAGATTCAGGAAAGACCTACTTTCAGCTGGCTCAGCCCCATTTGCAGAAGCGGTTCTATTACTCGCCGCTGCTCGGTACCGCAGGGGGACTTGTGCTCGAAGGGAGTTTCGTGGACGAGGTTGCCGGCGAAGATTATGTGTTTCTGAACACGCTCAGTGCGGATGACGTGGCGGCACTCGAGGGACTGGTCGCATCTACGGACACGGATCTCAGCAAGTGGAAGGCAGCCATCGCGGCGCTGTCGACGACGGTCCAGACGTATGTGGAGAGCAAAACGCAGCCCGGGACGTACGTGCCCGACACCGGTGCGAACGTTTCCGTCGACGGCGTCACGCTTCCCGAGATTACAGATTCCAACCAAGCCGTGGACAGTTATGCGCTGAGCGCGCTGGGAAAAGGCGCGGGGTATGTGACGCTCGTTTTTGGAAACGGGGCGGCCTTCACCCCGCAGGGGGAGGCGGTTTCAATGCAGGTGCTCAAGGTCATTCCCAGCCTGTACAGAGGGGACCTCAAGGCCATCTTTGCGGCAAACCCACTCGACGAGCAGACCACGGTCCGGCACAGCGGAGATTTCGCTGCGCATCCGGAGATGTTTGATTTTGAGTGGCGTTACAATCTCTCTTCGACGCAGCCCGCTGTGTACACCTCCCGCGTGGATCGTGTGTTGGGCACCAGCAACAACAACCTCTGGCAGCGTCTGTCGACGCCCCCCGCAAATCCCTCTGTAAACGCGGCACTCGTATATTCAGGCACACAGAGCCTGTTGCCAGCTTCGTTTAGCATCAACACAGGGACCATTGACGCCGACATGGGGCTCCCTGGGCAGATCTTGCTCAACAGCGGTTCGCTCAGTTTCTTGAACCAAATTCCCAGCCAAATCTTCTTCAGCGCCACGGTGGGTTCTGCCGACGGGTTCGTGCTCTGGGTCAACAACCAACCGGCGCTGGCCTATAACCTGCCCCCGGGTGTGAGCTCCCCTGGAGGCCTGAGCAATTCGGTGGCTTCGGTGGGGTTGGTCCCCGATTCGGATGGATTAGATAAGCAGTTTGTGGTGCCAACCAAGTATTTCAACGTGGGTGCCAACCGGATTGAAGTGGCGCTTTACGCCGCCGAAGCCCTTTCCACCAGCGTTTCCTCGGTGGACTTCCGGATGCATGCGTCCGCAAAGACGGATCTGGTGGCGGCCAGTTCCTCCTGGGTGACGAGCAGCCAGACCTTGAGCAACCAGATCGTGCTGGGGGGGAGCGCGACCGCTCCTTTCCCCTCCAACCCGCTGCTTCTGTTCAGCGATGCGTTCTTCACCATGCGCTACAAGGCCAAGGCTGAAGTGGGTTTGGTAACGGGTACCTCCGATTTGTCTTGGAGCGACTGGACCGAACCGGTGTTTGTGCCGAGCTGGGTAAAGCGCGTGTTTGACGGAATCAATCCCTTCAACCAAAGGGTCACAGATCTCACGAACAATCCCATCAGCACGGACGTGAGCGTATTGACCCAGGCAGGAAAGCGTTGGGAGGGAGACGTGGCTTTGAGCCTCTCGAGTATCAGCAGTTTCGGGTTGATCGAGATCTACGAGACGGTCCTCAACCGGGTCAAGGGGCTCAGTATCGACGCGGGCGTGAGTACGGATTCTGTAAACACCACGCTGTTGTTTGCCGCCGGGTACATCAGCGATCTGTACATGATTCTTGGCAATGAGGCCGCGGATGACGCGAACAACCCCACCTTGCAGGTCTCCACGACGAGTGCCGGGGAGAGCGTTTCCTCGGCGAGGTTCTCCTTCGAGGGGCAGGTGGGCTCGTTGCTTGAGGAAACCCTGGCTCTTTGGAGGGGGCGGGACGAGATCTCCTCGGCGACGACCACCAAGGTGGCGCCCGCATACAACAGGCTCTACTGGAACTACACAAACGGGATTCGTTCGGGAGAGCCCATCTATGCGGTCAACTATAACATCCTTGATGCATCCGGAGCGGCCTCAAACGGCATCATCGATGCGAGTGACGCGCAACTCGCTTATCCTCAGGGGCATGGAGACGCCTACGGGCACTACCTGACTGCGCTTAAGGGTTACTACAAGTTGGCCACCAAGGAAAAGTTCGACTGGATTCCGCAGGCCGAGACGGCCTCGATTCTTGGCCAGTCGGTGCAGGTCGATTACAAGGATGAACGCAAGTTTGCGGCGGCTGCGGCCGCTTTGGCAACGGCCGGGTATACGGTCTTGGATTTGACTGCCAGAAAGGTGTTCGACGACGAGGATGTCTCCGGGTGGGCTGCCTACGACGACGAGACAACGGGCACCTCCGGCAGGACCCGGTACTGGGGGACGGACGACTGGGCGGCGCGGGCTTATCAAGGGAGCTTTTTCAACTGGGTCAACGCGAATGCGATGATTCCCGTGCTGGATTCGGTCCATGAGGGGGTCGCCAAGATTGATCGGACCACCGTGCCGGAGCTCAAACAGATCGCGGTCACTGCCTCAAGTATCTTTACGCTCTCCAACCAACTGCAGGCTCATATCAACCCCCTCGGAATTGCCAAGGATTCGATGGTGTTCGATATCGCACCCGCTCAGGTCGCGGCGGGAAAGAGTCATTTCGAGCAAATTTACGAGCGCGCCGTGCAGGCGGGGGTGAACGCCAGGGAGGCCTTTGCCCGTGCAGGGGCGATGAACACCTTCCTCAGGGAGCAGGATGACACCTTGGACAACTTCAAATTCTCACTTCTCCAGAAGGAAACCGCCTACGACTACCAACTGACAACCATTTATGGCACCCCGTATCCTGGGGACGTGGGTCCGGGTAAACTTTACGCACAAGGTTATACTGGCCCCGACCTGTTTCACGGCTTCTATTTGGATAAACCCTCGGGGTTGATTGATATCAGCGGCGACGTCGTCAACATGGAGTACCGGGAACCGCATGACTTCTTGGACTACGGGAATGTCGCGACTTGGGATGTTGCAACAGGGACGAATCCGATTACCGGACGTACTATTTACGGAGGTGCGGATAACTGGAACTTCCTCAACATTTTCAATCGGGTCACTGACGGTAGTCAGTACACGACAAAGACCTTTTCGATCTCCAAGTTTAGCTTGGGCCAGTTTGTGACCTCTGAGATGGGCAAGCGGCAGCAGGTGGGCAAACTTCAGGCGGCCCTACTGGATGTTTACCAGGCACATGTGAACCTGTTTAACTCGATCAGCACCTTCACCGGCTACAAGAGACAGTTCACTAGGGACTACGAGTTGTTCTCGGAACTTGCCGGGAACCTGGATGCTTCGGTTACTGATTCGAGAGCTGCTCTTCAGCAAGCCTCGTTGAAAGCCCAGAAGGCTGCCGGATTGGCCTCGCAGGCGGGGTACACACGAATATTTGCCGAGTTAAGCAAGGATGCGGCGGAGGCTGGAGCCGAGTATTTTCCTGATGAAAATGGGACCTCCAATGATGTGACAGGAGTAGGAAAGGCGGGGGTGTTAGCGATTGGAGCGGCGATAAAGGCCCTGATCACTAACGAGGTGGTAAACTTGGAACTGCAGGCGAAGCTTGCTGATGAGGCGGCCAATGACCTTCGGGGCGATGGCAGCATTACACTTGTGGAGGATCAGATCAACGCCACTTCAAGAGGTTTTGCGGCAGAGTTCGGGCACCTATACGACGCCTTGGCCAGCACGGCTTACGATATGGCGCTGCGGATTGCCGAACTGCAGCGGGCTAAGGAGAAGGTGACCGCGATTTACGCCGAGGCGAGTCGGGTGATCGCAGAGCGCACGGAATTCCGGACCCGTGCCGCTGCGGTGATTCAGGGGTACAGGACCAAGGACGTTGTATACCGCGATTTGCGGAGCGAGCAACTGGCCCAGTACCAATCGCTCTTCAAACTGGCCCAGACCTACACCTACTGTGCGGCAAAGGCCTACGACTACGAGACGGGCTTGCTGCGTAGCTCCTCCGGCAGGTCCTTTACCAACTCGATTATCGGGAATCTGAGTCTCGGCGCGTTTGCAGGGCAGAATCCTGTGAGTACCAAGGTCGGCGATCCCGGCCTTGCAGGGGTACTTGCGGCAATGCGGGACGACTGGGCTGTGGTGAAGGGCCGACTGGGACTCAACAATCCGGATAGGAACGGCACGGTCTTTTCGCTGCGCCAGGAGTTGTTCCGCATCCGCACGGATCAGGCCACGGCCGATGACGACACGCGCTGGAAGGAAGTCCTACAGCAGCGCATCATGAGCAACGTGTTGAACGACGCGGATGTGGCTGCCAACTGTGCCAATATCGGCAAGTTTAGCGGCGGGCTTGTGCCTGGGATCGTCATTCCCTTTGCGACCACGATCGAGCAGGGGCTGAATTTCTTTGGTTGGCCCTATGCGGCAGGGGACCACACCTTTTCGCAGTCCACCTTTGCCACGAAGATCCTTTCGACAGGGGTCGTGTTCAAAGGGTACGTCGGCATGGATAGTTTCGACAGCACTTCTCCGCTGAACGCGGGCTCTTCGGGGCCCTTGAGTTCGGGCTCCTATGCGCTGGGCGCTACCCCCTATGTGTACCTCATTCCGGCGGGGATCGATTGGATGCGTTCGCCTCCTTTGGGTGACGTCAACAAGCTGCGCTCATGGCGGGTGAAGGACCAGGCGCTGCCCCTGCCAATCAACATCGGGGCCACCAACTATTCGGCGCTGGAGGTCTTCACACCGCAGGGCACGCTCAACGAGCAGCTGTGGATCTCCCGCAAGCACCAGGCTTTCCGTGCCGTGGATGTACCGAATTATTTCTACGGAACCGTTCCGGCGGAGTTTACGAGCTCGCGTCTGGTGGGCCGCTCGGTGTGGAACAGTCGTTGGAAGCTGGTGATCCCGGCCTATTCGCTGCTCAATAATGAACAGGTCGGGTTGGACAATTTCATCAAGAGCGTGAGCGACATCAAACTGTTCCTGCGCACCTATTCGAGCAGCGGCAACTAAGTGCAACAGGGCGCCGATACGGCGGGCCTCGGCAGATCGGGGGTGACGGCTCTCTCCTGACGGAGGTGCTTTCTGCGCTTTAGGGGCTTTGCGTTTCAGGGCCCGGATCCAAGTCGGTTCAGCTGGGGGGCTGGGGAGTGGGCGGCTTGCACTCGGGCCGCTTTCGGGCTCTCCTGAGGGTGAGTTCCGTCCGGTCTTTCTATGTTTGCCATTTATCTCAGAGTTTTCACCTATTACCTCAGGTACTGGCGCCCCACCCTGCTGGCGACGTTTCTGACGGTGGTGCAAACCCCTTTCAGTCTCCTCAAGCCCATCCCCGTGGCCTTTCTTCTGGCCGAGGCGCTGCCCGCCATGGGCAAGCCGGAACACGGGCTGGTCCTGAAGCTGGGCGACTTCTTTGAGTTCTCGCTCCAGCCCTGGAGCCTGCCCCAGATCGTGCTTGGTTGCAGTGTTTCCATCGTGGTACTCCACCTGCTTTCCGCCTGGATTAACGTCGTCTCGCAGATGATGTACTACCGGGTCGGCTTGCAGGGCCTCCTTTCGCTCCGGGTTGACCTTTACAGCTACCTGCATGCGCTCCCGCTCAAGTACCATGACGCGCGCCGCAGCGGGGATTCCACCTTCCGCGTCGCCTACGACTCGCAGTCGCTGGAGGCCTTCTACTCCAAGTTCATCTTCCTGTTTCAGTCCTTTAAGGATCTGGCCGGGTACGTGCTTGCGATGTGGGCGCTGGATTTAAAGCTGACCCTGCTCGCGATGGCTGTCATTCCGTTTATGGTGATTACTTTCCGGATTTTCGCCAAGAGCATCCGCGATCAGGCCACCCACATCTCGGAGCGGGAAAGCTCCGTGTTGAGCCTTGCCCAGGAGGGGCTCAGTTCCGTGCGCATGGTGCAGGCCTTCGGCCGCGAACAGCACGAGATCCAGCAGTTTTCCAACTCTGCCCGCCAGAGTCTGGAGGCGAAGGTACGCATGCAGTTTACCTCGATGTACAGCTCGATGCTCACCGCCACGCTGCTCATGACCAGCATGGCGCTCGTGTGCTGGATGGGCGGGCTCCATGTGCTGGGTGGGACGCTTTCGATCATGAGCCTCATGACGATCACCCAGTACATGAACTCTCTTTACCAGCCCATCGATTCCATCACCTCGGTCGGGTGGGATTTGGAGCGCGCTGCGGGGGCCGCCCGACGGTGCTTCGAAGTGCTTGACCAGGCCGACGATGTCGCCGACAAGCCGGGGGCTTCCAGCATCACCTCTACCCGCGGCGAGATCGTCTGCGAAAACCTTGCCTTCGGCTACACTCCGGAGCGGCGCATCATTGCGGGCGTCAACCTGCGTATCGAACCCGGCCAGACCGTCGCCTTTGTGGGGGCCACGGGTGCGGGCAAGAGCACCCTGCTTTCGCTCGTCCCGCGGTTTTACGATCCGGACGAGGGGCGGATTCTTTTGGACGGAACCGATCTGCGCGACATTGCCAAGAAGTCGTTGCGGGGGCAGATCTCCATCGTACTGCAGGACACGCTTTTGTTTTCGACCACGGTCCGGGAAAACATCGCCTACGGACGGGCCGATGCGACGGATGCCGAGATCATCGAGGCTGCCAAGCGGGCGCAGGCGCACGATTTCATCATGGCGATGCCCGAGGGTTACGGCTCGCAGGTGGGGGAGCGGGGGAGCCACCTCTCCGTCGGCCAGCGGCAGCGAATCGGGATTGCGCGGGCGTTTCTCAAGAACGCTCCGATCCTGCTGCTCGACGAGCCCACCTCCGCGTTGGACCCGACCACCGAGTCGGCCATCATGCAGACCATCGAGCAGCTTATGGAGGGCCGGACCACCCTGATCATCACCCACCGGATCGCGACCATCCACAATGTCGACAAGATCGTGGTGCTGGGGCCGGGCGGCGTCGTGGAGGAGGGACGTGGCCCGGACCTGGTCAAACGCGGCGGGTTCTACGCGGGTCTGTACTATTCGGCCAACCTTGGGGAGCACGGACTGGCCGCCAGCTGAACCGGCGACGTGCCCGCAGCCGGTGGCTCCAGGGCCGCCCGAACAGGATTCTGCGGGGCAGGGCGCATTTTCTTCGCGTCTTTGGAATTTCGTGCGAGGTTTGTTCAAGTATCTAACTCAGACACCTCATGAGCAACATCAAGGCGGACCGGACCGTTGAATACGATTGGTGGCCCAAACCGATTCCTGAAAATGTGACCTTCGGGGTGGGGTGCTACATGGAATCCACCCAGGTGTTTAAGAACTTCAAGGGAAAGCGGAATCCCGCGGTGGAACTGGGGGACTACGTTTCGGTGTATTGCGGCTGTTCCTTCTCCGTGGGGGAAAACGGGCGGGTGCGGGTGGGGGATTATTCCTTGTTGAACGGCGCCTTGATCATGGCGGATGAGGCCGTCGAAATCGGCTCGTATTGTTTGATCTCCTGGAACGTGGCAATCGCCGACGGCGATTACCATCCGATTGACGCGGCCCAGCGGCGCCAGGATGCGATGGCCTTGTCTCCCTACCTGCCCAACCGGCCGGAACGGCCCAGGATCAAAACCGCCCCGGTGAAAATTGGCGACAACGTCTGGATCGGGCTGAACGCCGTCATCCTCAAGGGGGTTACCATTGGCGACAACGTGGTGGTGGCGGCGGGCGCCGTGGTGACACGCTCCGTGCCGGCCAACACGATCGTGGCGGGAAATCCGGCCGCGGTGGTAAAAGAGCTGCCTTGAACCGAGTTTGACGCTAGACAAGGAATAGTCTGCGAGAAGGATGTGAAATAAATTTTCGCAGAAAACATTCAGAGCCGGTTTCCTCTTTGGACGCGTCCTCTTTTGCTTTTGCTCCTCTCTGCGCGGCTCCGGCGCACCCTTAAATTTCTTTTCCCAAGCCACTCCTTTTATGCAGAAAAAGAAGATCATCGTCATGGGCTTCATGGCCGGCTGTCCGATCGCCGGAGTCGTTTGGCAGCATATCCATTATATTGTCGGGCTCCAGCGGCTCGGCCACGAAGTCTATTACATTGAGGACTCCGCTCGGCTGCCCTACGACCCGGTGGCTTACGAGGTAAACGAGAGTTACAAGTACGCCGCTAAGATTCTGCAAAAGCTCGCCCGAGAGTTCGGATTCGAGGACCGCTGGGCCTATTGTGCCCGGTACCTCAAGACACCCGAGTGCGCCGGACTGCCCCTAGAGCGGGTGCGCGAATTGTACCGCGAGGCGGACGCCATCCTCAACGTGTGTGGCGCCCAAGAGATGAACGAGGACCTCCTCGAAAGTGACCGGCTCCTTTATGTCGAAAGCGACCCCGGGGTCGAGCAGATGAAAATCGACAACGCTAAGGGTGAGGTGCCCGAGTACCTGAAACAGCACCACGCCCTGTTTACCTTCGGCGAACTGGTCGGAACCGACAAATTTGCCGTGCCCACCCACGGGGTGAAATGGATCGCCACGCGCCAACCCGTGGTGACCGATTTCTGGAAGACCGACGCCCCGCCCCGCGCTGGGGCGCGCTTCACCTCTGTCGCCAACTGGAACACCAGCGGTCGTAAGGACGTGCTCTGGCGCGGCAGCAACTACCTTTGGAGCAAGTCCCTTGAGTTTTTGAAGTTTGTCGAAGCCCCCGTCCGCGCTGGGGAACCCTTCGAGTTGGCCACCGAAATTGCGGATGCCCATGCACTGTCCCGGTTTCAGGCCAACCACTGGGAGTTTACGGATCCGAACCCCATTTCAATCCACTGGCACCAGTACCGTGAATACCTTCAGGGCTCCAAGGGTGAGTTTACCGTGGCCAAGGACCAGTATGTCCGCCTGAATACAGGTTGGTTTAGCGATCGGACCGCTTGCTATCTGGCCTGTGGCAGGCCTGCCATCACCCAACAGACCCAGTTCACGCAATTGTACGGTGGTGGCAAGGGGTTGCTGGCCTTTGAGACCTTGGAGGATATCGCAGAGGCTGTGGAATCAATCAACGCCGACTATGCGGGCCACTGCAAGGCCGCCTACGAGGTTGCGGCGGAGGTGTTCGAGGCTACCAAGGTGCTGGAGGACCTCTTAAAGAGGGCAGGGGTGTAGGAGGGTTTTGGGCGTATTTGTTTAAAAGATTGGAAATGCCGAATGAACAAACCTTTTACGTTTAAGCGTTTTGTGTTGGCGGTGGCCCTTGTGGCTTTGGCTCTGGCTGGCTGGTACCTTGGCAGACCGGACGGCGGCGGACCTCGCACCCAGCCGACCGTCGAAAAAGCCGCGGCGCAGGAGACGGCCAGCCTGACACTGGCACCCGCGGCTCCCTCCTCCGTCCCGGTGCCGGAATCGGCGGCAAAGCCGGGGTCGCTTCCTGTGCCGGAGGGATTGCCCCTGTGGGAGCGTAAAATCGACGAGGCGCTTCGCTCCACGGCGGAGCCTCCTGCCATCGCTCAACTTCTTTTGCAACAGGTTCCCACGATGCCGGGGGAAGGGCAGGCCGCCAGCGCAAGGCATATTGCCAATTTGATCCCCGACAGTGATTACCTCACCGTGCTGCCCTACGTGCAAAACACCCGCTTGGATCCCGGGTTTCAGGAGGTCATGGTCGCTGAAAGTCTCAACCGCGCTGACTCGGTGAAGTTACCGGTGCTTCTGGCTGCTGCCCGCACCCCGCAGCATCCTATGGCTGACATTGCAAAATCCACGTTGGCCTTCCTTCTGGACGCAGACCACGGCACGGACTGGGGCAAGTGGGAATCGGCCGTCAAGCAGTCGCTGGAAAAGTCGCAGCAGTAGGGAGGTTCGGGTGCCAGCAGGGCGTCGGAGTAAGCCGCGGTGCGGGTGCCAGGGTGCCAGGGTGCCAGGGTGCCAGGGTGCCAGGGTGTGGTTACCGTTGGGCAAGGACAGACGGAGGCAAAGGGTAACCCTGCTTCGCGGACTGAAGAAGTCAAAAACAGCTAAACCGCTCATTTTCAGACTCGGTGTGTAAACGGTCGGCACTACACGTTTTCTAAGTTCGAATGCGAATCGGGCCTGCAGATCCTCGCTGTAGCCTGCTCCGGAAGCGTCAATTTCAGCCGGTCCGAATGCAGACACAGGTCCCTCTAAGGCTGGGTGGAGCGGCTCATGACGCGTTTCCGCCTGTCCGGCGTTGGCAGGCGGACATGGGACATCTGGATGGTTGCAAACATCTCAGTTGCCGCGCGCGGCAAACGGCGCCTCCAGCAAGGCGCTCAAACCCTCTCCCCCGTACGGTTAGGCAACGCCTGCGCATTGAGGCAATCATTCGCCGGGTCACATTCGCCGGGTCACATGGCGGCAGCTTCGCCCGGCCGCCCTTTCGCCGGCTTGCCCATAAGGACCGCCGGAGAACAGCCCGTTGCCAGGTGGCCAGGTGGCCAGGTGGCCAGGTGGCCAGGTGGCCAGGTGGTCGGTGGCCAGGTCGCCGGCGGGAGGGCTTCAACCTAAAAACGGGAATGGGGTTGCATGGATAATCAGATAACTATCTGCTGTGGTGTGGAATGCAGGTGCAAACGAAGTCTTTTTCAACTAACCCGCAGGGTGAGCGTCTTTCTACCCCCTCGGA
>JBIKSY010000327.1:0-4118 GCA_044348365.1 Chthoniobacteraceae bacterium
CTGGAGCACTCGCTTTCCCTACCTCAAAGACCTCGCCGAATCCGACACCCGCCTGCCTCAGGGCAACCGGATCAGTGAAAACGTGACCGCCCAGTGCGAAAAGGCGGTCCGCATCGCGGCAAAACCGGAGGAAATCAAGGACTCGGTGTTCGCCCGCAACCTGGACCTTGACTCGAGGGACCCCGGGTTCACATCCCCCGGCAGCGGCGATTATTCACTCGCTCCGGATTCCCCCGTGTTTTCCGAAATGCCTTCTTTTGCGAAAATTCCCTTTCGCGGGATAGGCCTTTACCTGGACGCGTATCGGAACGAACTGCCGCCCAGGCAGACCGAAGTCCCAACCGCCCCTTCCGGTGCCTCCGACTAGGCCCCTGCCTCCCCGATTTACCTCCAGAGCCGAGGCAGGCAAGAGGAGGGCACGCAATCGCTCGCCCGTCCTTCTTCCAACATTGTGGGTCCCGTCCCCCGCCTTACTGGGGAGGACGCCAGGCCACCGGCAGGCGTCGGCCGCCCTGTGCCGCGCGGAACATCAATTCGGTCTCCGCAGACACGCTCACATGGCACTCTACGGCAGGCGCCCCTTCGGTCATATCAACCCCGCCGGCGCGGAACGTTCCCAAAGGCTGGGGCGGTTGGCTGCCGCCTGATTCGCCCTGCTGCAGGTTGATTTCAGCCAAGCCGTCCTGAACTCCCCTCCACGGAAAGGTGCCTTCTGCTGGAAGACCGCGTCCCGCCCCGATCACCACTCCCCCGTCTCCGTCCGCAAGGGTGATGAGGATTGGCGCAAGCACATGGCCGCCGGGCTTTGCCTGAATGGGGACTCCGCAACCGGTGAGCACCCCCGCCCAGGATTCCAGAGTGGATGCGGCCATTGCCTTGAACTCCTCGGGAGCCCCTTCCACCGCAATGGCTCGGCGCAGTACGCCGGTGGCCTCGTCGCGGAAGCCGTGCTGGAACAGTGTTTGGGCAAAATTCCAGTCGAGCCGCGAACTGTACTGGCGGCTTTCGATGGCGGGCCGGATCTGGGTGGAAAGCCTCCCCAGTTCCTTAGCCTCCCCGAGTACGGCCGTCAGGTGGAGTAGTACTTCCTCCCGTGTGGGATCTAGCGCATAGGCCTGATCGGCGTGCCGAAGGGCGGAAGCCGTGTCGCCGCGGGTGCGTGCGATGGAACTGGCGATGAGCTGGCCCATCCAGGACCCGTGCTCTGTCGCCCAATTAGACAGGGCGTCCTCCTTGGCGGGGTCGTGTTCGTTCTGTCCGAGCTCAAAGTAGATGCCAAGGGCGGCGTGGAAGTTGGGGTCAAGCGCGAGAACTCTGGCCAGTGCGGCGCGTTCTTGTTCGCGTTCTCCCAGTGTGTGGAAGGCCTGTGCGAGATGCATGAAGCCCGCCGGCTCTTCCGGCAACAACTCGGTGAAGCGCTGCACCAGCGCAAGGGCCTCTGGGTGCCGGTCCGCAGCGCGGTAGGCTGAGGCGAGCATCATGATTGTCCGCTCGTGGTTGGGGCGCACTTCCAGCGACTTTTCGAGTGCGGAGATGACGACGTCCAGAATCATGCCGTCGCGCATGAGTTGGTCGGCCAGCGCCACAAGCTGGTCGGGCTCCTCCGCCAGCGATTCGATCTGGCCGGAGATCATCCCGCGAAAGGTATCCATGTCGACGTAAGCAACGGAGTTGGGGTCGGCCTGTCCGTCCTCGTTCTGGCGCATGAGCCGAACCAGTTGTTTCAACTGAGTCAGGCCGTTGAGCGCCCCCTGGTCGTTTCCGTTGATCTCGAGCGCCTTCTTAAAGGCGCCGATCGCGCCCTCCCGGTCTCCCGCTTGCAGTCGGGCGTTGCCCAGTGCGCTCCACAAGGGGGCCGCTTGGGGCGCTTTTTCCAGTGCAGCCTCAAGAAGTACGGATGCCTTCGCATCGTCGCCGCCCAGACGGGCCAGGTTGGCCTGCTGAAACTGCACGAACGCCGAGCCCGGGTGGAGTCGCTCGATCTCCTCCAGCAGGCGCTGGGTGCGGACCAGTTCCCCCTCTTCGAGGGCTTCGGAAAGCTCTTCAAAAAGACCCGTGGCGGCACGGAAAC
The DNA here is from genome assembly GCA_044348365.1 of Chthoniobacteraceae bacterium. GTDB lineage: Bacteria > Verrucomicrobiota > Verrucomicrobiia > Chthoniobacterales > Chthoniobacteraceae > Chth-196. The sequence goes on from JBIKSY010000327.1 coordinate 2,072, forward strand.
CCGACCAAGGTTCGGTCGGAGGTTGCAGTCGGTCGATCGCCTCCAACAAGGTCTCCAGATTCAGTGGATGCGCCTGGGCCGCCTCTGGATCGGCTTCCTCGGGCCAGGGGAAACGGTGGGGGAGGCCGTAGAAATCGAGTTCCCAAGAGGTGGATTCAATCCAATGTACAGATGAGGTCATGAGCAAAAATAGTTTCGAGAAAAAGGGGCAAAGAACAGGGGTTCGGTCAGAAGAAAAGGGCTGGTGAGCCTTCTGTGCCCGGCCCTGCGGTCAATCTAAACAGGGCAGATGCGCGCGCCAGCGCGAAAAAACAGCGTGCGTCCGGGGAAGACTCGCCCCTGAAGCAACGGACGCCGCGAAGGCAAACCCGACTGCTTCCGGGTCCGGAAGCGGGGCTACCGAGTGGGGACGTAAAAGGCTTCCTTCACAGGGAAGCCCGCATCAAGGGCTACCATCATCAGACGTTCAAGCCGGGTCTGGTCCGGGGTGGCCGATTTGGAGATGATCCAGAAATCGCGGTAGTGCTTTCCGCACACCAACGCGATGGTGTGGTCGTTGTCGATGATCACCACGTGGCGGGGATTGCCGTGGCTGAGCTTGAAGGAGGCGGGAGTGCCGGTCGCGGGGGTGATTGAGATCCGGGTGCTGCCCACCCAAATCCCCTTTGAGCCGTCCCAGGCTCTCGTGTTGATGAGCCATTTGCCGTCTGCAGCACGGCGGTACTGCGAGGTCACATGGGTGAGGCCAGCCTCTTCCGCGTTGTTGCTTCTGGCGATTTCGTGCCAGATCCCTTCAAACTTGTTCAGGTCAAAATTCTTCGCAGTCTCAATGCCCTTGGGCAGGGGGATTGATTTGCAGGCGCCCAAGACAAGGGTTGCAAGACACCCAAGCACCATGCCTGCGGTGCGAAGTGGTGGAAACGGATTGGAGATGGGGAACTTTTGAACCTGAGCTGCCATGTTTCGGGAGAGAGCAAATTTCGGGCCGAGGCAAGGGGTAGATTAAGGTTGTGACTAAGGTTGTTTCGAAGCCGCCGCCAGAGGGGTGACAAATTCGACCATTTTTTCAACCAGGGCGGCGTCCTTGCCCCATTCGGCCATCTTTTTTACAATGGCGCTGCCCACCACCACCGCATCCGCTAAAGCTGCCACCTGCCGGACGTGCTCCGGGGTGGAAATTCCGAACCCGACCGCAATGGGCAGCGGGGTGGTTGCCCGGATCGCCGCCACCCGTTCGGCCAGCGAATCGGCAATCTCTGCGCGTTCTCCTGTGACTCCCTCCCGGGAGACGTAGTACAAAAAACCGCTGGCGTTGGCCGTGAGTGTCGCAATACGCGCCTCGGGGGTCGTCGGGGCAATCAGGCGGATTTGTTTGAGCGAACTGCTGGTGGCAAAGTCCGGATTGGAAGCTACCTCATCGGGGGGGAGGTCCAAAATGAGCAGGCCGTCCACGCCGGCGGCCTCGGCTGCGGCAAAAAACTCTGTGAAGCCAAACTGATAGATCGGGTTGAGGTAGGTGTAGAGCACGATGGGGATTTGCGACACCCGGCGGATGGCCCTTACGCACTCGAGCACCTTCGGGGTGGTCGCACCGGCCGCCAGCGCACGGGCCGCGGCGAGTTGGTTGACGATGCCGTCGGCGAGAGGATCGGAAAAGGGAAGGCCAAGCTCGACGAGGTCCACGCCCGCTTTTTCCAACGCCGGCACAAGGGCTTCGGTCGCCTCAAGCGTGGGGTCGCCCGCTGCGATGTAGGCGATCATGGCCGCCTGCTTTTTAGCGCGCAGCTTTTCAAACGTTTGGTCGATTCGGTTTGCCATAGGGGTGACAAGAAAAGCCGCCTGCGCCCTCGCTGGGAAGAGCGGAGGTGAAATGACTTCACACTTCTCACCGGCACCTGCTTCGGTCAGTCTCCGGCCAGCTATGAAAAGGCTTTCCATCCCTTCCCTGCTTGCACTGGCTCTTTTTGCGACCGCCTGCGAGAGACACAGCGCCTCCTCCCTTCCGTCCCATGGCGCGCACGCCGCCGCCGGAGAGCATTCCGCCGCA
>JBIKSY010000328.1:0-4110 GCA_044348365.1 Chthoniobacteraceae bacterium
CGCAGGAGGCAGTGGTGCCTTCCTTTGAGGATTGGACAGGTGGCGATCGCCGGCAGTTTTGGTCGTTGATGGTTCCCTACGCGCTGGGGCCGATGCTTCTTTCGGTGCTTTTGGGACAGCGCTTGGGCATTGTGGTGGCAATTTTCGGGAGCCTTTTTGGGGCGATGCTCAACGGGGGCTTGGACGCCCGCTTTCTGGTCATCAGCCTCTTGTGTGGATTTGTGGGGGCACTGACCACGCGGGATGTGCGGCGGCGGACGGATCTGCTGTGGGCGGGCACCATGGTCGGGGGGGCGACCTTGGTGCTGGGGCTTTTGCTTGGGCGGGCAGGGGGGCTGCTTGGCGAACATTCCAACCTGCTAAACTGGGAGAAGCTCGCGTGGCAGTGTGGCGCCGCCTTTGGGGGAGGGATTGGAGGGGCCTTGTTGATCTCGGGAATTCTTCCGGTGTTGGAGGGGGTTTTCCGGATCACCACTCCAATCACCTGGTTGGAGCTCGCGGACTTGAACCACCCTTTGCTCAAGCGCATGACGCTCGAGGCGCCCGGGAGCTACCATCACAGCCTCATGGTGGCCCAGTTGGCGGAAGCAGCCGCCGAGTCCATCGGTGCCAACGCGGCCATGGCGCGGGTCTGTTCTTATTTCCACGACGTTGGAAAGCTGGTGAAGCCCGAGTATTTCGTGGAGAACGCCCGGCACGGGCGAAACGCCCACGAGGATCTTGCGCCCACCATGAGCGCCTTGATCATTATCGCGCACGTCAAGGAGGGGGTTGATCTGGCGCTCAAACACCGGCTTAACCGCGAGATCATCGACGTCATCCAGCAGCACCACGGCGCGTCCACTGTCTACTTTTTCTACCGCAAGGCCCTCGAGCAGCAAGCGGCCTGGCGTTCGGCGGCTCTGGCCCGGGGCGAGCAGGACGAGGAACCCCCGGAGGTACGGGAGGAATCCTTCCGCTACCGCGGGCCCCGCCCGCAGACTCGCGAGTGCGCCATCATTAGTCTGGCGGACTCGGTGGAAAGCGCCTCCCGTTCCCTGGACAAGGTCACCCCGCACAAGATTGACCAGCTCGTGGAGGAGCTTATCCAGAAGCGTCTCGCACAGGGGGAACTCAAGGAGTGTGAGCTTCGCCTTTCCGAGTTGACCGAGGTGGGCGAGAGCTTCAAGCGCACGCTCCGGAGCATGTTGCACACGCGCATTGCCTACCCCAAGCCGGTCAGTTCCGCCGGCCGTTCCAGTCGTGATGATCGCGCTCCGCTCCGCGGTTGATTGGAGGTGCTGTTATGGGTGAGGTACGCGGCCAAGGTCTGCCCGAAATCGTCCTGCTCAACCGCCAGCGCTCAGTGGCGCTCCCGGTCGCTCCGCTGGTGCGCTTTGCCCGGCGTGCGCTGGCCCGGTGCGCGCTGGAGTCCGCTGACGGCCTGTATGCGCTTTGCCGCCTCGAGGAAGTGGTCGTCACCTTGGTGAGCGACCGGCGCATCGACAAAATTCACCGGCAGTTCATGGACATTGCCGGTGCCACGGATGTCATCACCTTCGAACACGGAGAGATCGTGTTGAGCGCGGATACCGCCGCACGTTGCGGGGCGGAGTTTGGCCACGGGGCGGCCGCCGAGGCAGCGCTCTATATCGTGCACGGACTTCTGCACCTAAACGGTTTTCTCGACGGGACGGAGGCCGAGCGGGTGGTTATGCATGGGGTCCAGGACAGGATTTGGGCGGCCTGCCTTCCTGTGGAGTAGGTGGGGGGCGTGCGGGCGAACACCGGCTTGCAAGTGGCTGCGGCTTGGGGTGGGGTGGGACTTATGAAATCTACCCCCCTTTTTCTAGCCGCCCTGCTCAGTTCCGTGCCGAGTTCCCTCCGGGCGGACGCCTACGAGATCGTTGTTTACGGAGGCACCTCCGGGGGAATAACCGCCGCGATCCAGGCGGCGCGCATGGGAAAGGCGGCCGTGTTGATTGAACCCACCAAGCATTTGGGAGGACTCACCACGGGCGGACTCGGGGCGACAGACATCGGCAACAAGAAGGCGATAGGAGGCATCTCGCGGGAGTTTTATCAGCGGGTTTTCCAGCATTACGCGGAGCCTGGGAAGTGGAGCCACGGGACGAAAGAGGAGTATTTCTCACGGAAGAACCACGGGGTGGCCGGACAGGAGGATACGATGTGGACGTTTGAGCCGCACGTTGCCACGGCGTTGTACGACCGGATGCTGGCGGAAGCCGGAGCAAAGGTGACAGTGGTGCGTGGAGAACGGCTGGATTTGAAGCAGGGCGTGCTGAAGGAGGGAACCAGGATCGTCCGGATCAAGATGGAGAGCGGGCGAATCTTTGAGGGAAAGATGTTTATCGACGCCAGTTACGAGGGCGATCTTATGGCCAAGGCGGGCGTCGGTTACGCGGTTGGACGCGAGGCAAACGCCACCTACGGCGAGACCCTCAACGGGGTCGCAGTAACGCACTCCAAGTCCCACCAGTTTCTCGCCCCAAGGGTTGATCCCTACAAAATCCCCGGGGATCCCAAAAGCGGGCTCCTTCCGGGCATCGAGCCGGCGCCCGGTACGGAGGGCGCAGGGGACCGCAAAATCCAGGCGTACAACTTCCGGATGTGCACCACCGACGTACCCGAAAACCGGAGAATTTGGGAAAAGCCCGCCGACTACGATCCGCAGTGGTTTGAGTTGGCCCTGCGTAATCTCGAGGCGGGCGACAGGCGCATCTCGTGGAACCCGGTTTGGATGCCCAACCGCAAGACCGACACAAACAACAACTTTGCCGTGAGCACTGATTTTATCGGCCAAAACTGGGGTTACGCGGACGGCGACTACGCTGTTCGGGAAAAGATCTGGAAGGCGCATGAAAGCTGGCAGAAGGGGTTGATGTGGACGTATGCGCACCATCCCCGCGTGCCGGACGAGGTGCGGGCGGCCTTTCAAAAGCTGGGCCTTGCCAGGGACGAGTTTACTGAGAACGGAAACTGGCCGCGCCAGCTCTACATCCGCGAAGCCCGCCGGTTGGTCGGCGATTACGTGATGAGCGAGAAAAACTGCCGCCGGACGGAGGTTGTCGGGGACAGTGTAGGCATGGGGGCCTACAACATGGACTCCCACCACGTGCAAAGGTATGTGGAGAAGGACGGCTCCGTGCGAAACGAGGGGGATGTCCAGGTCAAGAGCCGCCCCTATCCGATCAGCTACCGCAGCATCCGGCCCAAGGCCTCAGAGTGTGCAAACCTCCTGGTTCCGGTGTGCATGAGCGCCAGCCACATCGCCTACGGGAGCATCCGGATGGAGCCGGTGTTCATGGTTTTGGGGCAGAGCGCAGCGACTGCCGCGGTCCTGGCGCTGGAGGAGGGCAAGACTGTCCAAGAGTTGGACTACGCCAAACTCAAGGCGCGCTTGGAAGCAGACCGTCAGATGCTTGATTTTGAGGTGCCACAGCAGGAGGCTGGTGGGGTTTCCAAGGCGGATCTAGGCGGGATTGTGCTCGACGATGTGGACGCCGAGTTGGTCGGCTTCAGTGTGGAAGGCAGCGCGGCTAGTCCCTTCGTGGGTTCCGGTTACAGGCACGATGGCAACGGCGAAAAGGGGGTGCAAAGGGCACGTTTCACTCCGGAACTGGCCGAGGGCGGCCGCTACCGCGTGGCGCTCACCTACAGCGCATTGGGCAACCGCGCCAGCAACGTGCCGGTGGTCGTGCACCACGCTTCGGGCGAGGCGCGGCTGAGCGTCGATCAGCGCAGCAAGCCGTCCGAGGACGGACGCTTGCAGCCTCTCGGAGAGTTTGTTTTCGAGAAGGGCAGGGGAGGCTGGGTCGAAATTCGCAACGAGGGTACCGACGGCCATGTGATCGTCGACGCGGTGCAGTTCAAGCGGGTGGATTAGGCTGCGGGGGGCGGTTGCACAGGGGGGCCAGAAAGGCTGCCATGTCTTCCGGAAGCGGCGCCTCCCAGCAGAGCCCGCTTTCCTCCAGAAGCAGTCCGCTGGCGTGGAGTGCATGCCTGTCCATAAGGAGGCGCTCATGGAGGGACTCCGTCCAACTGGTTTCGATGAACTCCAGGTAGCAGCCCTCGTCGGGCCCGTAAATCTTGTCTCCCACCAGCGGGTGG
>JBIKSY010000329.1:0-4104 GCA_044348365.1 Chthoniobacteraceae bacterium
GGCTGCTGCGGCAAGTGGGAGAATAATGGCGATTTTCATTTTTTAGGTAGAATCCAGCGCAGGCCGCATAGGGACGACAATACGTCTGGGACCCAATCAAAACCGATCAGACAGCAAAACCTTAGACAATTCGGTCTTTTTTGTCCTCCCGGCTTTTCAGTACCGAGCGGCGCAGTCCGTCGGCGAGCAGGCCGACTCCCGTCCCCATGGCCAGTCCGAACGGTCCAAACAGCAGGCTGGATGCCAGCAGGCGGGAGGCTAGGGCTGCCGGGGGCATCTCAACCCCCTTGAGCCTTGGGGCTGCCACCGAAAGCACCATGTACAGCTCAGCAAGGACGCAGCCAGCGATGGCAAAGTTTCTAACGAGTGTTGAGCGCCTTTCCACGTTATCAAGTTCACGGCGCTGGGCGAGCTTGTCGAGAACTGGCTTGGAATTTAGCGGCCTGAGGTTTTGGCCGCCGCCTAAGAATTGAAGTTGAGATCTGGTCGGGATTGGAGTCAAGTTTCCCACGCCCCGATGAAACCTCATTCCACCCTCCTTGTTGCCGCCGCTCTGGCGGTGACAGCCTGTTCACCCAAGCGCCTCTCCCCCGTCGTTTTGCATGAGCCGGCGCCTGCGAAGTCCGTTCCGGCCAAACCCGTGGCGGCACGCGAGGCGGCGTCGACGACTGCTCGCCCGGCTGGTTCAGTGGCGGCGCCAGCGGCCCGCACTGTGGCGGCACCAGCGGCCCGTCCCGCAACTCCGGTGACAGCGTCAACCGTCCATGGGGCTGCCCCCCATCCTGCGAAGGCTGGCGTGCGGTCTTCTGCGTTGTCCGCAAGGGCGAAGGCCGACGAGGCGGCTCGGACGGCCGAGAAAAAGAGAAAGCTGGCTGCCGCGCGTCGCGTTCAGGCTCGCAAACTGGCGGAAGCCTCATATGAAGCGGGCAGGCAATTGCTTCGCGAAAACCAGACAGAGCCTGCCTTGCGTGCCTTTCGTGAGTCGGTGCGCTTAAATTCCCACTCCCCTGATGCATGGATGGGTGTCGCCTATATTTGTGAAATAACGGGCAACACCAAGGACGCGGTGGAGGCTTTCCGAGCGGCCAAAAAACTTTGGGGAATGTAACAGCCTCGGCCGCATCGGTGGCCAGGCTGGAGCGGAGGAGGTTCCTCCGCAGCTTTAGTGGAAGTTCGGGGCTCCTCTAGCGAATGTTTCAAATCGTCTTCAACGACATCAGCGCGGCCGAAATGGCGGCGCTCCCCACGGCTTTACAACTCGACCTGCTTGCCGACTTTGAATTCCTGCCTGAGGAGGGCGACAAGTCCGACCCTGAGCGTTTCGGGGTGATTGAACGCGACGGGAAGAAATTGTTGCGCTACCGCGTCCTCGACTACCGGATTTATTTCGAGCGCGCAGCGGAAGGGATCACTGTGCACCGGGTGCTGCATCGGAATACGATCCGCGATTTTTTATTCCGCGCCTCGCTTCCCATGCCCGCGGAAGACGGGGAACTTGCGCGCGAGCGCCGGTTTTGGGAACTGATTGAAGCCGGCAGGGAGGCCCGGAAGCGTTGAGCATTCTGGAAGCTGAGGTTGTTCTGACTCCGGAGGAGCGCTCGCGGCGTACCGCTTTTCCCGTTTGCGAGGGCTCGGTCTTTTTGGCACATGCGGCTGTGACTGCCTTGCCTAGGTCAGTGGGGGAGGCAATGGCGGAGTACGCTCTGGCCTCCTGCCGCCAGCAGCAGGAGTTTGCCGCGGTGCTTCGAGACATCCGGACCACGCGCCAACTGGCGGCCCGCCTCATTGGAGCGCGCTGGGAGGAGATCGCGCTTTTGGGGCCCACGTCGCTGGGACTTAGCCTTTTTGCCAACGGGATTGACTGGTGCGAGGGCGACGAGTTGGTGTGTTACGCTGACGACTATCCGGCCAATGTGTACCCTTGGCTGGAGTTGGAGCGGCGCGGGGTGGTCGTGCGCAGGTTACGCACCGAAGTTCCCGGGGAGGTCACCCCGGAGTTGGTGAAAAGCGCACTTTCGGAGCGGACCAGGCTGGTGGCGCTGGCGAGTTGCCATTTTTTCAGTGGCTACCGCCTCGACGTGGAAGCAATCGGTGCCCTCCTGAGTGCGCGCGGGATTCTTTTCGCGCTGGATGCAATCCAGACTCTGGGGGCGTTTCCCCTCGATGTGGTTAGCGCGCACGTGGACCTGCTGAGTGCGGATGCCCATAAATGGCTGCTCGGCCCGATGGCGATGGGGATCGTCTACGTCGCCGAGCGACATTTTGAAACGGTGCGTCCCACCCTTTTGGGGGCGTGGAATGTGCAGTGCCCCAAGTATCTGACACAGGAGACGATCGAGTTTGTATCCACCGCCCAGCGCTATGAACCCGGGGTGCTGAACACCAGCGGGGTCTATGGCATGAAGGCCGCACTCGAGTTGCTCCTGGAGCAGGGAGTGGACCGGATTGCCGCCCGCTTGCTGGACCTCAAGGCGGTTCTCCTTGGGGAGTTGGTGCCTCTGGGCTTTGAGGTGCTTGGCCCTGTCCTGGGTCCGAACGCTAGCGGTATCACAACCGTGTGGCATCCGCGTCAGTCGGCTTCCACCCTTTTTCGGGTGCTGGAAGAGGGGGGCGTGGTTGCCTCCCTCCGCCACGACCGGGCAGGGCGCGAGTACCTGCGTTTCAGCCCCCATTTCTACAATACGGAGGCGGAGCTTTTCCGCGTAGCTGAAGTCCTGCGCGGGGCGCTCGGCGCTTCGTAGTCGCCCGCCCCGCTCGGATCTTGGAGCTTCCGGGCCCCCCTACTTGGAGTGGCTTTTTGCATAGTGTTCCTTGAGGAGATCCGAACCAAAGTCGCCGCCGCGATCCCGCCAGACTGCGTGCGGATGGTTGGCCCCGTTCTGCGTGTTGTCGTATTCGACTACAAAGTTTTTACCCTGAAGCCTGTAATAGTGGCCCACGCCGGGTTCGGTACCGCCCATCCAAGCAAACCGCGCACTTTCCCAGCCTTCCGCCTGTATGCGGGTCCACTCTGCTGCTTCCACTTCGGACCGATGGTTGCCCAGATATTCCCGCACGATTTGTTCGGCCATTTTCTTCTGGTCCGCCGTCAGCGCGGAGACCGGGATGCCCTCGGCAGGGGTGAGTTCCTCCCGTTTCGGATCGTTGAGGATGTCTTTGGGCGCTTCGGCAGACAGGACTGCCTGCTGACGCTGCTCGGCGGTGAGCGATTGGACCAGCTTCCGGCCGAGGTCCTCCTCGCGCGCGAGTAGGCGCAAACCAGCCCGCGGGCCCTGTTTTACTTCGCCGGGGTTTGTGCCGTAGAACGCGGGAGTCGAGGCCGGTCCCTTTCCTGAGCAGGTGAAGTTGAGCGCCAGGTGGTGGCCTTCCAGGCGCCAGCCCCAAGGCTGTGTCTCGGAGGGGGTGCCGAAGATGGAGAAGAAGTACATCTCCGGGTCGCGTACCGGCTTGTTGGGCTGGCCTTTTTCCAGCTCCGCCAGAATCGCGTCCAAGCTCATCACGCCCAAAGCCTTTCCATAGCCCCTGGAGCTCAGGCCGGAGGAGAGCAGCGCCTGGGCCATGAGCCGCTGGTCGGGCTGCATTTCCTTGAGGGTGAGTCCCAGCCTGGTGCGGGGGATAAAGTGCCAGTTTTTGCGTTCGGCATCTTCAAACTTGAAGGAGGCCTTGGCGGTTTGCTCGGGCGAAAGCGTCGCAAGAAAGCCGCGAGCGGCGGCTGCCATGTCGGCCTCCACAGTGTGGGCACGTACCGTGGTTGGGACGAGGAGGCTGAAGGCAAAGGCGGGGGCGAGGAGGTGTGCTGGTTTCATTGGGGAAGATAGACGACTAGACAGAAGCCCTTTCAGGAAGGCGAGCACGGGTTTCCCCAGCAGCGCGCCTGCCCGTGTGAGCAGTGGTAGACCATGCCTAGCCGTTAGCCCGCCCTTTCCTTAGGCGCCCCAAATACCCTTCCAAAATACGCCGTGGCAAAACCAACCGGGGAGACCACCTCTAATTCAGTTTATGGATGTAGCCCATACCCACTCCGACGGAGGTCCAGCCCGTTGGACCGATGTCAAAACCGCTATCGTACTGGGCGTCCACCACGACCTTTTCGCGCAGTATCAT
>JBIKSY010000330.1:0-4096 GCA_044348365.1 Chthoniobacteraceae bacterium
CATCATCGCCTACCGCCAACCCGTGACGCGGGCCGACATTGAGGCAGTGCGTGGCGTGGCCGTCGACGGGGTCATGCAGGTTCTCTTGGATCGGAGTCTCGTGCGGATCGCCGGCCGGGCGGACCAGCCGGGGCGGCCGCTGCTGTACTCCACCACGGATTATTTTTTGGAGCACTTCGGCCTCAAATCTACCGGCGAACTGCCCAACGCCACCGAGCTTGGGAGGATGCCGCTCCCCACCGCCCCGCCCGCTGAAGAAAAGCCCGGCCGGAGGAAGGATCGCAAGGCGGCGGAGGCCGCCGCGGAGGCGGCTCCAGAGCTTCCCTTTACCGCGGCTCCGGCGGCGGTTGAAACGCGCGCTTCCGGCACGGGATCCCCCTCCGAGGAGACTTCCGGTGGACCGGTTCCGCAGGAGCCTGCATCTTCGGAAGGCGCACCACCGGAGGAACAGCCTTCCACAGCGCAAGACCCTGAATTTTCATGAACCTGTCTGACATCCGCTCAAAAATAGACTCCTTGGACGAACAGATCCTCCGATTGCTCAACGCCCGCGCCGACTGCGTACACGAGGTCGGGGAGTTGAAACGTGCGGAGGGCCTCGAGATCTACGCGCCAGAAAGGGAGGAGAAAGTCTACAGCTCGCTGGTGGAGCGCAACGAGCGGCTGGGCGGCCGTTTGCCTGAAGGGGCGGTGCGGGCCGTCTACCGGGAGATCATGTCGGCTTCGCTCGCGTTGGAAAAGGATCTGCGGATCGCATACCTTGGGCCGGAGGCCACCTTCACCCACCAAGCGGCGCGGTCCAAATTCGGAGCCAGCGTCAAATACCAACCCCAGCCCAGCATTGCGGACGTCTTTGACGCGGTGGTCCGGGGGCAGGCGGACTACGGGGTGGTTCCTGTGGAGAATTCGTGGGAAGGGGCGGTCAACCACACCCTGGACATGTTTATCGACAGCGAGGCTCAGGTGTGTGCGCAGGTGTTGCTGCGCATCGAGCATCATCTGCTGGCGCGGGGCCCGCTTGAAGGGGTTCAAAAAATTTACAGCCATCCGCAGGCTTTTGGTCAAACGCGCCGCTGGCTGCGTGCGAACCTGCCGGGGATCGAGTGCGTCGAGGTGTCCAGTACGACGCGCGCCGCGGAAATCGCGTCAAGGGAGGAGGGGTCCGCGGCCGTGGCGGGGCGGTTGGCTGGGGAACTGCATGGGCTGACGATTCTGGAGTCCTCGATTCAGGATTCGCCCGACAACACCACTCGGTTTCTGGTGATTGGGCAAAGACCCTCGCCGCCCTCGGGCAACGACCGGACCTCGCTCATGTTCAGCGTGCCGCATGAACCGGGCGCGCTGTACCGCGCGCTGGAACCTTTCTGTTCGCAGCAGATCAACATCGGAAAGATCGAGAGCCGTCCCTCGCGCCGCAGGGCGTGGGAGTATTGTTTCTTTTTGGACGTGGATGGGCATGCCACCGAGGCCGCCATGCAGGAGGTGCTCGCCGAATTGCGCGGGCGCTGCACGGTGGTGAAAATCCTCGGAACCTTTCCGGTTCCAGGCCAGCCCCGGTAACGAAAGCCGCGGACCGCCCAGGGGCGGGCCTCTCCTCCTTTTACTGCACCGGCAAGGGCATCCCTAGATGCGTGTTTTTGACGAAACCGGGGTGGGTTGGCTGCTGGGCGAGCAGCTTGCCGCCGGCGGGGAAGGGGGCATTTTCCGGTTGCCGGGCCGCCCGGAGTGGTGCGTTAAGCTCTACCACAAGCGGCCCCTTGCACCGGTGAGGCGGGCCAAGCTGGAGGCCCTCCGGGCGCTACCTCCCGCGGTGCGCAACTGCGCTGCCGTACCCTTGAGTTTGGTGGCGGCAAGCCCCCGCTCCAAAGACTGGATCGGGGTGCTGCTGCCGTTTGTCGAGGGACACGACATTTACGAATTGTACAATCCGCAGGGGCGGCGCGCCCATTTCCAGCACGCCACTTTTGAGTTTGTCGTGGCCGCGGCGCTCAACCTCACTGCCGCCTTTAAGACGGTGCATGAACACGGAATCGTCGTGGGCGACATCAGCGAACAAAACATCCGGGTTCGCTCGGATGCGACGCTCACCCTCATTGATTGCGACGGTTTTCAGCTCAATGCGGGGGGCCAGTGTTTCTTCTCCCACACCGGCACACCGATTTGGACCCCCCCCGAGCTTCAGGGACTGGCCCTCGAAGGGTTGGTCCGGACTCGCAACCACGATGGGTTCGGGCTGGCGCAGCTGATCTTCTTGCTTCTTTTCGGGGGGCGTTATCCGTTTGCGGGCCGCCCGCTTTCCGGCGAGGCGCTTTCCCCCGAGGAGGCCATCGCAAAGTTCGCCTTCGCCTTTGACCCGGCCCCGGCGTGGCCTCTTTTGGAGCCGCCCCCGGGGGCACCGCGTTTGGACGCCCTGCCCGAGCGCTTCACACAGCTGTTCCTGCGGGCGTTTCGCAAAGGCGCGGAGGCGCCTGGCGCCCGTCCCTCGCCGCAGGATTGGGGGGCGGCACTCGCGGAACTTCGGAGCGGCCTGATTCGGTGTTCTGCCTGGGAGTCCCATGTGTACTGGAAGGATGCCCCGGGCTGCCCCTGGTGCTCGGTGCTGGAGAGCGCAGGGGTGGACCTCTTTCCCGGTCCTCCCGTTGAGCAGCGGAAGGGGGCTGTCCTGAGAGATGTCGCGCTCACTCCGGAGGTGCTGGCCCAAAGGCTTCTTGCGCTGAAACTAGAACCCATTCATCTCTCGGCCCCCCCGGGCCAAACCGTGCAGGAGGCATTGCGGGATGCGGGGGTGGAGGAAACGGCGTGGTGGGTCTCCATCTCAAAAGGATTGGGGCCCGTGGGCGGATTTTTACTCGGGGGCCAACGCCGTTTTCTGACCGGGGAACTGGAAGCGGCGAACCGGGAGGTGGCGTCCTTTAACCAACGGGCGGCCGGTCTTTTTCTAGGTTATGCTGGCGGCCTCAGGGCTCTTGGCCAGCGGGCCCAGCAACTGGGGGGAGCGCTCAAGGGGGCTGCCTCCCGTGCGGAGGAAGCTTTGGAGCGGTATGAAATGCAGCATCGGAACGCGGCGCTGGGACGGTACCTGGAGTCCTTTCTCCTGCGGCGTTATGAGATCCAGGGGGTCTCCCAGGGAAAGAAAGCCGCACTCCTCTCGCACAACATCGTGACGGCGGCGGATGTGTCCCGGCAGGCGGTCATGGAGGTCCCGGGCTTATCGCAACCGTTGGTGGAGCGGTTGTTGCGGTGGCGTAGGGAATGTGAGCGGGGTTTCCGGCACGTGGAGCCGAGGTTTGTGCCGGAGGCGGTGCGGGCGGAGGCGGCTCAAGAGGTGAGTAGAAGTGCTGCAAAGCTTTTGCAGCAGGGCCTCGCCTGCGAGGCGCAATGGAACCGGGCCCAGGCTGCCTATGCGCGGGAACACGGGATTTTGCAGACGCAGTACCGGGCGGCGTGTACGCGGCGCGCCCTGTTGGAGGCGAGACTGCTTGGTTTGCAATAGGTCTCTTTGCCCTCGATGCGAATGTTCCCCAGTCTAAAAAGGGTGGCTCTTTCCGGGGCGGCGTGGAATCTTTCGTCCCGTTCTTTGCAGATGAACTGCCTGGCCCCCCGGGGATCGATTGCACCGCCTATCCTGTTTGGATGCCGCTCCATAAGACTCCCTTTGCTGGGATGGCGCGCAGGTTTCGGCCCCATTCCTCCGGTCACCCTTGGAGCAGGAGTTCATTCGTCGAAGTCCAATCCAGAATGCTCCCCCGCATGAACTTATTCGCCCCGCTCCACGTCTCGTTGCAGAAGTTTTCTTTGGCCAACCTGTCTAGGTTTGGCCTGCAAGGACGGGCTTTTTGGGTGTGCGCCCTGACGGTCGTCTTTGGGTTCCCAGGCTGCTCCCCCGGGGAGAAGGACGTTTTGACCAGGGAACAAATGTGGGAGTGGATTGGCCATCACGTTCAGGTGGGGATGCCTTTGGATGCGGCCTCCGCAGTCATGGGGAAAGCCGGTTTTCAATGCACGGCGCTCTTAAAGAGCTCGGCCAAAATTATCGATATTGATAAGACGGCAACCGTGGGAACCTTTGATTTGCTTAAGTGCGAGAGAGAGGACG
>JBIKSY010000095.1:0-13436 GCA_044348365.1 Chthoniobacteraceae bacterium
GGGCGCAGGCGGTTTGCTGTAGAAGTCCCTCGAGGACGCTCCCGAATCTTGCTTACTTCCACCGCGTGCGCGCCACTCACTCTCTTGGTGTGTCCGAGAAGCACAGGCTGTCGTCTCCAAATGCTAAATGCGTAACCAAGCCGGTCCTTCCTGGAGAAGAGCCGCGCCAAGTGTTCCAGCAAGAAAAACAAAGAACACACCGTTTCTGCGACAAAAAGCGGTCTTTCATACGGAGCGAGGCTCGGGACTGTGGAAACAATCGTCACCGGCACGGGGGCACCCTTCAAAGAGATTGCCCTCGAATATAAAATACTGAAGTGCAGATACCTCGACTTTTTCAGGGCATGGAAATTACCGTGAGCCTGGCGACCTCGGGAGTCTGGTTCTTTGTCGCCAGAGCCCTCCTTTAGAGGACAGCGGACCCGCTCCGCTACGCGGGCGGACAAGCGATCGAGAGCGGCCCCTCCGGAAGGATCGCGGCCGCCACTGAGGCCCCGCCTCGGGCCGCCACAAAGTCCCGTAGGAGGCCAACAGGATCAGTGGTGTGCTCCGTCCGGTTCCGCAGACGGTCTTCGGCGGAAAGCTCGGAAAAGAGCACGACACGGGCCTTTTCGAGACACTGCATGAGCGTCTGGACCTGCCACTGGTCGTGGCGGGTCACCCGGGTCGAGAGAATTTTTGAATGCAATTCTGCATCGCTGACCGGTTCTGAAAGGATGTCGGCAAACTCCCCCTCCAAAGGCAGTCCATTGTTACAGC
Source organism: Chthoniobacteraceae bacterium (assembly GCA_044348365.1). Lineage (GTDB taxonomy): Bacteria > Verrucomicrobiota > Verrucomicrobiia > Chthoniobacterales > Chthoniobacteraceae > Chth-196. Next base: position 760 of record JBIKSY010000095.1, read on the forward strand.
GGCTGAACACCAGGATTAGCCCGCCTTCTTCCACAATGCGCGCAGCCGCCGAAATCCCCTTCACAGTCTGGTAAAAGTTTTGGTCCAGAGGGAAGCCGGAGTTGGTGGTGATCACCACCGGATACCTCCTTGGCACCGAGACGGTCGCCTCCTGCAGGGCGGCCTTGCAGCCGGCGTTGTGGGCCTCCGTGACGTCGCCGGCAAATATGCCGGTGATCGCCTTTGCATGATTGAGCGTCACGTTCACGATAAAGTGGGGGGGCGCGAGGGCGGCCATCTCCCGGGTGAGTTGCTGCAAGGGGTTGTCAAACACCCTGGCCCACGTCGCCTGCGGGTGTTCGATGAGCGACGCCCGGTGGAAATGACGCACCGTTTCAAGTCCGGCAATTCCGGGGATCAGAGCCTTGGAGCCCCCGGAAAACCCGGCGTAAAAATGGGGCTCGATAAACCCGGTGGACAGACGCAGGTCCGCCTCCACCCAGAGTTTGTTTATCCAGCACGGACCTCCACACGAGGAGGTTCCGACGAACGACAGACTTTCGGAGTCCTGGCAGTCGTGGTTGAGCACCTTGAAGCGCTCAGCCGCGGCACCCAACATCTTCCGAAGCTCTTGTGGGGTGGATCCCCTGTGGGTTCCGGTCCCGATCAGGATCGTCACACACTCGTCGGACAGCCCGAGTTCGGCCACGATCCAGGGGAGGAGCAGGTGGTCAGGAACGGGACGCGTGTGGTCGGCGACCGCGATCACAACCTTGGGAGACCGTCCCTCTTGGCGCGGAACTTTAAGTGCTTCCGCCGCAACATCAACCAGGGAGCGGCTTCCAAACGGGTTTCTAACCGCTGCTTGGAAGACTTTCTCTGCCTGCTCCAAAGCCGGAGGATTGGCCGGCAAGAACACTTCAGGCTCGAGGCCCTGAACATCCAAGGACAGGACGTAACCCTGCTCACCGTAGGAAAGCCTGACCGATTTAGAAGGAAGTGGATCGCTGGAATTCATATTCAATTGTTGCTCCCGGCCGGTCGTTATCATTCCTGTTCCGACCCAACTAGCGTTGCCAGCCCAAACTGAAAGTTGCCCTAACGACCAGTTTGCCGGGGTGTCACTGAACTGCGCGGGCCTTCAGCCCTCGCCTTCACTCGCGTAAAAACAGGTCCGCCCCACCCCCCGGAGTTGCCCGGAGGCGGGGGCGCCGGAAGCAGAGGGACTCGCTCACGCCAGCGGTTGCAAAAGGGCGGAAACATCCGGAGTCCCGGGGAGCCAGCAACGGCGCAGGTGGCGTTTGCCGTCCTGCATTTCCACCGTCAACTCCAGCACGTTCCCGCAGGAATCGCTCTGAATGGCGTGTGTGTAGGATTGCATCTTCGGCTTGGACTGGGCCGCCCAGGCTGCAAAATCGGCCTCCGTCAAAGCCGACTCCTTCCAGAAGGCCTCCGTTTCCAGGGGCACTTCTGCGAAGCGCTTCATCAGGAAGTCCCGCTCCAGATAGGCAAACAGGTTGCCGGCCTTGGGACCCGCATCCTTGTCCAGCAGCACCCGATAGATGGATTTGAAGGCGGCAGGTTGGTCAATCGGGGTCAACCGGGCCGTCTCAAACACCGTTGCCTGCAATACCTCGTCCTCCCAAGCCACGTCCGCCAACGACCCGCCAAGGCGCCTCAAAAACGCGCACTGCGTCGCACTCAACTCCGAGGCGCGTGCCGGCAGCGTCTCCTGCAGGCGAGTCTTCTCCTCCTCCCGTGCGTAGCCGCTCACCCACACCTTGACCGATTCGATCCGGCGCTCCAGTGCCGTGCGTTCGACCTCGGTCAGGTCCCGGCCGAGCCGCTTCTGGATTTCCGCCACCACGTCCAGGTGCGGCATCTGCGCCAGCGCGCTGACGAGCTGGAAGTTGGCCTGGAAAAAGTCCCCGAGCGGCTCGACCTCCGCCAGTTTGAGCACGAGGGCCTCGTCGGGCGTCGCGTTTTTGTCCCGGTACACCCGGTTCTGGTAACGGTCAAACTCGTTGAAGAGCTTGATGATCCCCTCCTCCTGTACGTCAAAATTCACAGGCGAGTTGGGCTTGGTCCGGATCATCAAAAACCGGAGCACTTCGGGGGGGAGAAGGTCTGCCACATCCCTCGCCCCCGCCCCCAGACCTCTGGAGGAGGACATCTTTGCGCCACCGACCAGAAAGAACTCGTAGGGCACGTTCGCAGGGGGCTCCTTTTGGAAAATCGCGCGTAAACAGGCCGCAGCGACGTCCCGGGAGCCGCCCTTTGTGGAGTGGTCTTTTCCCGCGCCCTCGATGGTCACCGGAAAGGTGATCCACTTGGCCACCCATTCAAGCTTCCACGGCAGCTTGCCCCGGCCGTCGAACGGGGACATCCGCCCCTCGTGCCCACAACCGCGGGCCCACTTGACCAGGTTCTCACGGCAGCGGTAGCTGACCTCCCCCCCGTCATAGGCGAACACTTCGGTCGTGCCAATACGCGCGCACTTTTCGCAGATGACCTGAAAGGGGTACCAGGTGGGAGGGCGGTCGGAATTGGACACCTCCTTGTACACGCGCCGTACGATGTCTGCGTTTCGCAGAATCTTGTCGATCACCTCGTTGAAACGGCCGGACCGGTAGATGTCGCGCATCCGGTAGGGCTCCACTTGCACGCCCAGATCGCGGAAAACGCCCCAAAACTCCCCCATGTAATGCTCGGCCATGTCCGAAGCGGTAGAGCCGTCTGGAGCAGGAACGTTGCACAAGGGCTGCCCCAGGTACTGCTCAAAATGCGCCCCCTTGCCGGCGGGGATCTCGTCGAGCGGATCGTAGTCATCAACCCCGAAAAGATAGCGCGCCTCAATCCCCTTGGCCCGGAGCGTCCGGAAAATGGCATCGTGAATCAGGACTCCCCGGAGGGCGCCGACGTGCACGCGGCCCGAGGGAGTCTTGGAGTCATTGATAATCTGCGGGCCGTGGCATTGCGCGGCGACTTCTTCACACCAGAACATAAGGATTCTTCTAAAAAGGACGGTTATGGGCGGAGCCGGAGAGCGACCGCGGGCCGGCTACTTTCTCTGAAACCGCCAGCGCATCAAGCCCCGTGCGAGCTCCCCCCAAAGAAGGGGGCTTAAAACTGGGTTGTCCTTGTCACCCCGCTTGCCCTTATTGTCGCCCTCCCGCATGGAAGCCGCCCCCACCTACCGCCAGCAAATCAGCGTCAGCTGGGAGTTCCCCGTTGCGTTTACTCAGGACCTGTTTGCCCCCTCAAACCCCGTTTTGCGGGATACGGCCTGCCGCCTCGGAGAGAAACGCCGGCACCGTGCCATCGTGTACGCGGATTCCCGCGTGCTGGAACACCAACCGGAGCTCGCCATCAAGATAGAGAGCTATTTTACAGCGCACGCGGATGTGCTCGAACTGGCGGCGCCGCCGCAACCGGTCCCCGGCGGGGAAGCCTGCAAAAATGATTTCCGCTACGCGGAATCCGTGATGCGCCAACTCTTGGAGCTCCGCATTGACCGGCAATCCTACGTGGTTGTCATCGGCGGAGGTGCTGTGCTGGACGCGATCGGTTTCGCGGCCGCCCTCGTGCACCGTGGCCTGCGGCTCATCCGGGTGCCGACCACCGTGCTGGCGCAGAACGACGCGGGAGTGGGGGTCAAAAACGCCGTGAACTATCTGGGCAAAAATGCGCTGGGCACCTTTGCCCCGCCCTTTGCCGTTCTCAACGACTTTGAATTTCTCCGCGGTCTCCCGGACCGGGACTGGCTGAGCGGCGTGGCCGAGGCCTTCAAGGTAGCCATCATCCGCGACCGCGCCTTCTTCACCGAGCTTTGCCAGGCCGCACCGCTCTACCCAGCCAGGGATTTTGAGGCGATGACCCGTTTGGTCGCCAAGTGCGCAGCACTTCATCTGCAACACATCAGCTCCAACGGGGATCCCTTCGAGTACGGGACGGCACGGCCCCTAGACTTTGGCCACTGGTCGGCGCACAAACTGGAACTGCTTTCTGACTTTGCGGTGTCACACGGTGAGGCGGTGGCCACTGGCGTGTTGCTGGATTCCATCTACGCCCGAGACATGGGTTGGATTTCGGCCCCGGAATTGGAGGCCATCGACCTGGGCCTGCGCCAAAGCGGCTTTGCCCTGTGGTTTGACTGGCTCAACCTGCGCGCCAGCTCGGGGGAACGCCTCGTTTTCGGGGGCCTGCGTGACTTTCAGGAGCATCTTGGCGGCGAGCTGTGCGTCACTTTCCCCCAAGGGATCGGAGCGCGTTTCGAAGTCCACCAGATTGATCTGGGCGCGATGGAAACCGCCCTTTTGGAGTTGGAGCGGCGCGCCCGACCCGGCGGCCCCCTGCCCGCTTGAAGCACTTCTCCGTTGACACCCTCTCCCGACACTGGTGCCCTTGGCCTCCGGTGAAGCAGCCTCCTCGGAGAGATGGCCTTCACACCCTGACCCCCCACCCCATCCCCAGAAGCCGGTAGACATCGCGCCCCAGCAACGCGGATGCTTCAACCAGGCGGCCGCCATCCATTGACCCCCAAAACCAACTATGACTACACAAATGAACATTAGTAAAAACGACGACACGGGCACTGTCCCGAACGCCTACCGGCTCTTGTGGGCCGGTTTCATGGCGATCCTAGCGGCGGGTGTCGGCTTCGCCCTGCGCGGAGGAATCTTCGGCGCTTGGAAATCCGAGTTTAACTTCACAGACATGCAGCTCGGAGCCATCGGTGGCGCGGGCTTCACCGGGTTTTGTTTCGGCATCATCATCGGCGGCGTGATCGTGGACAAACTGGGCTACGGCAAACTGGTCGCCCTCGCGCTCTTGGGCCATGTGGTTTCAGCCTTCGTCACCTTCGGAGCGAGCACGCCGGACAACGCCTACAATTTCCTATACGCGGGCATGTTCATCTTCGCGTACGCCAACGGGACGCTCGAAGCGGTTGCCAATCCTCTGGTGGCCACTGTGTTTCCCAAGCAACGCATGCACTACCTCAACATCCTGCACGCCTCCTGGCCGCTCGGGATGGTGGTGGGCGCACTGGCCAGCTACGTGCTCGGTTCTGTGATGGGTCTGGGCTGGAAGGGCCAGCTCGCCTTCTACCTTGTTCCCACCGTCGCGTACGCCGTGATGTTCATGGGACAGAGCTTTCCCAAATCTGAAGCCGCAGAAAAGGGAGCGAGCCTTGGGGAAATGTTCAAGGATGTGGGCATCCTCGGTGCGGTGGTAGCCAGCTATCTACTAGCGCTCTTTCTGGGCGACGTGCTTGGAAAGTTTGGTATGCCCAACCCGGGCACAGTCGGCTGGGCCATCGGCGGCGCGCTGGTGATTTTGGTGGGCCTCATCACCCGCTTTTCCGTCGGCTCCGTGCTGCTCTTTGTTCTCTTCCTCACGCACGCCCTCGTGGGCGCGGTGGAGCTTGGGACGGACGGCTGGATCGAAAGCATCACCGGCAACCTCTTCACGGCAGACCAGGGAAAGACCCTGTTCATCTGGACCTCGGCCATCATGTTCGGCCTGCGTTTCTGTGCACACTTCATCGAAACGCGTCTGGGCCTGACCCCGATCAGCCTCCTGCTAATCTCGGCGCTCTTGGCCTCCCTGGGCCTGACCCTGGCCAGTGGCATGCAGACCTTCTCGATCGCTCTGGTTGCCCTCGGGATCTATGCGCTGGGCAAGACGTTCTTCTGGCCGACCATGCTCGCGGTGGTGGGCGACCGCTTCCCCCGCTCCGGCGCGGTGGCGATGTCCATCATGGGCGGCATTGGGATGCTTTCGGCAGGCTTGCTGGGCGGCCCCGGACTGGGCTACTCCAAGGACCGGTTCGCTGCTGAAGCCCTCAAGGAAAAAAGCCCGGCGGTTTACGATCAGGCCAAGTCCGACAAAACTTCCCAGTTTTTGTTCCTCTCCAGCGTGACGCCCATCGACGGCAAAAAGCTGGAAGAATCGAAAAAGGCAATCAAGGAGGGCTCTCCGACGGATGAGCAAAAGTCGATTGTCGAAGCCAACCAAGCCGGCGACCGCGCCACGCTGAAGGCCGACTCCTTTATTCCCCTGTCGATGGCGGCGATCTATCTGGTGCTCCTCATGTACTTCAAGACGATCGGCGGCTACCGCCCGTTGAAGATCGAGGAGGCACACTAGCAGGCCGAATAAGATAAATTGCCGGATCCGATGCCGGAGGCATCGAGACGATAAGCCGGTGGTCGTGCGTCAGCGAGACCACCGGCACCTCCGAAAAAGAGAGTGCATCCCGCAAGGATGCATTTTTTTTGCAATTGCGGGGCTCCGCTGGAATCGTTCCTGAGTCTCTCGACCGCCGCTCACATGCATGCGGCATGACTGACACTGCAGCAGTAGGGCTGGGGAGGGGCCACGTCGGGTAGCCGATAGGGAAGGCGTCTTTTCCAATGCCCGGAAGCACTCTTCATGGCATCCAAATTTTGAGAGAACCGAGGTCTTCGTACCCTGATTCAGCAAACTTCTCGCAACCAAGCTGCAAACTTTGAGAGAAAAGCATGCGAAGCTTTGAGTCAATCCGGGTACTAGTGTAGCGCTTAACGCGTTGAAAACGCTCCGTTCCCCGACTGCCACCCACGCCGCATGCGCAGCGGCTTCCACGCCTCTTGTGCTGGTGCCCACAATGGGCGCACTCCATGCCGGGCACGCGGCCCTGCTGCGCCGGGCCCGCGCCCTGGCCGGTTCTAAGGGAACAGTAGTCGCCTCTGTTTTTGTCAACCCGGCCCAATTCGGCCCGAGGGAAGACCTCTCTCGCTACCCGCGTCCCTTCTCCCGAGACAAGGCGCTCTGCAAGGCCGAGGGAGCCGACCTCCTCTTCGCGCCCACACCAAGCGCCGTGTACCCGGCGGACTTCTCCACCTGGGTCGAAGAGAGCAGCGTCAGCATCGGACTTTGCGGAGGCGCGCGCCCGGGGCATTTCAGGGGGGTCTGCACCGTCGTGCTCAAGCTGCTCCAAATCTGCCAGCCGACCCACGCCGTTTTTGGCCGGAAGGATTTTCAACAGTGCGCAGTCATCGCGCGCATGGTGCGCGACCTCAATGTCCCGGTTCGGCTTGTCTTTGAGGAAACCGTGCGCGAAAGCGACGGACTGGCCCTCTCTTCGCGCAACGCTTACCTCTCGCCCGACGAGCGCGCACAGGCTGTTGTCCTCTATCAAGCGCTTCAAGATGCCCGCTCTGCCGCGCGCGGGGGTGTCCGCTCCATCCCCGCCTTGCGACGGGTTCTGGAAAAGAGGCTGAGCACCGCCCCCTTGGCTCACCCCGACTACGTTGCGCTGGTAGACCAGAAAACCCTCCAACCGCTACGCACCCTGACACCAGGCTGCATTGCTGCGGTGGCGGTCTTTTTCGGGAAGACCCGGCTCATCGACAACCTCCGCTTGGTTTAGGACAGGACTCCAATGAAAACCCTGTTACCTGCACGTAAAATTTAAGCCCGAAGCTGAAACAAGTTGACTCAATTGCACCGCTGGGGCACACACGCACCTGCTTTTATGTTCGATCTCGCCGGTATCATCTTTGTTCTCCTGTCACTCTTTGGCTCAGTTTGGTGGGCCTCCAAGCAGGAAAGTCTGAGTACGGGCAAGTAAAGAGGATGTCCACTTCGAGTGCCCTCCCACCCTCCTCGTCCCTCCGCCCCGCGGCGAAAGACGGACATCATCTTAAAAGCAGAACACCTTCCCGCAGACAGGCCGGAGGCAGAGCGTTTGATGCGAGGTTTTGGTGCGGCCCGATCAGCCCAGCTTTGAGAGCCAGCAGCGTTCACTGATCGGGCGCGTGAACGGCTTTTCTCTTTACGGTTGAAATTTCCGCAGTGCAGTCCGCACACCCGTTCAGCCAAGCCAGTCGGCGACCTGCAGGTTCGGGGTGATTTCAGTATGCAACTGGGTCGTGAAACCCGCCTCGAGTCGAAGCGCGGCCACATATGCGATCATCGCCGCATTATCGGTGCAGAGATGCGGCGGGGACAAAAGTAACCGTACGCCCAAGGCCTGACACTCAAGGGCAAAGCGCTCCCTCAAACGGGTGTTGCAACTGACCCCACCGCTGATGGCAAGGGTGTCGACTCCGGCCGCCTTGACTGCACGCAGCGCCTTTTGCACCAATACATCCACGGCCGCCTCTTGAAACGACGCGCAGACGTCGGCAACGGGCACCGGATCTAAGTCCGGGAGAAGGTAGCGGACGGCGGTTTTAAGGCCGCTGAAGGAAAAGTCAAAGTCCCCGGAACTCAGCATGCTGCGCGGAAAGCGAAACCGCGTGGGGTCGCCCGCGGTGGCAAGGCGGTTTACATTTGGCCCCCCCGGATAAGGAAGCCCCAAAAGTTTGCCCACCTTGTCAAATGCTTCTCCGGCAGCATCGTCAAGGGTGCGGCCAAGAAGTCTGTATCGCCCTATCCCGTAAATGCGCACCAACAAAGTGTGCCCCCCGCTGACAACCAAGCCCACGGAGTCGCAGGGGCCGGCGTGTTCACTTAAAAAGGGGGAAAGCAGGTGGCCTTCAATGTGGTTGACCGCCAAAAACGGCTTCCGTAAAGCAACGGCAATTCCCTTGGCAAGGGAAAGGCCGAGCATCAAGGACGTTGCCAACCCGGGGCCTGCGGTAGCCGCCACGGCATCCACATCTGACATCCGTATTCCGCCGGTGCTCAACACTGCATCGAGTACCGGGCGCAGGGCGCGCAAGTGGTTGCGCGACGCCACCTCCGGCACCACTCCCCCGTATTCGCCATGGATGGCGACCTGAGAGAAAACCTCGGCGGCAACCAGTTGCCGCCCCCGCATCAAGGCGGCGGCACTCTCGTCACAGGAGGTCTCCAGAGCCAACAACAAGGCGCCGGCCCCCTCCACCTCCACGCGGTGCGGCGGATCCAAGGGCGAACTATCCACAGACGATACAGCCGCGCTGCTCATTTGCCCGAACTGCCGCCAGCGGGACTTGCATCGGAGCGCGCGGAGTAAAGCAGGACCGCCCGGAGCGTCTCGGAGGCCCGCTCCAACTGTGAATCCAGGAATCCCGCCAGCTCAGACTTCTCCTTTGCTTCCAAAGCGCCCTCCCTCCGCTGCAGCGCAAGCAACCGCTCCTGCTCTGCGGAAAACGTGGCCCGAATGGTGGGCTGTATCCCCTGTTCGTGGATAACCTGTTTTCCGGGTGTGTAATACCTTGCAGTAGTCAACCGAATCGCCGAACCGTCGGCGAGGGGGATCACGCTTTGGACGGAACCTTTCCCAAAAGTGGTTTCGCCCACGAGAACCGCCCGCCTCAAATCCTTCAGTGCCCCGGCAAGAATTTCAGCCGCGCTCGCGCTCCCCCCGTTGACCAAAACGGCGACTGGATAATTGGCTCGTGGAACCGCGTTGGCAGGTGTCCTGTAGAATTTATTCTGCGAGTTTACGCGTCCCTCGGTGGAAACGACGAGCGAGCCCGCCGGCAAAAAGTGAGCGGCCACCTCGATCGCTGCCTCCAGGAGTCCACCCGGATTTCCCCTCAAATCAAGGATCAAGCCCTGCATTCCCTTTTTTTCAAGCTCCTCCAAAACCTTGAGTAATTCCGCCGCCGTGGTGGTGTTAAACTGGGTGATACGCACGTAACCAACGTTGGACTCCCCTGCCCCCTCCCGAGGCAGCAACTTGGCGTCGCGAACGCTGGGAACGCTGATGGCCTCCCGCTGCAACTCCACCTCAAAAGTGTCCCGAGTGGAAGGCCGGTATATCGTCATTCCCACTGCTCCGCCCGACTCGCCACGCAGCAGGCCCGCCGCTTCCGTGACCCCCAGTTTTTCAGCCAGTTGCCCTTCAATCCGAAGCACTTGATCACCCGCAAGAATTCCCGCCCTCACCGCCGGCCCACCCTCCATGGTGCTCACCACCACCAGTCGCCCATCCCGCTGGGTCAGCACCACTCCCACTCCGCTAAACCGGCTCCGCGTGTCATCCTGAACCGCCTTGTAATCACGGACCTCCAAGAACTGGGAGTGCGGATCCAAACTCGCAAGCATCCCCTTGAGCGCAGCCGAAATCAGCGCTGGATACGCAGCCTTCGCCTCCTCTACGTAATCCTGCCGCACCAACTGCAATACTTTGGCAAAAATGGCCAGAGGAGCATAAGCCGCCGGTTCCTTGCCTTGAGCCTCGCCTTCTGCCGCTCTCAGGGCCCAGCCTCCACCCACCCCAGCCAAAGCGAGCGCACACCCGAACCGAGCCGCTAAACTCAAGCCCGGCAGAATCACCAAGCGTCCCCCTCCACGTCCCTCCGGAGATCCAGTAGCCGGGGGTTGTTTTGAATCTGGGGCGGGTTCCATGACTCTCTGCTTTAATCCCTCGAGGGCCTTCCTCCAATCAAATCCACTCATGCCGCGCCGCCTCCACGCGGTTTCACGGCAAAAGAGTCTGATGCGGCGCCAAACCAACCGGCGCACTCAGGCAGGCGCTCGACGGTTCAGGCCGCATCCTTATCTTGTTTCCGGCGGAGCGTCGGCTGGCGTTTGCCCTCCACAACACCCCGGTTGATGGTGACTTCGGCCACGTCGTCGCGGCTTGGAATGTCATACATGACCTCGAGCATGATCCGTTCCAGCATCGAGCGGAGGGCCCTGGCGCCCGTCCCCTTCTTGGCGGCCTGCTCGGCAAGGGCGCGCAGGGCATCCTTGGTGACATTCAGGTTGACGCCCTCGATCGCCAGCAGCTTCTGGTACTGCTTTATCAGCGCATTCTTTGTGTCCGTTAGAATGAGCATCAGCTCGTCCTCCGTGAGCGGATCCAACGCGGCAGCGACGGGCAGTCGACCGATGAACTCCGGAATCATCCCGAAACTCAAAAGGTCCTCAGGTTCCACGTGGCGCAACAGTTCGCTGGCCGGCACCTCCACCCCCTCGGCTGCCGCCATGCGCGCCGCTCCGAAGCCGAGCGTGTTGCGGCCACGCCGCTTCTCCACGATTTTCTCCAATCCAACGAAGGCGCCTCCGCAGATGAAAAGAATCTTGTCGGTGCTCACCTGAATGTACTCTTGATTGGGGTGTTTGCGCCCCCCTTGCGGCGGAACATTGCAGACGGTCCCCTCCAGAATCTTGAGCAGCGCCTGCTGCACCCCCTCGCCGCTCACGTCGCGGGTGATGGATACATTTTCGGTTTTCCTCCCGATTTTGTCGATTTCATCAATATAAACGATCCCGATCTCGGCCCGCTTCACATCGTATTCGGCGGCCTGCAGCAGCCGGAGAATGATGTTTTCAACGTCCTCCCCTACGTATCCCGCTTCGGTGAGGGTGGTTGCGTCAGCGATGCAGAACGGCACGTCCAGCGTGCGGGCGAGGGTGCGCGCCATCAAGGTCTTTCCCGAGCCGGTTGGGCCCAGCAACAGAATGTTGCTCTTGTCGATTTCCACCTCGGCCAGCGTATCAATCTGGGAAGCCCCACCGGCCCCCTCCACGCCCGAAGCGCCCGGCAGACTCCCCCCGGTGTTGTGCAGGATCCGCTTGTAATGGTTGTGTACGGCAACAGAGAGCACCTTTTTGGCGCGGTCCTGACCGATCACATACTGGTCCAGCGCCCGGCGGATTTCGACCGGTTTGGGCACACGCAGGGTGGTGGACTGCTTGCGCTTTTCCTCGCTGAGTTCCTTGTCCAGGATCCCTTTGCACACGTTGATACAACTGTCGCAGATGTAGACACCGGGACCGGCGATGAGCTTGCGCACCTCGGCGTGGCTTTTACCGCAAAAACTGCACATGGTGAGATTGGATGCGCGTGCCATAAAATTTGTTTTACTCTGTTAAAATATGCTAGGGTGGGCCAGTCCGGCCTCCACTCTTTTTCTTGCGGGAGAAGCCTCCTCGCGGAAGTCCGCGCAGCCCCGGGGCTCAGGAGGAACTCCCTCCGGGGCGCGCTCCCATTCAATCGCCTACTCGGTTGCCGGTTCGGGCTTGTCGCCTTTTTCCAGCAGTTTTTCCACCGTCTTTTCGGAACGAATCGGGCCGGGAATTTCCTTACGGCTCTTGACCACCTCGTCGACCAGACCGTAGTCCTTGGCCTCTTGGGCGCTCATGTAGTAATCGCGGTCCGAGTCAGCCTTCACCTGCTCCTCGGACTTGGAGGTGTGCTCTGCAAGAATCCGGGTGAGGCGCTTCTTGAGTTTGTACATGAACTCCACGGTGCGCTCGACGTCGCTGGCGGTGCCCTGGGCGCCGCCCGACACCTGGTGGATCATGATGTCGGAGTTTGGAAGGGCAAACCGCTTGCCACGCGTGCCGGCGGCCAAAAGCACGGCCCCCATGCTGGCAGCCATCCCGATGCAGTAGGTGTTCACATCGCAGGTCATGAACTGCATCGTGTCGTAGATTGCCAGCCCGGCTGTCACCGATCCCCCGGGGGAGTTGATGTAAAGGTGGATGTCCTTCTTGGGGTCCTCCATTTGGAGAAACAGCAACTGGGCGATGATCGAGTTGGCTACCTCGTCGTTGACTCCGGTACCTAGGAAAACAATCCGGTCCTTCAGGAGCCGGGAATAAATGTCATAGGAGCGCTCGCCCCGTCCGGTCTGTTCGACCACCACCGGCACGTAGTAGTTGGAAGGACCGTGGTTGGAGTGCCCGGGGCTGGAGGCTTGGATTCGGGGGTCGTGGGAGAAGTTCATGAGAATGTGTCGAGTGAAGGTTGTGCTACGATGAGGAGAACA
>JBIKSY010000332.1:0-4090 GCA_044348365.1 Chthoniobacteraceae bacterium
CCTCAACAGGCCTGCGGATGAGGCGAATCAGGCGGGTGGTGCCACTTTGACGAAGCGAGCCTGGACCTTTGTGCGGGGCCAACGGATTCCCGAGTGGCTGACCCTCTCGTCGGCTGGAATGATCCGTGCGCTCCCTCCCGCCGGGGTTCCTTTGCAGCCCCTCGAGATTTTCGTGCAATACGTGGAGTCCTCGGCCAACCAGCCGACCACCTCCAGCCAGCCTCCCAAATACGGCTCTCTGCTTCTGGACGTCACCCAGTTTGAGGCCAGCTTGGTGCGCGCCGTGGCGCAGGGACAGGGGGCGCCTGCGACCTACAGCCTCGACCTTGGCCTCAGCCTTCCCTCCCCCTCCGGCCTGACCGGCGAGCTGACTTGGTCGATTTCTGCCAGTTCTGAGGCGCTTGCAGGGAGTGCCACGGTGACGGCTGCCGGTGTGTTGTCGATCCCGGCCGGTGCCCCGACCTCACTCGGGTTTGAAGTCGATGTGCGCGATTCGTCTCAGAATGGGCTGCTTGGCTGGGTTTCGGTCAATGTGGTGGATCCGGCCTTCAGCACGCAAATCGGCGTGCAACCGGGCTTGTCGGTAGCTTCGTCCTTCGACCTGAACCTGCTTGCTTCAACCAATTCGGAGCTCCCCGGCTCTGCTGAAACCCGGGTATGGTCCTTCCGGGAAGGCCAGACGATTCCCGCGTGGCTCACACTCAGCAACCGCGGTTTGCTCGCGGCGAAACCCCCAACGGGGATTACGCCCGCAGTCTCCGAGTATGTCGTACAAGTGGACGATCCCACCGCGTGGAACCCCTCGACTGCTCGTCGCTATGGTTCCGTTTCGCTCCAATCGGTTGCGTTCAGCAAGTCGCTTGTCGCGGACAGCCAGTCCGCCAATCCGGTCGATCTGGACTTGAATACACTGGTGCCGGTGGGTGCAGATCTGGGGGAAGGCGTGGTTTGGTCCCTTTTGAATCCGGGCAATCTGAACGTGAGTGTTTCTCCGCAGGGTCAGATGACGGTGCCCTCCGGAATGCAGGGCAGCCAGCAGTTGCTCTTCAAGGCACAGGGAGCTGGTGGGGCCTCTCTGGTGGGCGCGGTGGAGGCAAGGTTGGTCAATCTTTCGGCCAGTGCTGAGACCTTCCCAGTGGCGGGTTTGACGACTGCGACCACCATCGAGCTAAATTCGATATCCAGTTTTTATCTTAACAATCAAAACATCAGCTCACGTACATGGGCTTTGGTTGCTGGGCAGCAATTGCCCTCCTGGTTGACTGTCACATCCGGCGGACGGTTGTCCCTGAAGCCAGGGGCGAACGACCTCCCGTTTGACGTGTACCTTGAAAAAACGGAAAGCGAGATGGGCCCCACGCCTATGACCGGCGTCTCGTTCTACAGGCTGAAGGTTTCGCCCGTGGTTTTCGGCGAATCCATTTTCATCGATTTGAGTGCCACGAACGCTGGCATGAGTCCGGCAGTTCAGGCGGCACGCAACCTGAACAGTCTGGTATCCGGAACCGCCTTCTCAAACGTGGCTGCGCGGATTTGGAGTCTGCTTCCAACCGCATCGTTTGGGGGGGATTCGAGCAGCAAGACGCTCTCAGAAGGGGGGACTTTCTCGGTCTCGAATCTGTACGTTCCTGTCAACTCTCTCGACGTTCCGGTGCAGGTGGACAACGGCAGCGGAGTCAAGCAGAAGGGCAAGGTGGCGCTGCGGTCAGTTTACCCCATAACGCTCTCCTTCCAAGGCGTCATTGGGAGCGGCTCCAGCCAGACGATTGAACTGTCTAAATACGTTCCGGATTACTTCAGAATGCCCGGGTCTACTCTAAACTGGTCCCCTGTTTCGGGGGCGCTGGCGTCTGTGGAGGGAATGTCGGTTGATGCGGCGGGCAATCTGACCCTTCCCGCGCCGACGGCCGCGATGCAGGGTACCAACGCCCTCTATTTGGACCTGCTCGTAACGCCTCCGGAAATATTCGGGGCCCCTCAGGTACAGACGTTCAAGGTCGCATGGGTGGTAGGAAACTTTTCCGTCCTTCTTGCTGCGGACACCGGTACTCCAGGCGGCGCGCCCTCGCTAGATCTGAATAGTTATCTCCCCAGCGGGGCGGCTCCCACCGGTGCGCTCCAGTGGGAACTGCCGTCAAACGGGATGGGGCCCTCCAGTTGGACGGTGACGCCCAACGGAATCTTGTCGTTTACGGGAGGGGGCATGCCGGGCATGCCCAGTTCCGCTGGTGCGCTGGTGGTGCAGGCGCGGGATGAGTCACAGAAACTATTTTTGGGCCTCGTGAACGCCCAGGTGCGAAGCCCGATTTTCACAGGGAGTCTGGCTGTGAACGCTGGCGGTTCGGCCGCGCTGAACCTCGGCACCCTGAGCTATTCCTCTCCGCAGGAGACGAACAAGTGGGCGCTCCAACGGGGGCCCGGCGTGCAACTCGATGGAATCGCAGTTTCGAGTGCGGGCTCCTTGAGCGTGCAGGCTTCTGCGACAGCCTCCAACGGCGTCTACCGCGTGTATCCCGCCCGGACAACGACCTACCAGGGGATGCCCCAGGGTACCACCCAGATCGGGCGCGTTGACGTGACGGTCACCGGCGGCAGCTCCACCCTGCTGGAGGGCGTCTCCACCGTGCTTGGTTCAAAGGTCGTCAAGGTGTTGAGCACCACCGGACTCACCGTTGGAACTAGCGTGAACGGGCCAGGCCTCGCGTCAGATTCAACCGTCGCGTCCGTCGACGGTCCCTCCCAGTTCACTTTGAACCTGCCGGCGGTGGCCAACCTGGTAGGGAGCACGCTTTCGGGCGGATTTGTGATCCTACCCCCGTTCGTACCCCCTGCAGACCTCGCGTTTAGTTCGACCGTCCGGTCTGTGGTGGGAGCGAGCGAAAGCCTGACCATCGATCTAAACGCGCTTGTGCCGCCGTGGAAGGTGCTCACGGGAACCAAAGTCTGGTCCGCTGTGTCTGGTCAAAGCTTACCCTCTTGGGTGACTGTGGGAACGCTGGGATCGCTTGTCGTGAAGGTGCCGGCCGGGAACGGACTGGCTGGCTCCGATGTTTACGTGCAGGTGGAGGACGGCGCGCAGACGAAGCTTTACGCCAAAATCACGCTCAGCCCAGCGGAGTTTGGAGGCTCCGTGTTTGCAGATCTTTCGAGCAGCACCTCGTCGAACATGGAAGAGACTGTGGTGGCCTCGCTTGACTTGAATCCCCTGGTAACGGGAACCGCCTTTACGGGAAGTGCTGTGCGAAACTGGACCCTGAGTCCGGAACAAACGGCCAGCATGATGGGAATTAGGCTCTCCACCAGCGGCACTTTCTCGGTGACAAATAGAGCTATGTCTTCGAACTCGCCGGTCGATATCGCGGTGGAAGTGGCCAGCGAGTCGGGGGTGGTGTCTAAGGGCAAGGTGGCGTTGAGGGCGACCTACCCAATGAACTCGACGGACGCGGGTATTGTGGGGGTCTCCGTCGAGAGGACCAGGGATCTATCCACTGTTTTTCTGATGGACATTGGTGGTCCGATGCCCGGAGGTCCCGGGAATCTTGGGAATCCGGTTTCCCAGGTTTGGAAGCTGACGCCCGGTGCGACTGCGCCCACGGGCGGTCTCACGATTGATGGGAATGGGGTGGTGTCGATTCCTGCGGCCACGGCTCAGGTTTACGGCCCCAACGTCCTTTACGCCGACGCCTTGCTGACCTACGCGAGCGGAGCCCAGAACACCTACACGGTGAAGTTTGTATGGACCGTGTACGACTTGGTCGCAAACCTGCTGGCTGAAACGGCACAACCGGGCGGAGTAAATTTGGACCTCAACGCGACCCTGCCTCCGGGGGCGGCCTATGCAGCGCCCTTGCAGTGGGCGCTGCGCTCTGGACAAAGCGCTACACCCACCGCTGGGTGGACGCTGACAAGCGCCGGCAGCCTGAGTTTTGCCTCGAGCGCTTCGACCACCTTCTCCCTTCCACACCTCCTCGTTCAGGCGACCGACTCTCAGGGCAAGGTGTTGTCGGGCTTGGTCCGGGCCACTGTGTTCAACCCGGTGTACACAGGAAGTGTGACGGCAAGCATCGGGCAGACCGCGGCTTCCACCTTT
>JBIKSY010000331.1:0-4090 GCA_044348365.1 Chthoniobacteraceae bacterium
TTTGCAGGAGGTCGCCAAACGCACGCCGGAGGACCTGCTTTGGCAGATCACCGTCACCAACCACGGGCCGGAGGCCGCGCCGCTCCACGTGCTGCCCACCCTCTGGCTGCGAAACGTTTGGAGCTGGGAGAACAACCGGGAATCGCCGCTTACCATGCCCGGGATCACCGGGGCCGACGGCAGGCTCGTCGCGCAGCACGAAACCCTCGGGCAGTACGAATTCTATGCGGACTCCCCGGACGCGGCCGCCGCGCCGGCCTGGTTGTTCACCAACAACGACACCAACCTCCACAGTTTTTCGGGCGCGGAAAACCCCGTGCCCTATGTAAAGGACGCCTTCCACCGGCACATCATCCACGGGGAGAAGGGGGCGGTGTCGCCGGAGCCACAAGGCACCAAGGCGGCGGCGCACTTCAAGTTCATGGTGCCGGCGGGGGGGAGCGTCCGGGTGCGGTGCCGCCTGGTGCTTCAGAGCGAGTGCCATCTGGTGCGGGGCCTCGAGGGGTTTGAGGAGGTCTTTGCGCAGCGCATCGCCGAGAGCGAGGCGTTCTACGCGAGCGTAATTCCCGAGGGGATCACCCCGGAGGAGCGCATGATCTGCCGACAGGGGTACGCAGGTCTGCTTTGGACCAAGCAGTTCTTCTACTACGTCGTCGAGGACTGGCTCAAATGCGACAAGGCCGCCCCCCCGCCCGAGTTCCGGCTGAAGGGGCGCAACGCGGACTGGCCCAACTTTTTCGCCAAGGACATCCTGTCGATGCCGGACAAGTGGGAGTACCCGTGGTTTGCGGCGTGGGACACGGCGTTTCACATGCTACCCTTTGCGGCGGTGGATCCGGACTTTGCCAAGGACCAGCTGCTGCTGCTGTTGCGCGAGTGGTACATGCACCCCAACGGGCAGCTGCCCGCCTACGAGTGGAACTTTTCGGATGTGAACCCCCCGGTGCACGCCTGGGCGGTGTGGCGGGTGTACAAGATCGCGGACCAAAAGGGTAGCCGCGACCTGTTCTTTCTGGAGCGGGCCTTCCAAAAACTGCTGCTCAACTTCACCTGGTGGGTCAACCGCAAGGACGTCGAGGGACGCCATGTGTTCGGCGGCGGCTTCCTCGGGCTGGACAACATCGGGGTGTTTGACCGCTCCCAGCCCCTGCCTGGCGGCGGCCGGCTCAACCAGGCGGACGGCACCGCGTGGATGGCTTCCTACTGCCTGACAATGCTCTCCATCTCGCTGGAACTGGCGCTGGAAAAGCCGGTCTACGAGGACATCGCCTCGAAGTTTTTCGAGCATTTCGTCAACATCTGCGACGCCATCAACGCGCTGGGCGGCACCGGCCTGTGGGACAGCACCGACGGGTTTTACTACGACCAGCTGATCATCAACCACAGGGAGCCCATCCCCCTGCGGATCCGCTCCCTGGTGGGGCTCCTGCCCATGTGCGCGGTCAACGTGCTCAAACAAAAGACGATCGACGCCCTGCCGAATTTCCGCAAACGCATGGACTGGTTTCTGGTCAACCGGCCCGACCTGCTCAAGTACATCACCGTCCGGCGCGCGACGGGAAAGAACCCGGGACGCTGTCTGCTGGCGATTCCGAGCGAGGCGCGCCTGCGCCGGAGTCTGGAGTACATGCTGGATGAGAAGGAGTTTCTCTCCAACTTTGGGATCCGCTCGCTGAGCAAGGCGCATGACGAAACGCCCTTCACCTTCCTGCACGAGGGCCAAAGGCACGAGGTGGCCTACGCTCCGGGGGAGGCCACGACCCCGATGTTCGGAGGCAACTCCAACTGGCGGGGGCCCATCTGGTTTCCGATCAACTTTCTGATCATCGAAGCCCTCGAGCGGTACGCCTACTTTTACGGGGACACCTTCACCATCGAGTATCCGACGGGCTCCGGAAAGGTTGCGACCCTCCGGGAGATTGCCCTGGACCTTTGCGACCGGCTGGTCTCGCTGCTCACGCCCGACGAGGCAGGGTACCGGCCCTGTTTTGGCGCCGCAAAACGCTACACCGACGCGCCCGACTGGAAGGACCTGCTTTTGTTCCACGAATATTTCCACGCGGAAACCGGCGAGGGCATCGGCGCCTCGCACCAGACGGGTTGGACCTCTCTGATCGTGAGCCTGGTGCGGGACCGGCGCGAATCCCTCCTGCGGGGGGGGCTTTCCGGCGAACCGCCGCCAGCCGTGGCCCCCTGAGGCGGGACGGCCCCCGCCCCAACGGGGCACCCGCTGGCCCCCCGCTGCCACAAAAAACGAGGCTTCCGCGGAGGCCCGGTCCTATGCCAGCTCGGGCACGGTGAAGGGCGCCCGGTCCTTGCGGCGGGCGAGTTCCGTGGCGGCCGGGTTGCCGAGGATGACCTCCTTGGCCGTGTCCACTTTCAGGGGCACGCCAAACACCGCCTTTTCAGGCAGGGCGTCGTTCCGCTTCAAATGTTCGCCCATTCTGCCCAACGCCTCAACGGCGTGGGCGTCGGCCTTCACCCGTTCCCGGATTGCATCGGGAGCCAGCGGCGCGCCGAGGCGGTGGGAAATCCCGGCCAGATGGCACAACGCCGAGGACAACTCCCCCTCCCGCACGTTGCAGTTGAGTTCGGCCGCCTTTCCGCTCCGCACCGCGCGGATGAAGTTGGCATGGTGGGAGTCGGCCTGGACCGCCGGAGCGGGCGTCGTGGGCTTGGGCTCAGGAGTCTCCCCCTTGAGGGTGTGCCTGCCCCAGCGCTTGACGATCCCGCCCTGCGCGTCGAAGGCGATCACCGCGGTGTAGCTCGGAATCAGCACATGCCCCTTCTCATACTGCAACACCACCCCGACACCCGAGCCCAGGTAGTCGTCCATTTCCTTGGATCCGGTTTCCGAGGGAAGCCCGCGCACCTCGAAATACAGCGGCGCCTTTTCATACTGGAAGCTCACCAACTGCGAGTTGGGGGTCTGGCCGTCGTCCTCGTAGCCGAAACGGCCGCCGAAAAGGCTCAGGGCGCTGGGGGGAAGCCCGTTTTCGCCCATGAACCAGCGGGCAATGTCCACCTGGTGCACCCCCTGGTTGCCAAAGTCGCCGTTGCCCGTCTCCCAGATCCAGTGCCAGTCGTAGTGCAGCTTGGTCCGCAGCAGGTCGCCCTTGGCGGAGGGGCCACACCACAAATCGTAGTCCACCGTCGCGGGCACCGCCTGCGCGCCCGTTGCCTTGCCGATGCTGGGCCGGCGCTTGTAACAGGTGCCATGCGCCCAGAGCAGCTTGCCCATGTGCCCTTCCTGCAACCAAAGCCGCGCCTCCTGCAACCCGGCCGAAGAGCGGCTCTGCGTGCCGGATTGGGCGATCCGCCCCGTTTTCGCCGCCGCCGCCACAAGCTGTTTGCCCTCCCAGAGCGTGTGGGTGACGGGCTTTTCGACGTAGACGTCCTTGCCGGCCTGCATCGCCCAGATCGCCGCCAGGGTGTGCCAGTGGTTTGGCGTGGCGATCATGACCGCGTCGACCTCCTTGCTCTCCAAAAGCCGGCGAAGGTCGGAGTACACCTCCACCTTCTGCCCCTTGTCCTCCATTTGCTTGCGTCCCTTCTCCAGCACGGCCGAATCCACGTCGCACAGGGCGGTGACCCGGACCCCGGGCACCGCCAGCAGACTGCTCAGGTTGCCCATGCCGCGGCCGTTGAATCCAATCCCCCCGATGCGCACCGCGTCGTTGGACCCGGCGGCGGCGGCGTACACACGGGCCGGAAGGCTCGCCCCGGCGGCGGTGGCGGCCAGGGTCTGGAGGAAATGGCGGCGGGAAAAGGCGGAGACTGGGGTGGTGTTCATAGAGGGTATTGAACCGTATACCGCAGCCTTTCCGCTGAAAACACCCGAAAACTTGCACCACCCGCCGGGCAGTCGGTCCTGAGCGCCCCCGACAGCCCCCATCAGCCCTCGCAGCCGGGGTCGAGCGGGAAAAAGCAATTGACTGGAAAGACCCCGCCCCCTAGGTTTCCGAGCCCCAAAGCCCTGTCTGCCCGCGAAGACTCAGGCGGGGAACAACCGCCTGCGTTGAACGTTTGGATGCGAGTTTACTCTGTAGAAGCCGGATGGCCCACAGAGTGATATGCAGCCCGACCTTGG
>JBIKSY010000333.1:0-4087 GCA_044348365.1 Chthoniobacteraceae bacterium
GCAGCTCTAAGGCAGGGGTTTGCTCTGCAGTTACTCTGGGTATGCATCACCGCTGCCACCGCACGTTTCCTTTGGACCCGGGGAGTTCGCCATTACCAGGCTGCCGGTGGTTGAGCATGGCACCCGCCAAACCGTTTTGACCCCTTGCGCTCCCGCACTACCGAGTTGTCGCCCCCGAAATGACCGGACGCTACGGTACCTAGTTACGGCGCGCGCGCATCTCCTCGCGCAGTTTCTCACGCTGTGGCACAGTTAACTCCGCTGCCACCCGCTCGAAACTCGCCTCGAATGAAGCCCGCCGCTCCGCAGGAGCTAGGCTTTTATCTTCCCGAAGCGACCTCAGCTTTGGGGCCTCCTCGGCTAGAATCGGCTTGAGTTTGCCGACCTGTTCTTCGGTGAGTCCAAGCTTCTCCTTGAGTTCAGCCATCCGCTGGCTCCCATCATCGGCCGTTGCCCCCTGACGGCTTTTCATTTCAATGGCAAGCTTCTGTCTTTGTTCGGGAGTGAGCAGTTCCTTGATCTGTTCCCGCCCTCCGGCGGTTACTTCCTTGGCTTTCGCCCGCTTTTGCTCGGCCGACAGGCTGCTGTCGGCGAGGACTTCGCGCACCTTGTCCCCCTCCATCCTGAGGAGGGGCTGGAGCTTTTCCCACTGCTGGTCACTCAAAGCCAACCGCTCCCGCATCGCCTCCATCCTAGCCAAAGGGCCCTTTTCGGGAGCGGTTTCTGCCGCCCCGACACCCGAAACGGCCGTTACCAAGGCGCTGACTCCAAGAAAAAGTAAAGTCTTCATGTTTGATTTAACACCGCCGCCGGCACTGAGTTGCCCCGGAGCTTTGAAAAAAAACGGGCGACTACTCGCCGTCCCCATTCGAAGGCGAGGTACACCACAGGCGTCGTGTACAGGCTGACCACCTGGGAAAGCAGAAGCCCGCCCACCAGGGCAATGCCAAGCGGCTTTCTCAGTTCCGCCCCCACCCCTGAGCCCAGTGCCAGCGGCAGGCTGCCAAACAGCGCAGCCAAGGTGGTCATGGTGATGGGCCTGAACCGGGTAATACAGGCATCGTAAATAGCTTCCCTTGGACTTTTTCCAGCAAGCCGCGTCGACTCGATGGCAAAGTCCACCATGAGAATTCCGTTTTTCTTCACAATCCCCATGAGGAGAATGATTCCAATAAAAGACACCATCGATAGCTCCTGCCCGCAAAAAAGAAGGCCCAGCAATGCCCCCAGCCCGGCCGAAGGGAGCGTGGATAAAATCGTCAGCGGATGAATGAGGCTCTCGTAGAGGATCCCGAGCACAAGGTACACCGCCAGAAGCGACCAGAGGGTGAGCATGGGCAAGGTCGCAAGCGAAGCCTGAAACACCTGTGCCGTTCCCTGGAAGCTGCCCTGAATGCTCTCCGGCAGCTGCATTCCCTCCACCCCCTCTGCCACCAGGCGGGTGGCTTCCCCAAGTGAAACTCCCGGGGCGAGGTTGAAGGAAAGGGTCAGCGACGGAAACTGCCCCTGATGGTTTACTGAAAGCTGTGAGCTTCCCGGCACAAACCGCGCCACGCTCCCCAGGGGCACCAACCCGCCCCCCTGCGCCCGAACGTAGATCTTCTCCAGGGAGGCTGGGTCCTCCAGATACTCCCCCTCCAGTTCAAGCACCACCCTGTACTGATTATAGCGCTTGTACATCGTAGAGACGAGGCGCTGTCCAAAGGCGTCATACAGGGCGGCGTCCACCTCCGCGAGGGTCACCCCCAGGCGGGAGGCCGCGTCCCGGTCCACCCGCACGTTCATGCGGAGCCCCCCGGTTTGCTGGTCGGAGGTGACATCCCGCAGTTGAGGTAGCTTCCGCAGCGTCCCGAGAACTTTTGGCGCCCAGGTGTTGAGCTCCTCGAGATCCGGCGACTGGAGGGTGTACTGGTACTGGGCCTTGGAATGCCGGCCGCCGACCCGCACGTCCTGCATCGCGAGCATGAACGTGCGCACTCCGGGCACGCCTGCTGTTGTTTTGCGCAAACGGCCGATGACCTCCTCGATTCCAACCCCGCGCTCCCCCAGCGGCTTGAGCGCCACAAAGAGCCGCCCCGAATTCTGAGTGCCTCCAAATCCGGAACTACCCATATAGGTGCTGACCGTCGCGACAGCCGGGTCCTCCAAAACCCGGCGGGTTACCTCCCTCTGCAATTCTATCATGGCGCGGAACGAGATATCCTGCGCCGCCTCCACGTTTCCCATGAGCATTCCCGTGTCCTGCTGAGGGAAGAATCCCTTGGGTACCCGGCCGTACATCCACACTGTGGCAACAACCGTCGCCAGAGTCACCCCGAGCATCAACAACTCGTGGCGCAAAACCCAGCGGAGACTCCATCCGTATCCAGCGGTGATATGGGAAAGCATCCTTTCCACCCACCGCTGCAGCGCATTGGTCCGCTCTTGGTTGGCCCCCCGCAGCCTCGCGCAAAGGCACGGCGTGAGCGTGAGCGAAATTACCGCGGAGACGATCACTGCCAGACTCAGGGTAACGGCGAATTCGCGAAACAGCCGCCCGATCAAGCCACCCATGGCCAGCAGCGGCAAAAATACCGCCAGCAAAGATATCGTGATGGATACGACGGTGAAGCCTATCTGCCCGGCCCCCTTGAGCGCGGCGGCCATGGGCGACTCACCCGACTCACGTAGCCGGAAGATGTTTTCAATGACGACTATGGCGTCATCCACCACAAAGCCCACAGAAATGGTCAGCGCCATGAGGGACAGATTATCGAGGCTGTATCCAAAAAGGTACATTCCCCCGAAGGTCCCCGCCAAGGCCAGTGGCACGGTGATACACGCAATCAGCGTGGGGCGGAGCCGCTGCAAAAACACAAACATCACCAACGACACCAGCCCGATGCTCAGAAGAAGCGAATACTGCACTTCCTCCACTGACGCCCGAATTGTGAGCGTGCGGTCGCTCTGCACCGACAGCTTTACCGTAGGCGGGAGCCATTTTTGCAACTCGGGCAGCAGGCGCCTGATCGCGTCGACTGTCTCAATCACATTGGCGTCCGCCTGTTTGTAAACCGAAATCAGAATGGCGGGAGTCAGCCCTGCCCAGCCTGCAGCCTTGGTGTTCTCAACGCTCTCAAACACGGAGCCCAGCTGCCGAAGCGTCACAGGCACGCCCCCCGGCTGCGCCACCACAATCCGCCCAAAATCCACCGGTTCGACCAGTTGGTCGTTGGAATCCAGTGCGTAGGACAGCGTGTCGCCTTCGATCCCACCCTTGGGCAGCCGTACGCTGGCCTGGGCAACAGCCTGCCGCACGTCCTCCATACCCAGACCACTCAAAGCCAGCGCAGCCGGATTAAGCTGGATCCGCACCGCCGGCTTGGAAGACCCCGAAATGTTCGTCTGGCTGACTCCCGAAACCTGACTGAGTCGCTGGGCCACCACTGTGTCGGCAAACTCATAAAGCTGGTTCATGGTCGCGAGCTCAGAGGTCAGCGACAGGATCATCACTGGGGAATCCGAGGGGTTGACCGTTCTAGAACTCGGGGGAAAAGGGAGGTTTCCCGGCAGGTCTGCCCGGGCGGCGGAAACCGCGGCACGCACGTCCTTGAGCGCGGATTGAATCTTCCGGTCCAGATCAAACTGGAGCACGACGCTCACCGACCCCGCCATGCTTACCGAAGTGATCTCGGTCACACCGGAAACCTGCCCCAGCTGCCGCTCCAAGGGAGCGGCCACCGTGGCCGCCATGGTGGCAGGATCCGCCCCGGGCATTGTTGCGCTGACCTGCACCACCGGAAAATCCACCCGCGGCAAGGGCGCCACAGGTAGCCGCCGATAGGAAACCAGTCCCAAAAGCAGCAGCCCCAAGGCGAGCAGCGAAGTGGCCACAGGCCGCCGGATGAAGGGTTCGGAAAGGTTCACTGGGCTAGCGGCTCGGTTTGGGCGGCAGGCGTGGCGTTGGCTGCATTCGACCAACCCCGGCGGGCGAGTCGTCCCAGCAGGAGGTAAATCACCGGCGTGGTGTAGAGCGTGAGCAATTGGGACAGCAACAGCCCCCCGACAATCGTCACCCCGAGAGGGCGGCGCAACTCCGCTCCCGCTC
>JBIKSY010000334.1:0-4082 GCA_044348365.1 Chthoniobacteraceae bacterium
CGAAGATCATCATCTGCGAGATGGCCGTGTTGAACGACAGGGTCTCGATGTCCTCACCCACCTTCTTGATGGTGGCGTGGATTACCTTGAGCTGCGCCTTGTCCGGGGCGATGTCGGTGAGCGCGGCGGAGCGAACCCATTCGCCGGACTGGTTTTCCTCCATGACGAGCCTCCAGGCGCGTGCGAGAAAGCGGGAGACCCCCTCCACGCCCGCGGTGCTCCAAGGCTTCATCTGCTCCAAGGGCCCCATGAACATTTCGTAGCAACGGAAGGCGTCTGCCCCGAACTCGTTGATCACCTCGTCCGGATTCACCACGTTGCCACGGCTCTTGGACATTTTCTGTCCGTCCTCGCCGAGGATGATCCCCTGGTTCACCAGCCGCTGGAAGGGTTCAGGCGTGGAAACCTGTCCGAGATCGAAGAGCACCTTGTGCCAGAAACGCGCGTAAAGCAGGTGGAGCACCGCATGTTCCGTCCCGCCCACGTAAAGGTCGACGCCGCCGGGTTTGGGCGCAGGCGAGTCTGCCCCCATCCAGTACCGTTCGGCTTCGCGACTCAAAAAGCGTTGGTCGTTGCCGGGGTCGCAGTAGCGCAGGTAGTACCAGCAGGAGCCGGCCCATTGCGGCATGGTGTTGGTCTCGCGCCGCGAGGACGCCCCGTAGCGCAGCCAGTCTGTAGCCTTTGAGAGCGGCGGCTCCGGCGTGCCTGTGGGTTTGAAATCGGCCAGTACGGGCGGGGTCAAAGGCAGCTCGGATTCTGGAAGCGCCGAGTGGCGCCCGTCGGTCCAGACGATGGGGAACGGCTCGCCCCAGTAGCGCTGCCGGGAAAAGAGCCAGTCGCGTAGTTTGTATTGGATGGTGCCCTTTCCGTGGCCGCCGGTTTCGAGCCATTGGATCATGGTGCGTTTGGCCTCGGGGGTTTGCATCCCGTCGAGGAATCCGGAGTGCACGGAGGTGCCGCTGCCGGTGAACCCCTGCCAGGCTTCGTCGCCGGAGGGCTGGACCACCTGGCGGATCGGGAGCTCAAATTTCTGGGCGAACTCGTGGTCGCGCGTATCGTGGGCGGGGACGGCCATGATCGCGCCGGTGCCGTATCCCGGCAGGACGTAGTCGGCAATCCACACGGGGACGCGTTCGCAGTTGACCGGGTTGAGTGCGAACGCGCCGGTAAACACGCCCGACTTGTCTTTGGCGAGGTCTGTCCGCTCGAGGTCGCTCTTGGAACGGCAGGCGTCCAGATAGGCCTGCACGGCGCCTTGCTGGGAAGGGGCGGTGATGTGTCCGACAAGGGGGTGTTCTGGTGCGAGGACGAGGTAGGTCGCGCCAAAGAGGGTGTCGGGTCTTGTGGTGAACACGCGCACAGGCTGGTGGGTGCCTTCTATGGTGAAGGTCACCTCAGCGCCTTCTGACCTGCCGATCCAGTTGCGCTGGAGCAGTTTGATCGAATCAGGCCAGTCTAGGCCATCGAGTTCCTCGATGAGCCGGTCCGCGTAGGAGGTGATCCGGAGCATCCACTGGCGCATCGGGCGGCGCTCCACTGGATGCCCGCCCACCTCGCTCTTGCCGTCGACGACCTCCTCGTTGGAGAGAACGGTGCCCAGGGCGGTGCACCAGTTTACGGGTACCTCCGCGATGTAGGCGAGGCGCACGCTGTCGGGATCGGCGCCCGGATAGGTGGAAATGGGCTCTGCGCGGCGTGTCGCCGGGTTGTACCAGGAGTGGTAGATTTGGAGGAAGATCCACTGGGTCCATTTGAAGTAACCCGGGTCCGTGGTGTTGACCTCGCGCTGCCAGTCGTAGGCAAAGCCGATGCGCTTGAGCTGGGCGCGGAAATTGTTGATATTCTGGGCGGTGGTGACCGCTGGATGCTGACCGGTTTTGATCGCGTACTGCTCGGCGGGAAGGCCGAAGGCGTCCCAGCCCATGGGATGCAGCACGTTGAAGCCCTGCATCCGCTTGAAGCGGGAGAGGATGTCGGTGGCGGTGTAACCCTCGGGATGACCAACGTGGAGCCCAGCGCCGCTGGGGTAGGGAAACATGTCCAGCACGTAATACTTGGGCCGCGTCGCATCAAAACCCGGTTCCCCGGGGTTGCGTGCGTGGAAGGTGGCGTGGCTGTCCCAGTGGTGTTGCCACTTGGCCTCGATGCGGTCGAAGGGGTAGGGCTTGCGGCGTTCGGTACTCATTTGGAAAAAACTAAAAAGGGGGCGTCAACCTAAGCAGAGGGGGCTGCCTTCTTCTAGCACTGAGATTGGCGGTTGCAGCGTGGCGTCCGGGGCGTTTTGTTCTGGGGAATGTCACCTCTGCTCATCGCCACCAAGAACGCCCACAAAACCCAGGAATTCCGCGCCCTGCTCGCCTCGCGGTTTGAGGTGACGGACCTGTGTGCCCACCCCGGGATTCCGGCGCCGAAGGAGACGGGGCGGACCTTTGCCGAGAACGCTGGCATCAAGGCGCTTTCGGCTTCCAGGCAGTTCGCCGGACTGGTCCTTGCGGACGACTCCGGGCTGTGTGTGGACGCCCTGAGGGGGGCGCCCGGTATCCACTCGGCCCGGTACGCCGGTCCTGCTGCCTCGGATGCCGACAACCGCGCGCACCTGCTTTCCGCACTAGCCGCCTTTCCAGACGCGAATCAACGCCGGGCACGGTTTCAGTGCGCTCTGGTCCTCGCGCGGGACGGCCAGTTGCTGGGGGTCTTTCAGGGCGCGGTTGAGGGCGTGCTGCTCGGGCGCGAGCAGGGGGAGGGCGGCTTCGGGTACGACTCCCTTTTCGTACCCGACGGCCACAATGCCTCCTTCGGGATCCTGCCGCCCGAGGTGAAAAACGCGATCAGCCACCGCAGCCGCGCGCTAGAGGCATTTGGACGGTGGCTTGCCGGGCAACCTTTTTTGTAGGAAGCCGCCCGGTTCGCAGGCAAAGCGGAAGGCTACTCCCACTCGATGGTCGCCGGGGGCTTGGAGGAGATGTCGTACACCACCCGGTTGACACCCTTGACCTCGTTGATGATCCGTCCGGAGATGCGCGCGAGCAGATCGTAGGGGAGCTTCACCCAGTCGGCGGTCATGCCGTCCTGGCTTTCGACCACGCGGAGGGCGATCGTGTTCTCGTAGGTGCGCTCGTCGCCCATGACTCCGACGGAGCGCACGGGCAGAAGGACCGCGAAACTCTGCCAGACCTTATAGTACCAGTTGGAGGACTTCATCTCCGCGACCACGATGGAGTCCGCCTCGCGCAGGACTCGGAGTCGCTCCTTGGTGATGTTTCCGAGGATCCGGACCGCGAGGCCCGGGCCTGGGAAAGGCTGGCGGAGCACCACTTCCTTTGGAAGCCCCAACTGCGCGCCGACTTCGCGGACCTCGTCCTTGAAGAGCTCGCGCAACGGTTCCACCAGCTTGAACTTCATGCCCTTGGGCAGGCCGCCCACGTTGTGGTGGCTTTTGATCATCGCCGCAGGGTTGCCCGCGATCGCCACGCTCTCAATCACGTCCGGATACAGCGTTCCCTGCGCCAGAAACTTGAACCTGCGCTGTTTGCCGTTGTTTTTTTTGGTGGCCAGCTTTTTGACTGCATCCTCGAAAACATTGATGAACTCCCGGCCGATGATGCGCCGCTTGCGCTCAGGATCGGTCACCCCCTTGAGCTTGGAGAGAAAGCGGGTGGTGGCATCCACCACACGCAGCTTCATCTGAAAGTTGTCCCCGAAAAGTTTGCGCACGGCGTCCTCTTCGTTGGCGCGGAGCAGGCCGTTGTTGACGAAGACGCAGGTGAGTTGGTCGCCGATGGCCCGGTGAATCAGCGCTGCGGCCACGCTGGAGTCGACGCCACCGCTGAGACCGAGGATGACGTGTTCGTTCCCAACCTGCTCGCGGATCCGGGCGCATGCCTCCTCGATGAAGGAGCCCATCGTCCAGTCGCGCTCGAAGCCGCAGACCTCGAAAAGGAAGTTGGAAAGGATCTGCCTGCCCTTGGGGGTGTGAACCACCTCCGGGTGGAATTGGAGGCCGAAGAACCGCTTGGCCTCGTGTTCGATGGCTGCATAGGGGCTGTTGGGAGTGGACGCGACGGTCCGGAAGCCCTTTGGCA
>JBIKSY010000096.1:0-13375 GCA_044348365.1 Chthoniobacteraceae bacterium
GCGGGATTCCGGTTGCATCCGGAGCGTCCCGACCCGCATGTCCCTTTCCGGTGGGGACGCTGCGGCCTCCTGTTCGGGCCGGCGCGCCCGCCGCGTCACGGCCCGCAACCGGGCCAGCATCTCGCGGCTGGAGCAGGTTTTCGGGAGGTAGTCGTCCGCCCCGAGCTCCAGACCGACGATCCGGTCGGCCTCCTCCCCCCTGGCGGTGAGCATGAGGACGGGCACGTCGCTTTTGTGACGGATCCGTTTGAGCACCTCAAATCCGTCCATTCCGGGGAGCATTAGGTCCAGCAGGACCGCGTGCCACTCGCGCTCGCCGACCTAGGCAAGTCCGTCGGGTCCGGTGTGCGCGGCCACCACCTCGTAACCCATCGGATCCAGGTAGCCCCCGATCAAGCGGCACAATTTGCGGTCATCATCGATGAGCAGGACGGCGTGGCGGTCCGGATTTGCGGCGGGGCAGGATTGCATGAAAGTGAAAACTGATTAAACTTTGCAATGTGAGAAAGCATAACGGAGGCCACGCTCGTTGGAAGTTTTGTTGGGAAGGGTTCTTGCACGCTCCCGGGCAGCTTCGGGACGGGCAGTCCACCCCGTTTTCCACAACTGCCTTCCGCCCGTCGGCCAGACCCGCCCGGACAAGCGCATTTCGCGCCGTTTCCCTCTAACTGTCATGCGTCATCGGGAAAAGGTTCTCGCCCACGCCGAGCAGGAGCTTTTTTCCAAGGGCGACCTGCGCGCGGAGGAACTGCTCAAGCTCTACCAGAAGTTTATCAAGCTCGAGAACCACCGCATCCGGTTGCGCCACCAGAGCGGAGGGGGCGGCCGCGAGATATGCAGCCAGCGCGCCACGGTGGTCGACATCGTGCTCCGACACCTGTTGGACGCGGCAAGACGCCTCGAAGAGGCACCGAAAAAGAGCCGGCTCAAGCTCGCGCTCGTGGCCCTCGGCGGCTTCGGCCGGGGGGAACTCAACCCCTTCAGCGACGTCGACCTGATGTTTCTCCACGACCAGTCCGGCGACGAGGTCGCCGCGGCGGAGTTGGCGGGCATCGTGGAGAAAATCCTCTACACCCTCTGGGACGTCGGCTTCAAGGTGGGGCACAGCACCCGCACAGTGGAGGAGGCCGTGTCCCAGGCCAACGCGGACATGCTTTCCAAGACGGCCCTGATCGAGGCCCGTCTGGTGGCGGGCGACGAAACGCTTTTTGCCAAGTTTCAGCGCCAGTTCGTCAAGCAGTGCATCGACGGACACCAGGACGAGTACATCGCCCAACGTGTGGCCGACCAGACCGACCGCCATTCTAAATTCGGGCGCACAGTCTACATGCAGGAGCCCAACATCAAAAACGGGTGCGGCGGGCTGCGGGACTATCAGAACCTGCTTTGGATCAGCTTTGTGAAGGAGCGCGCGCGCTCCACCGCCCAGATGGTGGAAAAAAAGCTCCTCAATGAAAGCGAGCGGCGCCAGTTGGACCGGGCCTACGACTTTTTGCTCAAGATCCGGACCGACCTGCACTACCTCAACCAGCGGCCCACGGACGTCATCCTCATCAACCAGCAGCTCGCCATCGCCAACAATCTGGAGTATTCCCAAAAGAGCATCCTGCGCCGAACAGAGGCGCTGATGCGGGATTATTATCAGAACGCCCGGGTGATTTTTAACATCACAGAACTGCTGTGCGAGCGCATGTGCGTGACGGCCCCGCAGCCCGGCAAGCGTTCGCAACTGCTCAAGTTGCTCCGGTTGGCACGCCCCCCCAAGCAGGAGCATTTCGACGGATTTTACAGCCTCAACGGGAGCATCTACCCTGAAAACCGCGCCATTTTCAGCCAGGACCGGGCCCGCCTCATGCGGCTCTTTCACCACGAACAGAAGCGGGACGAGCGCATCAGCCCCGAGTTGCAGCAGTTGATCCGGCGCAGGCTCCACCTGGTGGACCGCACCTTTCAATACGCCAAGGCCAACCGCGAAACCTTCCTGAGCATCCTTTCCAAAAAGGGGGAGACCGGGGCGGTGCTCCGCTCAATGCACCAAGTTGACTTTCTGGGACGCTACATTCCGGAGTTCGGGGAGCTGACCTGCCTGGTCCAGCACGAGTTCTTCCACCGCTACACCGCGGACGAGCACACCCTGGTGTGCATTGAAAAACTTGACGCACTCCTCGCCACAGACGACCCCAAACTACAGGGCTACCGGAAGCTCTGGCACCAGTTGGAGGACCCTGCGGTCCTCTATCTCGCCATCCTGCTCCACGACACCGGCAAGGCGGCCAACGTGCGCCACCATGCCGAGGCAAGCGCCCTGTCCGCGCAGCGCGTCGCCGTGCGGCTTCAGCTCACCCCCGCCCAGCGGCGGATGCTCATCTTCCTCGTCGACCACCATTCCACCCTCTCCAACACCGCCCAGCGCCGGAACCTGGAGGACCCCGCCACCATCGAGGAGTTCGCCGGCCTAGTCTGCAGCCAGACTAATCTGGACGCACTCATGCTCCTGACCTTGGTCGACGGTCAGGGCGTAGGGGCCGACGACGGTTGGTCCGACTGGAAGGAATCCCTCGTCTGGCAGACCTACCGCTCCGCCAAACTCTACCTCGCCGACAACGTTGAATTCTTCCGGCAGCGCAGGGTCGAACGGGAGGATTTGCGCGCCCAAGTCACCGCCCTGCTCAAGGGTGCCTTCTGGGAGGAGGAAATAGCCGCCCACTTTGCCGCGATGCCGGAGCGTTATTTCATGGCCTACACCGGGGACGCCATCGCCAAGCATCTGCGCCTGTTCCACAGGTTTTTGGAGCGGCGCGCAAAAAATGCGGAACTCGCCCTAGCTCCTGCCATCGAGTGGTTGCCCCACCCCAACCGGGGCCACACCGAGTTTTGGTTCTGCGGCTGGGACCGGCGCGGTTTGTTGGCAAAACTCGCCGGTTCCCTCTCCGCCGCAGGGTTCAATATCCTCAGCGCGGATGCTTTTACGCGAGTGGACAGCCTGGTCTTGGACATCTTCCGCGTGTGCACCCGGGATTTCGAGGCAGTCACGGATCCCGAGGCCCTGGCACTGGCGGAAAAAGTGCTGTTGGAGGCGATGGAGGAGGATGAGTTTGATTTCACGCCAAAGCTGACCCGCTCGATCGGAAAACGGGGTTTTCAGCTGAGCGAGTCTCTGGACTTTCCCACCCGGATCGCCGTCGACAACCACACCCACCCCTCCTACACGCTCGTGGATGTGCTCACTCCCGACCGTCTGGGGCTCCTGCACTCCCTGCTCCGCGCCTTCGCCGATGAAGGGCTGGAGATTGCCCTCTCCCGGGTCAACACGGAAAAGGGCGCCGCCATCGACAGTTTTTACATCACCGACGAACTGGGGCAGAAAGTGCGCGATTCCGAGCGGCTCACCCAGTTGCAGCGCGCCCTCTGGAAGGCGGTGGAGCCCCCCAAACCGCGCTGAGACGTCCCGCGCCGCCGGCGCGTTATTCCCCTCCCGGTTAGCAGCAGCGGTTTGGCGTGGCGAAGCGCCGCTCGGCGCTGAGTAAAAAGGCGTTTGCCCGGGGATTGGTGTTGCGCGGGCAGCTGCACTCCGCCTGTTGGATCGTCCGCTCCCTTTCTATCGCGGCCTCGCCTGAAAGCTCCTGAAGCAATGTCGCTCCGATTGCCAGCATCCCGGCCACCGGGACGCCCGGTTTGACGGCGTCGTGTGCGGTCAGCCAGACCGGGGTGTCTTCGGAGAGTGTCGCCGGCTTGCGGCGCTGTAGCAGCTGGAGGGCTTCGCGGAGCGTGAGCCCCAGCAGGACGGCCACCAGAGTCAGGAAGCCGCCCGTCACCACGGCGTCTGTGAGCATGTTGGTGTGGAGGCGCCGGTTGGCGGCTATTTTTTTGGCAAGGACGGCTTGGGCGCCGGCCTCGGTGGCCAGGGCAGCCTCTTTCTGGAGTGGTTCCAGATCGGCGTCCGCCTTGCGTGCCGCCGCAAGGAAGCCGATGCGGGGCTCGGGATGGCCGATTTTCTCCACCGCCGCCGTGACCGTGACGCTCAAAAGCCACAGCAGGGGCAGCAGGGTCGCCAACGCAAAAACGGGCCGGCCGTTCGGCTGTCCCAGCTGTTTTTTGAGAATCACCAGCGTGCCCAAACAAAGCGCGATGCTTGCCAGTAGCTGGTTGGCGATCCCAAAAATCGGCCAAAGCGCCTTGGTGCCCCCCTCTGGATCGGCCACTCCGTTAAGTAGAAAAAAGCCCCATCCCGCCACGATCAGCGCGCTGCAGGACACGTTGGAGAAGGGGTTGGAGGGGTCCTTGAGCGGCTTCCAGAGGTGCCCGAGGGCGTCCTGCAGGAGGTAGCGGCCCACCCGGGTGCCAGCGTCGAGTGTCGTCAGGATGAAGAGCGCCTCAAACATAAGCGCAAAGTGGTACCACAACCCCAGCATCCGGTCCCCGAACACGCGGGCAAACAGCTGCGCCATCCCCACCGCCAGGGTGGCCGCGCCTCCGGTCCGCCCGAACAGGCTTTCCTCCTGCACCGCTTCCGCCAGGTGCTGCATCTGTTCGACGCTGACGGTGAAGGGCCCGCCAAAGGCGTTGACCTTTGCAACCGTGGCCACCGCGACCGCCGCCGCGTCGGCTCCCGCAGCCTTCACGTTGATCGCCAGATAGACTCCGGGTTCCAGCGTGCAGGCGGCCACCAGCGCCAGGATCGCAACCAGCGATTCCAGACACATGGCGCCGTAGCCGACCGGTCGGATGTAGCGCTCCCGGGTGATGATTTTCGGCGTGATGCCGCTGGAGATGAGGGCGTGGAAGCCGCTGATGGCCCCGCAGGCGATGGTGATGAAGCAGAACGGAAACAGGGTGCCCGGAATCACGGGGCCGGAGCCGTCCACAAACTGGGTGAGCGCCGGCATTTTAAGGTCGGGCAGGATCAGAAACACCCCCAGGGCCAGCGCAAAGATGGTTCCAAGTTTGAGAAAGGTGCTCAGGTAGTCGCGCGGGGCAAGCAGCAACCAAACCGGCAGCACGGAAGCCGTCAGGCCGTAGAGGATGACGCTCCATGCCAGGATGGGCGCCTTCAGCCGGAAAACCGCGGCAAGTTCGGGGCTGGAATGGATAAACTGCCCCCCCCAGACAGAACCCAGCAGTAGAACGGCCCCCATGAGCGAGGCCTCCAGCACGCGTCCGGGTCTCAGGAACCTCATGTAGCCGCCCATGAGCATCGCCGCCGGAATCGTGGCAGCCACGGTGAAGACCCCCCACGGGCTGTCCGCAAGGGCGTTGACCACGACAAGTGCGAGCACGGCCAGCAGGATCACCATGATCGAAAGCACCGCCACGGTGCCGACCAGCCCCGCCGTCGCCCCAATTTCCTCCCGGACCATCTGCGCCAGCGAGCGGCCGTCGCGGCGTACCGAGGAGGCGAGGATGACCATGTCCTGTACCGCGCCTCCGAGCACCACCCCCAGTAGAATCCAGAGGGTCCCCGGTAGGTAGCCAAACTGGGCGGCGAGCACCGGACCCACCAGCGGTCCGGGGCCTGAGATGGCGGCAAAGTGGTGGCCAAAAACGACCCAGGGGTTGGTGCGAACGAAGTCGCGTCCGTCTTCGTGCTGTTCGCAGGGTGTGGCCCGCAGATCGTCGAGCGCCAGGGCGCGGGCTTCGATCCATTTGGCGTAAAACCGGTAACCGATCAGGTAGGTGCAGAGTGCAGCGGTGAGCAGGTAGACGGAGTTGACGGGCTCGCCCCTGCGGAACGCGATGGTGGCGTAGGCGCCGGTGCCAAGGAGCGCGAGCGCGGACCAGACGAGGAAATGGAGGGCTTTTTTCATGAGGGCAGGGGATTGGACGCCTCCGGGCCGGGGAACGGCGGACGCACGACGGGACTTTACCTTAAGCCTCAGACTTGAGAAGCCCGGCGGGCGGGAGTATCCTCACACTATGAACAAGGCTGTGGTACCAGTGGAAGTGCGTTCGGTTTTGCCCTTCAACGCAGGGCGGGCGATTTTTGTGGGCAATGATGAGAAGGTGTTCGTTATTTACGTGGACGAGGGGGTGGGAGCCACCATTGCGCTTCTGATGAGGGGGGTGAGTCGGGAACGGCCGATGACCCACGATTTGATGTGTCATCTAATGACTGCGCTCGGCGCGAAGGTGGAGCGGGTGGTAATCAACGACGTCAAGAGCGAGACCTATTTTGCCAGACTGATCGTCAGCTGCCAAAACGAGCTTTTCGAGCGCAAGATCATCGAACTGGACGGACGTCCCAGTGACTGCATCGCCCTCGCGCTCGCCCAAAAGGCGCCTATGTACGTTTCCCGGGAGGTCTGGGAGGAAGTGGAGGACCGCTCCGAGGTGCTCCGGCAGATCGAGGAAAACGAGCAACTCCGCGGCGGCGAATCCGAGCAGGGCTAGGGCTTCGGCCGTGGACGACGGGTGGGGAACTGAGGCCAGGCCCCGTGCAAACGGGGATGAATGGCTCGCCAAGGCGCGTAGTGAGGCTCTAAACTCGGATGCCGGCCACCGCCCTCTCCCCGCAGCGGCAGAGTCCTGCGTCCACCGGGCCCCGGCGGACGCCTTCCAAGGCGGCTTTCGGCCGGCTTACTCGCAACTTGTTCACAACTTATTCGCAGCTTATGACGACAGTATCCCCAACCACACTCACCGAGGCCCTCCATTGGCGTTACGCCACCAAAAAGTTTGATCCCAGCCGCCAGATTCCTCAGGAACAGTGGGCCGCGCTAGAGGAGGCCATGGTTTTGGCCCCCTCCTCCTTCGGGCTCCAGCCCTGGCGGTTTATCCTCGTGGAGACCCCGGAAATCCGGGCGCAACTGCCCGCATTGTCGTGGGGCCAGACCCAGCCGCTGGATTGTTCACACTACGTTGTGTTCGCAGTGCGCAAAGGACTCACCGTGGCGGATGTGGACCGTTATGTGGACCGCATCGCAGAGGTGCGCGGCGCCACGCGTGAATCCCTGGAGGGTTACCGCAGCTTCATGCTGGGCTCCCACAAGGCTGCTTCGGAGCAGGGCCGTTTAGATGACTGGTCCTCACGGCAGGTATACATTGCCCTTGGACAGGCCATGGCGGCCGCCGCCCTTTTGGGGATCGACACCTGCCCGCTCGAGGGAATTGAGCCGGCGAAGTATGACTCCCTGCTTGGGCTTGAGAAGGACGGGTACTCCGCCCTGTGCGGGCTGGCCTTCGGGTATCGCGCAGAGGACGACAAGTACGCCCAGGCGCCCAAGGTCCGCTTCGCCCGGGCCGATGTCATCAAGCACGTCTAGCCCCCTAAGCACTGAAAGCCGCTCCAGCCGCTCCGTATGAACACGCTTGAGAACGCCCCAGACCTTACCAAACGCGCCCCGCGCAGTGTCCGAGCCCGTCTCGGCGGCTTTGTCATCCTTCCCCGAATGCTCGACAAGGGGCGCGCGGAAATTGCCGGAACCAACGGGGAGTACCACTACAACTGTCCGCTGGATAAGCATTTTCTCGGGTTTGTAGGGGTTGACCCTGCAGCCCTTCGCGAGCAGTTGGCCTTGGGAAAAGGGGACGGGGAAATCCTTCAGTGGATTGGCGCGCACGCCACACACCCGCGCAGTGCGCTGGAGATTTTGCAGTGGTCCGCTTACCACGAGGGGCGCGGACCTTCCTCCGTTGAACAACGGCAGTGGTTCCAGGAATTGCACCAGCAAATAGGACCCAACAGGGAGGACATCGGCTCATGGTCCGAATTGCTGGATTTGGACGACTATGTGTCCTTCGGAGGAAAAGCGTAGTCAGAAAGCGTACCGAATGGATGCGGCGTACCCGGTGTCGGGCTTTGGCGGAAAAAAGCGAGGGCTGCACAAAAATAAAAATGTCTATAGCAACAAAGACCGGTGATGACGGGACGACCGGGTTGGTTTTTGGCCGCCGCGTGTCGAAAACGCATCCGCGCGTGGAGGCGTACGGAACGCTGGATGAACTCAACTCGGCGCTGGGAATGGTGCGCGCCTTTTGCGAGGTGCCGCTGATCGCAGAGCGGGTGCTTGCAATTCAAAAAAATTTGATTCCGGTCATGGGGGAACTGGCGGTCGCCTCCGGAGATTTGGTGCGGTACGTGGAAAAGGGGAGGCAGATCATCGGTGCGGACCTGGCCGACGAACTGACCGCGCAGATTGTGGATTTGGAAAACAACCACCGCATCACGTATGCGGGGTGGGCCACGCCGGGGGCCACCAAAGGAAGCGCCTGTCTGGATGTGGCCCGCACCGTCTGCCGCAGGGCGGAGCGCGGCTTGATCGCGCTCCGGGAAAGCGGCGCACCTGTGAATCCGAACATCATCCGGTACGTCAACCGGCTTTCGGATCTGTGCTGGCTCTGGGCCAGATGGACCGAAACGCTGACCTCCCCGGAGGTGGATCCCGGAGCCACGGCGACCGCTTAAACAAAGCGGGCTTGAATTGCGGCGTCCGATGGGACTCGCAGGAAGAGGGCCGCTGCCGGTTCCCCTCCCTGGGAGAAAGTTTCACAACAGTTTGCCGTTCCCGGGGTACTTGTGGGCAGGACAGTGAATCTGGCTCCCCCCCCAAAAAAAAATAGAAATGTAATGAAGTTCAACCCTCTCCTGTTGCTCGGGCTTCTTTGCCTCCCTTTTTTTGGTTTATCCGCCCTCGGGGCTGGGGCGCGGAGTCCAAATGTGATTTTTATCCTGTCGGACGATCTGGCGCAGGGGGATGTCGGGGTGTACGGCCAGAAGTTGATCCAAACCCCGCGCATTGACCGTATGGCAGCCGAGGGGACGCGCTTTATGCAGGCCTATTGCGGCACCTCGGTGTGTGCGCCCTCCCGCGCCTCCCTGCTGACGGGCCTTCACTCGGGGCATTGTCCGATCCGCGCCAACCGGGAACTCAAGCCCGAAGGCCAGATGCCGCTCCCCGAAGAGACCGTCACCGTGGCGCAGTTGCTCAAGCAAGCCGGCTATGCCACCGCCTGCACGGGCAAGTGGGGAATGGGGATGTTTGACACAACCGGCAGCCCTCTCAAAAAGGGGTTCGATCATTTTTTCGGCTACAACTGCCAGCGGCACGCCCACAGCTATTTTCCCAAGTACATTTACGAAAACAATAAGAGGATCGAGCTGGATGGGAAAACCTACGCGCAAAACCTCGTCCAGCGGGACACCCTCGCCTGGGTCCGACAACAGGCGGCCGGTCCCTTTTTCCTGTTCTATGCGGTGACCCTGCCGCACGCGAAAAACGAGATCGACACGCTGGGGCAGTACGCGGAGATGCCCTGGACCCTGGAACAGAAGACCTACGCCGCCATGGTTTCCCGGTTGGATTCAGACGTGGGGCAGTTACTGGATCTCCTCGTGGAGTTGAAGATCGACAGGGACACTTTGGTGCTCTTCTCAGGAGACAACGGCTCCTCCTATTCGCCTGAATCTCCCTTGGGAAAACTTTTCGAGCAGGCTGGAAACGGGTTGCGCGGCTACAAGCGCGGCCTGTACGAGGGGGCGCTCCGGCAGGCAGCCTTTGCCTGGTGGCCAGGTTCGGTCCCAGCGGGACGCGTTTCGGAGGAACCTTGGGCCTTCTGGGACTTTCTCCCCACCGCCGTCGAACTTTCCGGGATGCGGCGAGCCGAGACGCCGCGGACGGACGGTCTGTCGCTGGTATCCTTCTTCAAGGGCGGCAGCGCCCCGAAACGGGAGCATTTTTACTGGGAGTTGCATGAGGGGCGCCCCCAGCAGGCGGTACGCTTTGGCGACTGGAAGGCCGTCCGTACGGCCCCTGACAGGGAACTGGAGCTGTTTGATTTGGGGGCCGACCGGGGAGAGAGACGGGACCTTGCCTCGGCCTTTCCCGAAGTCCGGCAAAGGGCGGAAGATTTGCTGAGGGCTTCGCACGAGGAGCACGCCGCTTGGCCTCTTGCCGGGGGCGCCCCAAAAAACAAGTAGGACGCAACTTGCCGCATGACCTCTCCCTCCGTCGCCCAAACCGCCATTTTTACCCCATAGCCATGAAGCCTTTGCTTGCCCTCGTCTTCTCCCTTTCGCTGCTGTCCGCCGGTTCCCATGGGGCCGGCTCCAAGCCAAACGTGCTGCTCATTCTGGCCGACGACCTCGGATTTTCGGATCTGGGCTGTTATGGCGGCGAAATCGCCACGCCTAACCTGGACGCACTCGCTTCCGACGGGCTGCGCTTTACCCAGTTCTACAACACCGCACGTTGTTGGCCTTCGCGCGCGGCGCTCCTAACCGGCTATTATGCGCAGCAGGTGCGCCGCGATGCGATACCGGGAATCGCAGGGGGAGGGAAGGGAATCCGGCCTGTCTGGGCGCCGCTGGCTACAGAGTTTTTAAACGAGGCCGGCTACCGCTCCTATCACTCCGGCAAGTGGCACGTCGACGGAGAGCCTCTGGGAAATGGATTTTCCCACTCGCTTGAAATCGGGGGCAATGCAGAGAGCAATTACTTCAGGTCCGCATCCAACAAGGAGGACGGCGTACCCGCCCCGGAAACAGGGGAGTACTACGCGACAACCGCGATCGCGGAGCACGCGGTGCGGACGTTGCGGGAGCACGCCCGGCTTCACGCGGACAAACCCTTTTTCCATTACGTTGCGTTTACTGCGCCGCATTTTCCGCTGCAGGCTCCGGCGGCGGACATCGCGAAGTACAAAGACAAATACAGCAGGGGCTGGAATGTCTTGGCGCAGGAGAGGCACGCGCGTCTCCTCAGCAAAGGCATCGTGCACCATGCCCTCCCAGCGATGGAGGGGGAGGTCGGGCCGCCCTATCCCTTTCCCGAACAGGTTGCAAAACTCGGCCCCAACGAGGTGAACCGGCCGGTACCCTGGGCGGATCTTTCCGAGGCGCAGCGGCAGTTTCAGGCTGAGAAAATGGCGGTTCACGCCGCGATGGTTGACCGGATGGACCAGGAGATTGGCCGTGTCCTTGCCCAGATCAAGGAGATGGGCGCGTTTGAAAACACGCTTGTCTTGTTCGCCTCCGACAACGGTGCGAGCGCGGAGATGATGGTCCGGGGCTCCGGCCACGATCCGGCCGCTCCGATGGGTTCCTCGGCAAGTTTCGTGTGCCTCGGGCCCGGGTGGTCCAGTGCCGCCAACACCCCGATGCGCAGGCACAAGACCTGGGTCCACGAGGGGGGGATTTCCACGCCTTTCATCGCCCACTGGCCGGCAGGGATCAAGGCCCGCGGAGAACTGCGCCACCGGCCGGGACATTTGGTGGATGTGCTGCCCACCCTCTTGGAGCTCTCTGGCTCGGCAAGGCCCGCCACCATCCGCGGGGCAACCGTTCCCCCCGCGCCCGGGCGGAGTTTGGCCGGGGTGTTTGCCAAGGATGATCCCGTCCTGCCCGGCTACTTGTGGTGGCAGCACGAAAACCACCGGGCGATCCGGGTAGGGGACTGGAAGCTTGTCTCGCTCAAGGGCGGGGAATGGGAGTTGTACGACCTTTCGATGGATCGGGGCGAGTCCAACAACCTGGCCTCGGCCCAACCGGAGCGGGTGCGTGCACTAAGCGCCCTTTGGGAAAAGCAGTCCTTGGAAAACACGAGCATGGCTTTGAGCGACCGTCCGGCACGGCCGCGCGAATTGGGACTGAAGTAGGGGGGTGAGAGTGTCCGCTGCTGGAAAAGCTCGGCCCCGGGCAGGAGTCGTTGTGTGTGGGCGTTGCGATTGCTTGCCGACTCGAAGACAACCACGTCGGACGGGTCCGGGACTGCGGGTCCGAACACTCTCCGGTTGCGTTGCAGAGCCAAAGGCGCCATATCTTGTGAGGCCACACGGGTGGCCTTGAGCGGCCGAGGTGGCGAAATTGGCAGACGCACCAGACTTAGGATCTGGCGCCGCAAGGCATAGGGGTTCAAGTCCCCTCCTCGGCACTTCCCGAACTTCGCGTAAAATGGGGATGTCCACAAAGGAGGTAAGGGCGAGGCCTGAGGGGTCTACGACAAAGTTCGGAGAGGGGTGCTTTGTAGGTTGAAGCTTGATAGCCGCGGGGATTGCCTGTAACGGACGACGGGTCAAGCACGACGGCGGGAGGTGTGAGAGAGGTAGATGAGTCGGCGACCAATGCCAACAGCCCTATTTTCTGGTGGCTGCGAGAGGCTTCCTGCTCGGCTTGCAGGTTGGACGTGACGCGGCTTTCCGTTGCTGGCATCTTCGGGTGAATCTTGGCGTCGCAGGCGTCGGGGTGGCGGTCCTTCGCATTTGGTTTTCCCCCAAGAACTATGGTACGTCCCTTTCATATCAAAGGAGCCCTGCATGGGGCTGTGGCCTGTCTCGTTTTCCGGCATTCGAGTCTGGCCGCGCCCAAGCCGCCGGAACCGCCCCCCTTCAACCTGCCCAAGCCGCCGCCCGCCCAAGTTTCCTCTTCCGAGGCCAATCTGCCGCTGCCTCCGCCTCCTGTGACCTCCCAAAAGCGGCAGGAAAAGAAGAATCCCCCCCAGCCGCCTGTCATGCTCACCAAGATCCGCAGCGCGGATCAGGAAGACTGGGCGCGTACGCCAAACGATCTCAAGGGCCTGCTCGAGAGCCTCAGCGGCGAACTGAACGTCAATTTTTCCAGCAACGTGAAGACCTTTGGCGAGGTCAGCACCAAGGCGGCGGACAACCCGGTGCTCTACCGCTCCGGCTACAAGGCTTTCGACCTGACACCGGAGGAAGTCGCGCGCCTGAGGGAATACATCTTGGGTGGCGGCACCATCATCTTCAATTCGCTGGTGGGAAATCCGGACGCCTACCAGTCGGCGCTGCGCGCGGCTCGTCTGATTTTGCCGGAGCGCCAGCTCTACCGACTGCGGATGGACCACCCCGTGTTCCGGAGTTTTCACGTCATCGACAAGGTCGCCTACCGGGAGCGCATGGTGAAGGACGGAGTCGTGGTGGATCCACATCCCTTTCTGGAGGGGGTGGACGTGGACAACCGGACGGCGATTCTCATTTCGCGCTGGGATTTTGCCCTTGGTTGGGAGGCCAATGCGCATGAAAGCTGGGGCTACGCCGACGCGGATGCGCGCAGGCTCGGCGCGAACATTGTCGCCTACACCACCGCGCTACGGGAGGCGGGTCGATCCGTTGGAAACAGCGTGGAACTGGCCGACAAGGACAAGAAAACGGTGGGGCGTTTCCGCGTGGGGCAGGTCATGCACAGCGGTGCGTGGAAGACCCGGGCGGCGGCTTTTCCCATGCTGCTCAACCAGCTCAACGTGGAGACCGGCACCAAGGTGAGCTTTGACGTGCGTGACGTTTCGCTGAAGGACCCCATGATCTTTGAGATGCCCTTCATGTACCTGACGGGCACGACGGACTTTGTTCTGGCCCCGGACGAGCGGACGAACCTGCGCCAGTACCTGGCCAAGGGGGGGGTGCTTTTCGTGGAAGCGGGGGAGGG
>JBIKSY010000335.1:0-4062 GCA_044348365.1 Chthoniobacteraceae bacterium
TTTTTTCCGCTTCCAACCGCCCTTCTTTTTGCCCGCGGCGGGCTTGGGTTCCGACAGCAGCGCGTCCAGGCCCGCACCGCTCTTGAGCTCCCGGATCTGGTCCCGCAGTAGGGCCGCCTTTTCAAACTCCAAGCCCGCGGCGGCGGCCTTCATTTCGTCCTCCAGCTCCTTGAGCGTCTCGCTCAGACTGAATCCTTCCGTGCCGGGTTGTGCGTCGGGGCTGCCGCCGTTGCTGCGCAGAATCGTGTGCAAACTCTCCTGCACCGCCCGCCGTACGCTCTGCGGCGTGATCCCGTGTTTCTCGTTGTAGGCCTGCTGCCGCGACCGCCGGTACTCGGTGATCTGGAGCAGTTGCTGCATGCTCTGCGTCACCGTATCGGCAAACAAATACACCTCCCCGTGGATGTGCCGCGCCGCGCGCCCCGCGGTCTGGATCAGCGAGGTCTGGGAGCGCAAAAAGCCCTCTTTGTCGGCGTCGAGAATGCACACCAACGAAACCTCCGGCAGGTCCAGCCCCTCCCGCAAAAGGTTAATGCCCACCAACACGTCGAACTCTCCGGCCCGTAGTCCCCGGAGGATCTCCACCCGTTCGATCGTGTCGATGTCGCTGTGCAGGTACCGCACCTTCAGCCCCACGTCCTTCAGGTACTCGGCCAGATCCTCCGCCGTCCGCTTGGTGAGCGTCGTGACGAGGATCCGCTCGGCGCGCTCCGTGCGCTGGCGACACAGCTCGATGGTTTCGTCGATCTGATCCGCCAGCGGCCGCACCGTGATCTGCGGGTCCAGAAGCCCCGTGGGGCGGATGATCTGCTCGGCAATGAGCACCGCCCCGGGCGTGCTCACGTCGAACTGTTCCGCGGGCGAGTCGGTGCGCGAGATCCTCACCAGAGGCATGCCCTTGCCTTCCTTGAGCCCGCCTCCGGGCCCGCCCGCTCCGGTAAGCATCCCCGTGTTGCCCACCACCGAGTTGCGCATTTCAAAGCCGCCGGGCGTCGCGCTGATGTAGAGCGCCTGCGTGTTCATCTCCATGAACTCCTCGAAGTTCAACGGCCGGTTGTCCAGTGCGCTGGGCAGACGGAACCCGTGTTCCACCAGCGTTGTCTTGCGCACCCGGTCCCCCTCGTACATGCCCCCGATCTGCGGCAGCGTGGCGTGCGACTCGTCCACCACCACCAGGTAATCCTTCGGAAAAAAGTCCAGCAACGTGTAGGGCCGGGAGCCCGGCGGGCGGCCGGTCAGGTGCCGCGAATAGTTCTCGATGCCGCTGCAAAAGCCCATCTCCTGCATCATCTCCAGGTCGTATTCGGTCCGCATCCGGATCCGCTGCGCTTCCAGCAGCTTCCCGTTCGCCTCGAACCACTTGACACGCTCCTCCAGCTCGACACGGATGGCCCGCATCGCCGACTGCAGTCGCTCGGCTGGCGTCACAAACTGCTTGGCCGGAAACAGCGTGAACACCGTCAGCTCCCCGTACGCGCGGCCCGTGAGCGGGTCGAACTGGGTGATCCGCTCCACTTCGTCGCCGAAAAATTCGAGGCGCACCGCCACGTCGTCCGAGGAGCCCGCCTGCACCTC
Organism: Chthoniobacteraceae bacterium; assembly: GCA_044348365.1. Lineage (GTDB taxonomy): Bacteria > Verrucomicrobiota > Verrucomicrobiia > Chthoniobacterales > Chthoniobacteraceae > Chth-196. The sequence goes on from JBIKSY010000335.1 coordinate 1,576, forward strand.
GACGATGTCCCCGCGCACCCGGAACCTGCCGCGCCCAAAGTCAAAGTCGTTGCGCTCGTACAGCATCTCAACGAGCTTCGCGAGCAGCACCTCCCGCGAGAGCACCTGACCGGACTTGATGGTCAGGAGCATCTCCAAAAAGTCCATGGGCGAGGCCAGCCCGTAGATGCAGGAAACGGAGGCGACCACCAGCACGTCGGGGCGGGTCAGCAGGGAGGAGGTGGCGGAGAGCCGCAGGCGCTCGATCTCGTCGTTGATGGAGCTGTCCTTTTCGATGTAGGTGTCAGAGGAGGGGATGTACGCCTCCGGCTGGTAGTAGTCGAAGTAGGAGACAAAATACTCGACGGCGTTTCTGGGGAAAAACTGTTTGAACTCGGAGTAAAGCTGGGCCGCAAGGGTCTTGTTGTGGGAGATGACCAGGGTCGGCCGTTCTACCCGCTGGATGACGTTGGCGGCCGTGAAGGTCTTGCCCGACCCGGTGACGCCGAGGAGCGTCTGGTGCTTGTGCCCGGCCAGCACGGAGCGGGACAGCTTGGCGATGGCCTGCCCCTGGTCGCCGCACGGTTGGTAGTCTGATGCCAGTTCAAAGGACATGCCGCCAAGCATAGCCCGCTGCAGCCGCTCCGCAATGGCCCTCCCGCCGCCGGCGGAAACCGCCCGTGTCGATAACAACAGGGCGGCCTGGTGTCCGACACGTTCGGCTGAACCAGGCTAGTCCGAAAGCCGCGCCGCCAGAAAATTCAGGAAGTTCAAAGAAAGCACCCCTTCAATATCCGGCTGGCTGTACCCGCGCTGTGCGAGCAGGCCCCGCAAAGACGCAATGTCCGCGATACTGTCCAGATCCATGGGCGTCTGCTCCGTGCCGAAGCCACCGTCCAGATCCGTCCCGATACCCACGTGTTCCGCATTTCCCGCGATCTGACAGATATGGTCGATGTGCTCACAGATCTTCTCGATCCGGAGGTTGAAGTCCGAGGGCTTCGAGCGGAGGAATTCCCAGCCGTGCACCATCATGATCGCGTCGAAGGCCATGCCGATCACCGCCCCGCGTTCGACGAGGCGCCGGATCTGCGAGTCGGAAAGCTGCCTGTTCCAATTTGCGAGCGCCCGGCAGTTGTGGTGGCTCGCCCACACCGGGCCCTGAAAACGGTCCAGAGCTTCCGAAAAACTCTCATCACACAAATGCGTGACGTCCAGAATGAGGCCCAGCCGCTCCATCTCCCCCAAAAGTTCCCTGCCCAGCGCCGTCAGTGGACCGGACGCATCCGTGCCCTGGCCGTAGATGCCGGGGCCGTAGTGCACAGGCCCCAACGCGACCAGTCCGTCAGCCCGCGCTTTTTCCAGATGCCGCCAGCTCAGGATCGAGTCGGCCCCCTCCAAACTCAGCAGATAGCCGATCGGGAGCCGGGCAGCGGTTTCGTCGTCGGCGTCGCGCCAGAGCTGCGCGTGCGCCGCGAGTTCCTGCCTTGTTCGCAACTGCTTGAGTTCGCCGAGCTCCTCCATGGCGCGGTAATAGGCGAGCTGACCCTGGGTCTGCGCCCAGGCCTGTTCCGGACTGCGCCAGCCGGGAAGCTTGTGGAACTTCGGGGAATAGCGGGCAATCTGTGTGGCCACAATCACCCCGATCCGCGCGCGTCTGAGCTCTGGAAAACAAACCGTGTTTCTAGCCCGGTGGGGGTGGGTCTCGGTGGAGAGGAGTTCGGACCGGCGGATTTCCTCCAGGGACATCCTTTGGTCCCTGTTGAACTCCATGGCGTTCATGGAGATGTCCAGATGGGCGTCGAAGATCAGGCTGGGCTTTGGCATAGACAAGGGTGCTTTATTGAGTGGGAAATTGCCTCAACTTTGAGGACGGTGAGGGCCGGCGCGCACGCCTGGCCTGCAGCGGTTCAGTCCGCGGAGCGCGGCACGGCGACCACTTCGATCTCAAACAACAGGGAGGACCCGAGGCAATTCAAGATTGTGGTGCGCGCAGGAAAAGGGGCCGAAAAATAGGTGCGGTAGAGAGCGTTGAACAGCGGCAGGTCCGCGCCGTGTTGCACGTAGTTCCGGGTTTGCACCACGTGGGCCAGGTCGCTGTTTGCCGCCGCCAGCACGCGCTTCACATTTTCCATGGAGCGGTGGAACTCCTCCTCGAAGCTGCCCGGGACGATGGCGCCGCCCGCATCGACCGACGCCTGACCCGACACAAAAATGAGCCCCCCGGCTACCACCACGGGACTAAAGGGAAGGTGGGAGACCGGCGTATCCGGGAGGGTGGGGTGGGAGACCGTGGTTGACGTCATAACATGCTATAAGGGTGAAGGTTCGGCGGGCAAAAGTTTTTTGGTCGCATCCATCGGAAGCACGACCAGTGCCGCCAGCAAGAAGGAGCCGGCGAGCGTGAAAAACACAAACACCTTGCCGTCGCCACCCCCCATTTTGAGCAGCACCGGGATGAGCAGCGCGCCCGCACTCGCGCCAATGTTGCCCCACATGTTGCCCCAT
>JBIKSY010000336.1:0-4060 GCA_044348365.1 Chthoniobacteraceae bacterium
CGGCCACCAGCCTTTCGATTAACGCCGCAAAGGGGCATCTGTCCCGCATCGCCATTACGCCCAAGTCCGTGGCGATCCAGAAGGACGACATGGACCACCAAGGCCCCGACAAACCGATGGTGTTCGGCCGTTTTACCGCCGATTTTCAGCCGGGCGTCTGGCACAAGGTGCGCATGGAGATGGTGGGGGACACGCTGCTTGGCAAGGTCGACGAGTTCGTAGCTTGGGGCGTTGCCGAGCAGTTCAAACAGGAGCGGACGGCTCCTGGCCTGACCGTGGGCGGACAGTCCGTGGAATTTCGCAACCTGAAGGTTTCCGAGGCTTCGCTCAATCCCGCGTGGTCCGAGGTGCAGGCCACGCTGCCGAAGCCGGGTGAAAAAATGGCCCCTTCGCCCGGCCGCCCTGGCGGTCCAAAGGCGCCTGCCGCAGCGCAGTAGCGTCTGTTTTTGGCCGGTCAAATTGAGTGTTTCGCGGGGGTCTTTGGCGTCGGGGAAGGGGAGCCCGGGTAGGTAATGGAGTGGAGAGTATTTCGCTCTTTCCCGAGGCCTCTGTGGGGGCGACTCTTTCCTCCCTCGATGGACGATGCATGCTCTAAAACACCAGATTCGCTCTGCGGCTTGTCCGCTTGGGAGGCTGAGCGTGCTGCGCTGGAGGCCGAATTGGGGGAGCGGATTACGCTCGACGCCCTGACCGGCCCCAACGGCCTGTTGTCCGGCACGCCGCTCCGGGACGACGCAGGGCAGGCAGCAGGTTGGTTGATCGCCCAGCGGAAGCACGGCCACCGGCATTCGGCCGACGATGTGCTGACCGCGTGGTACGCGCTTCAGACTTCCCCCGGAGTGGAGGAACATTTGGATCTGGGAACCGGGATTGGAACAGTTGGGTTACTCACACTGTGGGGACTTGGCCCGGCGGCGCGTTTGACTTGCGTTGAGGCGCAGGAAGTCAGCTATCGGCTGCTGCAGTCAAATCTGGATGCGAACCGGCTCCGCGGGCGTGTGGACTGTGCGTTGGGCGATCTGCGGGAGTTGCGGTTGGAAAAGAAGTTTCTGCTGGTGACCGGCAGCCCGCCGTATTTTCCACCCGGGGCTGGGGTGCTTCCGCAGGATTCCCAGAAGGCCCACGCCCGGTTTGAACTGCGCGGTGATGTGAGCGATTACGCAAAAGCCGCCGCCTTGCATCTGGCGCGCGGGGGTTGGTTTGTCTTCTGTTTTCCGTCATCGCAGCGCGAGCGCGCCCTGGCGGGGGTCGCGGCCGCCGGTCTGCGGGGGGTGCGGCTGCGGGAGGTGGTTCCTCGGGAGTCGCTGGCGCCGCTCTTCACCCTCTTTGCCTGCCAGCAGCGCTCGGATTTTGAGGGCGAGACAGTTGTGGAGGCGCCGTTGATGGTGAGGCTTGAAAGCGGCCGGCTTAGTGCGGAGATGGCCGGGGTGCGGCGCGATTTTGGCTTCTCAGATGGCGCGGCCCACGGCGGTTACGGCGGTAAGGAGGAGCGGTCGTGACGTTCCGCGCTCCGGAAGGGACGGGCGCCCCCGTGGACCAGGGTTGGACGGTTCCCCACTGCAACAGTCTTGATTCAGCCTTGGCCCAACCCGAGCCGGTTCTGGCGCTGGCGCCGATGCAGGACGTCACCGACCTTCCTTTTTGGAGGCTAATGACCCTCTATGGCGGGGCCGACCTGTATTTTACCGAGTACTTCAGGGTGCATCCCGACTCCCTGCTGACTCCCTCCATTTTAAGCTCCATCACCGACAACCCGACGGGCCGCCCGGCCATCGCGCAGCTTATCGGAAACCACATCCCCTCTTTGGTCCGGGCCGCCCGCGAACTCCAGAACCATCCGATCGCGGCGGTGGACTTGAATCTCGGGTGCCCTGTGCCGGTGGTCTACCGGAAGAACGCGGGCGGCGGTCTACTCAGGGATCTCGCCCAGATCGACTCGATTTTGGGCGCGATGCGCGCAGCGATCGACACGAAGTTCACCGTCAAAACGCGGATCGGTTTTGACGACCCGGCGGTGTTTGAAGACCTGCTTTCAATTTACGCGAGACATTCAATCGACCTGCTCACGGTCCACGGACGCACGGTGGCGGAAAAGTACCGGAGCACGGTCCACTATGATTACATAGCGAGGGCGGTGGAGGTGATGCCTTGCCCGGTTCTGGCAAACGGAAATATCGTTTCCGCTCAAAAGGCCCGGTTCGTCCTCGAGCAGACGTCCGCTCGGGGACTCATGATTGGAAGGGGCGCGATCCGCAACCCCTGGCTGTTCCGGCAGATCCGGCAGCACCTTCTGGGCGAGCCCGTTTTTCTGCCCAGTGGGAGGGACGTCCTTGCCTACGTCCACGCTCTTTACGAGATGCGCCTCAACCCAGGAATCCGCGAAAGCTCCCACATCCAGCAGATGAAGAAATACCTGAACTACATCGGACTGGGGGTGGAACCCACCGGGCGGTTTCTGCACGAGATCCGCCGGGTCAACACCGAGGTGGATTTTTTCCGGCTTTGCTACGAGTTCCTAGACCACAACGAGCCGATGGCGCTGGAGCCCTTCGATGTCGCTCTCGAGTCGCACGACTTCATGTGTGGGGTCAACAGCTGAGGGGTGAACCGGGGCGGCGCGAGGGAGAAGGAGAGGCACTTCGATAAGACACGCGAGGAGCGGTGGTTGGCTCCTGCGACAATCGTTCCCGTCTCTCCTTTGCGTCTTTGTTTCAACCCCCTTGGAGCTGGCGCGGCCTATTTGCCTTCCTTGGCGAGGTGTTCGAGGTAATCCAACATGCCGGCGAAGTCCTTAACCGAAAGGTTGCCCAGAAGGCCCTCGGGCATCAGCGACTTGGGATCCGTCGTCCGGGAAGCCACCGTGGCCGATGGGAGCGTCAGTTCCTGACCTGCGATGTTGCGGATCTGTATGCTGTCTGCGCTCTCCTTGACCACAAAGCCCATCTGGATGGACCCGTCCTTTAGGGTGAACACGTTTGTGGCAAACCCCTGCGAGATTGTCTTGCTGGGGTAAAGGATAGCCTCGGCCAGTTCGGCACGTTTGTAGGTCTGGGCAATGTTGCCCAGATACGGGCCCTTGAGCGGTTGGCCCTGTGCGATGGTGTGGCAGTTCACGCAGCCCTGCTGGACAAACAGCGCCTCGCCCTTGGTCCTGTCACCTTTGAGCTTGGTTACGTCCGTCAGAACATCCTCGCCCTTGAGGCTGCTAATGAGCGGGCCAGCGGGCTTTGCCGCGGCGAGGATCTTCTCGGGATTGAGGTTGAGCTGCTTGACCAGCCCTTCTGCTGCGCCCTTTACCGCCGCATCCGTGTCTTGCAGCGCCTGAATGAGGGGCAGCTCCAGAGCGGAGAGCGAGGTTCTGGCCTGTTTCATCGCGTTGATGATCTGGATGCGGCGTTTCGCATTTGCCTTCCAGCCGTCTTCGAGTGCCTTCTGCGACATGAGCCGGGATTCGGGCGCGCCCGAGGTCCGTTTGGCCAGCTTGAGCAAAACCAAATCGGCTTCTTTGGCCAGACGCTCCTGTGGATTCGCCGCCAGTTCTTCAAAGCGCTGGTGGTAGTTCTCGAGGCGGGGCGCATTATAAAACGCGTTTTTGGCCTTGTCCAAATCCGACCCGTTGCCCCCGCCTGGGATGCCCGGGAGGACTTCAAACAGGGAGAGAAATGCTTCGGCGTCGTCCGCCTTTGCCAGCGCGATCGCGGCCATGGAACGGTTGAACGTGGTCTGCTGCGAATCGCGCAGCACCTTGAGCAGCAGCGGCACCGCTTGCGGAGGTATTGTGTCCTCCTGCGAAAGCTGGCGGGCCAGAGTCGGGATCACATCCGGATTCGTCTCTGCCAACTGGACGAGCTTCCCAATGGCGTCGCCCGGCTTGATCCGGTGGCGGCCAAATTCGGAGCTCAAACGCGCCGCCTCTTCTGCCCCCGCCTTGTTGAGGGTGGCCAGCAGAACCTGCCCGATCCGCTCGGATTGAGCCCACTTCTCCGGCTGATAGTAGGGCCCGCGGGTGTCGGGACGCGTCCCCCAGGAATCCCCCTTCCACTGCCCTTCCTCGTAATAG
>JBIKSY010000368.1:0-3366 GCA_044348365.1 Chthoniobacteraceae bacterium
CAACATTTTTCCCCATCACGAGGCGGAAATCGCCCAGTCCGAATGCGTCACCGGCCTGCAGTTCGCCCGGTACTGGCTCCACTGCGCCCACCTCATGGTCGACGGCCAGAAAATGAGCAAGTCGGCGGGCAACTTCTACACCCTTCGCGACCTGTTGGAGCGCGGCTACTCCGGACGGGAAATCCGGTATGCTCTCCTCAGCGTGCACTACCGGCTGCCGCTCAACTTCACGCTCCCCGGTTTGGACGCCGCACGGGCGGCACTGAGCCGACTGGACGCCTGGGTGGAACGTCTCGCTACGTACAGCGCGGGAGCCATCCCCGCGGCGGCAGACCCCGCGGCGGCGACACCCGCCGAAGATTTTCTGTGCGCGCTGGACGACGATCTGAACATCTCCGGAGCCTTGGGGCGGCTTTTCGACTGGCTGCGCGATTCCAACCGCGGCATGGACTCCGGTGAACTCTCCCCCGCCGGTGCCGCCCGCGCCCTTGCGGACTTTGAACGCCTCAACACCGTTCTGGCTTTGGCGCCGGAACAGACCGCCGTCCCAACCGAAGTACTGGCGCTGGTGGAGGAACGTCAGGCGGTGCGTACCGCGAAGGACTGGGGCCGTTCCGACCAGTTGCGAGATGCAATCGCCTCGCTGGGCTGGACGATCAAGGACACCAAACAGGGTCCGCAGCTCACAAGGCTTTGAGGCGCACCCGCTGGCGCTGAGAAAAATCGCGCGCGACACGGCAAACGCTGGAATCCACAGTGCGCGGCAGGCGTGTTCAAAGTTGAATGCACTTAAGCTCAGGAAAGAAAAGTCGAGTGCCGTCCAAAGGCTGAGCTGGCAACGCCTCACCAGCATCCGGTTGCGCTTGTTTGCTGAGGAAGCCCGAGCCAATCGAACGGTCAGTTTGGGAGGAACCGGAAAACCAAAAGCACGCCAATCCAAAAGGCGAGTCCGACCAAATGGCTCGCCTTCAGGGACGAAACGGACGTGGCCAATCCGTTGTTTCTCCACATTCCAAAGACAGGCTTTTGGCGCCCTAAAGTGCACAAAAACACAATGACCTCGCCCGTCCAGTGCAGGAGGACATCGACCAAAAAAAAAGACTGTCAACTCAAGGAAGATGCCTGCCAGAGCGCTCATTTTCAAACCGTGGAGTCAGGCTTTTGCGAGTCAACGGCGAGAGTGTGCCGACCCACCGGTCAGCCACGTTACTCATCAGGAAAGTGCACCGCCTTGGAATCGAACCAAGAATTCGACACCGAGTGTCCGCCAGTGTCCGCCGTGATCTCATTTTTAGAGACTTACACATTTCTGGATAGCTCTGGACAGCAACGGAAGGTATTACCTATGGTCTTACCTATGGCGTTCCTTTGGAAGCATCCAAAATCAAAATATTTCATCGCCGGATTCTACGACCTCAACGGCAAGAGGAGAAACCGAAGCACGCGTCAAACGAACCGAAGGGAAGCTGAAAAAGTCGCCTCCGCGTTCGAGGAGGCGGCCAACAAGCGCAGGTCAACTCGACAAGTGCGTGCCGCCATCACGGCGCTGCACAAAGAGGTCAATGGCCAGGGCATCCCCACCCACTCCTTTAGGCAATATTCAGCATCTTGGCTGGAGACAAAAAAAACGGAGGTGGGTAGGGCAACCTACGAGTTTTGCTCGGGAACCGTCAGAAAATTCCTCTCGTTCCTTGGAGCAAAAGCCGATGATGAAATGACGGAAATCACCAAAGAGGATGTCATCTCCTTTCGTAACAGTGAGGCTCAGACACTCACGTCAAAGACCGTGAACCATGACCTGAAGTGCCTCCGGATGCTTTTTAATGCGGCTCGAGAGGATCGAATTGTGGACGAGGACCCAACAGAGTTTGTCAAGGTTGCTAAAAAAGATAAGCCGGTCATTCGCTCTCCATTCACGCTGGAAGACCTTCGCAAGCTTATAGCGGTTGCCGACGAGGAGATGCAAAGCCTCATTCGATTCGGACTGTACACTGGGCAAAGGTTGGGTGACCTGGCAATGCTGACTTGGGAAAATATAGATCTGAACCGAATGGAAATTCAGCTGGTCGCCCGAAAGACAAAGAAGCACATCACCGTGCCCATCGCTCCCTCCCTCCTCGCACACATCAAACTCTACAACGCCCGCAATGCTCGAACCGGCCCGATTCACAGTCGCGCCTTTGAAAGCGTAACGAGAACAGACAAAACCTCGACACTGTCGAAGCAGTTTGGAGACCTCATGGCCAAGGCTGGTCTGAGGCAAAAGAGAACTTGGGAGAAAAGCACTACTAAAAAGCCAAAACGTACGCCCGCCGCTCGGACAGGCTTGAGCTTCCACTCGCTACGCCACACCACTGTTTCTATGATGAAGGAAGCCGGTATACCCGAAGCGGCAGTCATGGAGCTTGTAGGTCACGACAGCGAGCAAATGAGCGCCCACTATACACATGTTGGCTTGGACTCTTTGAAAAAGGCAGCCGCGTCGCTCCCAGTGTTGTAAGTGGGCCGGCGGAAATTATTCCCGCGGCATCTTTGCGCATGGACCAACCACCGGCGGTCCTAAAGCCCATTTCCGTTGCCGGTTCCCGAAAGAACCATACCGGGTCTATTTTCCACGAGTCATGGCCTCGGACGTTTCGGACGCCTTTTTCAAAACTCGGCAGGTGGTTTGACAGCAGTGGGTTTTCTCAGGCACTGCGAAAGCGTGGAGTTGCAAAATTAGCGGCATTAAGGTATAAATAGGGGATAGAAATGGATTTCGAGTTCGATCCAGCCAAAAGTGAAGCTAACCGCACCAAGCACGGCATCGACTTCGTCCAGGCTCAAGAGCTTTGGAAAGACCTTTACGCCCTACAGATCCAAGCAAAGAGCGACACGGAGCCCAGATTCGCCCTGATTGCCAGACTAGAGGAGAGGGTCTGGAGCGTGTTTTTTACAGAGAGAGATTCAAAAATCCGGATCATTTCAGCCCGTCGAAGCAGAACTAACGAGGAGGATTTATAACATGAAAGCAGAACAACTTGATGAAATATTTAACTCTGGAGCGGATCTCCTGCCTCACCTGGATATTTCAACGGCGAGAAGACCAAACCTTGAACAGAAACGCGTAAACGTGGACCTCCCCATTTGGATGATCGAGAACCTGGACAGAGAAGCAGACAGGGTGGGTGTGACGCGGCAGTCCATCATCAAGGTATGGCTGGCTGAGCGGCTGAAAATAGAGAGGTCTGCGTAGGAACGTCCTGCAGCCTTCTCGATATTGGCAGGCTGAAAATGATGGATTTTCGGTAAGCGGTACGCCAAGCACCTCTGGCGGGCGCAGTAGAAATGTCAGACAGGTGTCTGTATGACATTTCTAGATTCAGC
>JBIKSY010000337.1:0-4043 GCA_044348365.1 Chthoniobacteraceae bacterium
CGGACAACGTCGCAACCTCCTCAATCCGGGCTTCTGGAGACTGCTGCTCACAATCAATCGATTCAACGAGGAGGCGGTCGCCGCGCTCACAGACCCGCGCTTTGAGAGGATGACCCTCGCTCAGTATGTCGCGGCCCGCGGCTACGGAGAGGATCTATTGGTCCGCTACCTCATTCCCATGAGCAGCGCGGTGTGGTCAACCCCGCCCGACCTCATGCTTGAGTTTCCCGCGCTCACCCTGCTGCGTTTCTGGCACAACCACGGCTTTTTGGGACTCCGCACGCAGCATCCTTGGAGGACCGTCACCAACGGTTCGCGTACCTATGTGCCCAAAATAACGGCCCCCTTCCGCGACAAGGTCCAGCTCAACCGGAGGGCGGTCCGCGTGGCACGTCCCGGCAGAGGCGTACGCATCACCTTTGCAGACGGCTCGATCGAAACCGTCGACAAGGTCATCCTAGCCTGCCACGGCGACCAGGCGCTGCGTCTGCTCGAAGATCCCACCGACTTGGAACAGCGGCTTCTCTCGGCGTTCAAGTACCAGCCCAACACGGCCACGGTGCACACAGACACCTCGGTCATGCCGGGAACGCGCCGCTGTTGGGCATCCTGGAACTACCGGCTCGCCTCCCCCACCGGCCAACCGGCGCAGCCCACCATCCACTACTGGATGAACCGGCTCCAGGGGGTCTCCGACAAACAAGACTACTTTGTCTCCCTCAACGCCGAGGCGGAAATCGACCAGAGCCGGGTGCTGCGCCGCATCCAGTACGAGCATCCACTTTTCAACTGCGCCGCAACGGCCGCCCAAAAGAAACTCCCAGCGCTCAACCAGCACACCTCCTCGCAAACCACTTTCTACGCCGGTGCCTGGTTTAAGTACGGCTTCCACGAGGACGGCTTCACCAGCGCCCTGGATTGTGCGCGAGCGATCACCGGAGAACGCTTGTGGGAGTGAGGGCGCACACTGTTGGCGAAGACTCCCGCTCGTGCCTCTACGAGTGCACCGTGATGCACCACCGCCTCACGCCCAAGGAACACCGCTTCACCTACAGCCTGTTTCTGTTCTGTCTGGACCTGGACGAGGTGCCGAACATCTGCTCCAAGATCAAAGCACTCAGCCACAATCGCTTCAATCTTTACACTTTCAGGGACCGCGACCACCTAACCGTCGCCGGCGCTGGCGGGAGCGTGAAACAAAACCTCGCCGCCTACCTCGCCCAGCACGGGGTTGCCTTTCCCGAGGACGGCCGCGCCATCCTCCTCACCCTACCTAGGGTGCTGGGCTACATCTTCAACCCCGTCTCCTTCTATTTCTGCTTCGACGCCACAGGGGCGCCACTTTGTGCATTGGCACAGGTCGGCAACACCTTCGGCGAGATGAAACCCTATCTGCTCGCCGCCCCGGACTCCGAAGGGGTCTTCCGCCTGCGCACGCCTAAACACTTCTACGTGTCCCCTTTTTCCGCCTTGGACCTTGATTTTGACTTCAAGCTGCGTGTGCCCGGAGGCGCCCTAGAAATCCACATCAACGACCTGCAGGGCGAGAATACGGTCCTGCTCAGTACACTCACCGGCACCCGGGTGCCCCTCACCTCCTCGCGCCTCGCCTGGCTGACGCTCAAGTTTCCCTTCCTGACACTTAAGGTTATCTTCCTCATCCACTGGCAAGCGCTGTTGCTCTGGTTGAAGCGTCTCCCGTTTCACCCCAAAGCCGCCAACGCGCACCTCCAGAGGGATGTGCTCCATCCTCACTCCTCCATCGCCAAAGAAACCCCATGAACGAAACCGTCACCGCCCCCACCCTGAGCACAAGCGGCGTGCACGCTTCGTTTCCCTTCTACCAAGGCCTCCTTCTGCGGGTTTTCTCCTCGCTCACCCAGGGACAGCTGCGGCTCGAACTCCCCGACGGCTCGGTCCTCGAATTCGGCCTTTCAGGTGCCGCCGTCAGCGCCCGGATTACGGTCCGGAACCCGGTCTTCTTCCAAAAATGCGTCCTCTTCGGGGACATCGGCTTCGGCGAATCCTACGTCGACGGGGACTGGGAAACCGACAGCATCGAACGGGTCATCTCGTGGGCCATCGCAAACGTCAACCACCTCCCCTCCATGTCGGGCACCAAGGTGCGCACCCTGTTTTTCAACATTCTCAAGGGCTACAACCAAATCCAGCACTGGCTCCGCCCCAACAGCCTCGCCACCAGCCGCCGCAACATCTCGGAACACTACGATTTGGGCAACGAATTTTACCGCCTCTGGCTCGACCCAACGCTGACCTACTCGAGCGCCCGCTACACCGCGCCAGGACAGTCGCTTGAGGCCGCGCAGTTTGCCAAGTACGACGCGCTCTGCCAAAAGCTGCGCCTCCACCCCGGAGATCACGTCCTCGAAATTGGCAGCGGCTGGGGCGGGTTCAGCCTGCACGCCGCCAAAAACTACGGCTGCCGGGTCACCACCATCACCATATCTGAGGAACAGTTCAAACTGGCGCGCCAGCGCTTCGAGGACGCCGGCCTTTCCGACAAAATCCAAATCCTGCTCCAGGATTACCGGTTGCTGACCGGCTCCTTTGACAAGATCGTCTCCATTGAAATGATGGAGGCTCTGGGCGACAGATACTTGGAGACCTACCTTTCAAAGCTCAATCAACTGCTCAAACCCACTGGCCTCATCGGACTCCAGTTCATCACCGTACCGGATTCGCGACACGCGCAGTTACGAAAAGGGGTGGACTGGATCCAGAAACACATCTTTCCGGGCTCTCTGCTGCTGAGCCTCGGCAGGGTCAGCGAGGCGTTCAACCGAACCGGCGACCTGACCCTCCACGAACTCGAGGACCTCGGGGCCTCCTATGCCAAAACGCTGCACGTCTGGTGGGAGCAATTCAACTCGAAGCTCGACGCCGTCGCGGCGCTCGGATTCGACGGGCGCTTTGTGCGCAAATGGAACTACTACCTCCAGTACTGCGAAGCCGCATTCGCCTCACGTAACATCAGCGTGGTTCAGGGCGTCTACACCAGGCCCAACAACAGCACGCTGCACACGGCCTACTAAACCGGCGGAGCACCGCGCAAAACCTCCAAGAAGCACGATGATCTGGTTTCTACGAATCGCCTTCAGCCTGGTGCTGCTTTCCATGCTGGCAGTCACCACGTGGGCGGGGAGCATCACCCCGCTCTGGGCCATCCCCCGCGAGGTGTACGGGCATCCCTGGTTTGTGGCCACCCTGTTTGACACCTACTTTGCCTTCCTCACCTTTTACGTTTGGTTGGCCTACAAGGAGACCGGCTTCCTCCGCAGACTGGTCTGGCTCATTGCCATCCTCCTGCTGGGCAACATCGCCATGGCCGCCTACCTGCTTTGGAAGCTGTTTCAGCTTCGGCCGGACGCCCCGCTGGAGGCGCTCCTCCTGCGCCCCCCCTCCAATTAGCAGTATCCCATTCCCCTTATGCTCACTCTCTTGGGACTCGGTTCGATCCTCTGCGTTGTGGCCTTCGCCCTTGTCTGGGCGATTTGCGTCCGCATTAAAAACTACAGCTTTCTCGACGTCGCCTTCTCCTACGGCGTCGCGGTCCTCGCCCCACTCTACGCATGGAACGCCCCGGCTCCTTTGGCGAGAAAGGCCGCCTTTCTAACGCTCGGGACCGCTTGGAGTCTGCGCCTCGGCACCTATATTCTCGTGCGTGTCCTCGGACATCATCCGAGGGAAGACGTCCGGTACGAGGCGCTGCGGGACCGGTGGAAGGGCCCCTGGATGTTCCTGCTTTTTTTTGAAATGCAGGCGGTGCTGGTCGTCCTCTTTTCGCTCCCCTTCCTTCTGGCCGCCTTCAATCCAGCCCCTGAGCTCCATCCACTAGAACTCGCCGGACTCGCAATCGCCGCCATCGCGTTGATTGGGGAGACCGCTGCCGACTGGCAGATGCAGTCCTTCAAAAACAAGCCGCAGAACAAAGGGGCCGTGTGTCAGGCTGGCCTCTGGAACTATTCGCGCCACCCCAACTACTTTTTCGAGGCGCTGCTTTGGTGCGGGTTCGCACTCGCGGC